>NZ_JBLIWA010000038.1:0-133540 GCF_047525675.1 Streptomyces sp. 796.1 | reverse complement strand
GCCGGGGGTCGGCCGGGCGCCCGGGGCCGCTCCCCCGGCGGCGCGCACCGCCGCGCCGTCCGCCACCGGCGTCCCGCCGACGGTCGCCGCGGCCTCGGTGGTGACTTCGGTGGCCTCCTCGGTCGTGGCCTCGGTCGTGTCGTCGGTCGCAGCCTCGCCCGCGCCCGCCCGCGCGTGGGGCGCCGTCGGCGGTTCGTACGGCGGCTGGGCGGCGGGGTGCGGGGCGTCCGGTTGGGCCAGGGCCGCCGCGAGCCCGGGGATCTCCAGGTGGACCACGGCGACCGGCTTGGCCGCCCCGCTCTGCGCGATGGCCTCCCGGATGGCCTGCGCCAGCTCCGTCGCCGAGCCGCCGTCCACGGCCGGGATGGCCGTGACGACGACGGCGTCGCACAGGTCGTCGGCGAGGGCCCTGGCGAGCGCCGCGTGGAAGTCGGCGGGCTCGGCCTCCGTGGTCAGGTCGAGGGGCGGCAGCGGGCGCAGCCCGTCGGTCAGACAGGCGTCGTAGGTGATCAGGCCGAGCGACTCCGAGTTGCCGAGGATGGCGACCCGGGGGCCGCGCGGCAGCGGCTGGGCGGCGAGGAACAGGCCGACGTCGGCGAGTTCGGTCACCGTACTCACGCGGATCACACCGGCCTGCCGGAAGAGCGCGGAGACGGTGGCGTCGGGGATGCGCGTGGTGGGCACCGCGTGCCCGGGCGGTTCGCTGCCGCTGTGCCGGGCGCCCTTGACCACCACCACCGGCTTGAGCGCCGCCGTGCGCTTGGCGAGCCGGGTGAACTTCCGGGGATTGCCGATGGACTCCAGGTAGAACAGCGCCACCTGGGTGTCGGGGTCGTCGTGCCAGTACTGGAGGAGGTCGTTGCCCGACACGTCGGCGCGGTTGCCGGCCGAGAGGAAGGTGGAGATCCCGAACAGGCCGGAGCCGCGCCGGTGCAGGCCGGACAGCAGGGCGATGCCGATCGCGCCGGACTGGGTGAACAGACCGAGGTTCCCCGCCGGTGGCCGCTGCGGCGAGAGGGAGGCGTTGAGACGCACGCCGTCGGCGGTGTTGATCACCCCGAGCGCGCCGGGGCCGATCAGCCGCATCCCGTACGACCTGACCTGGCGGACCAGTTCCCGCTGCCGCTCCAGCCCCTCGGGCCCGCTCTCGGCGTACCCGGACGAGACCACGACCAAGCCCTGCACGCCGTGCTCGCCGCAGTCGGCGACCACGGCCGGCACCTGCTCGGCCGGGACCGTGATGACGGCCAGGTCCACCGGGTCGGGGATGTCCCGCACCGAGCGGTACGCGGCGACGCCCGGCTCATCGGCGACCGGCTCGACTCCCGTGTCGGGCTCGTCACCAGCGGCGGGACCGGTCGACGCGGCGGTCCCGGCGGCCGGGCGGGCGGTCCCGGCGGCCGAGGGGTCGGCCTGGTCCGCCGGCACGGCGGCCTGACCTCGCCCGCCCGCGTGTGGTGCGGGGCGCGGGAGGTCCCCGGGCGCGGGGCGGGCGCCGCCCGGACCCTGCTGCGGGCCGGTGGTAGTCCGCGCCCCGTCGGCGGCGCCCTGCTGGGCGTCCGCCGCACCGCCGCCGTCGCCCCCGCGCGCGGGGACCGCCGTGCCACCGCCAGCGGGGGTGGGCGCACCGGCCGTGCGCAACGGGGTCGCCGCTCCGCCGTCGGGCGCGCCGGCGGACCGGTCCGTGCCCGGGTGTGCGCCGGCCGCCCGCTGTGCCTCCGCGAGGTCGGTGCCCGTCAGCCGGGACGGCCCGGCCGGGAAGGCGTAGTTGACCGCGTACACCCGGCCCGTGTAGCCACCGGCGAGCAGGTTGCCCAGGACCGCGCGGCCGGCGCCGCCCGACCGCCGGCTGGCGCCGATGACCGCCACCGAACCGGGCGCGAGCAGCCGCTGCACCGAACGCGCCTCGGCGCGCTGTTCCCGGGCCCGCATCACGGCCAGCGACCGCGCCGTGGGCTCCAGGTCGAACTCCAGCCGGACCACGCCGTCCTCGAAGCTGCGCTGCTGGGTGTAGCCCGCGTCCGTGAACACCTTGATCATCTTGGTGTTGGCGGGCAGCACCTCGGCGGCGAAGCGCCGGATCGCGCGCTCGCGGGCGACGGCCGCGATGTGCTCAAGCAGGACGGAGGCCACGCCGCGCCCCTGGTGCGCGTCCTGCACCAGGAAGGCGACCTCGGCCTCGTCGGCCGGCGCCGACGCGGGCAGCCCGCGGTCGTCGATCCGGTCGTAGCGGACGGTGGCGATGAACTCGTCCCCGACCGTCGCCGCGAGACCGACCCGGTTCACGTAGTCGTGGTGCGTGAAGCGGTGCACGTCACGGTCGGAGAGGCGGGGGTACGGGGCGAAGAAGCGGTAGTACTTCGACTCGTCCGACACGTGCTCGTAGAAGTCGACCAGCCGCTGCGCGTCGTCGGGGGTGATGGGGCGGATCTGGGCGGTGCCGCCGTCACGGAGCACCACGTCCGCTTCCCAGTGGGTCGGATAGGCGTGCTCGGCCGGCGTTTCCATGCGTCCAGCCTATGCGGGGGGACCGACAACGGTCCGACTCGCGCACTCCGTTGTGGCGGGGCAGGCTGTGCATGGGCCCCGCCGGAGCACTCCGCGCCCCGTGAGAGACTGGTCTAGACAACAAAAACCACCTGAAGGGCAACACCATGGTTGAGCGCCGCGTCACCGTCGGCTGGGCAGAGGGCCTGCACGCTCGCCCCGCGTCCATCTTCGTCCGCGCCGCGACGGCCTCCGGCGTCCCCGTGACGATCGCCAAGCCGGACGCCGACCCGGTCAACGCCGCCTCGATGCTCGCCGTCCTCGGACTCGGCGCGCAGGGTGGCGAAGAGGTCGTCCTGGCCTCCGAGGCCGATGGCGCCGAGGCCGCGCTCGACCGCCTGGCCAAGCTCGTCGCCGAGGGCCTTGAGGAGCTCCCGGAGACGGTCTGACTCGCTCTCCAGCGCACGACAGGGCCGCGGTGACGGATGCACGTCACCGCGGCCCTGCTGTATGTGCTCTGCGCTGGGCGCGGTGTGGGGCCCGGGGGGGGCGCCGGGTGCACCGGGCGTCTGGAACGCGGTACGGCGCGGGTACCTGGCACGCCCGCAGGTCCCGAGCGCGGCGGGCCCCTCGCGCGCGTGGCGCAGGACGGGTTCGGCGAACCTCGCGCGCCTGGCGCGGGACGCAGCGCCGTACGGGCCGGGCCCGGCAGTACTGCGCCGCGTGAGCCCTCACCCGCACGGGCAGGACGGCCCCGGACGCCGCGGGCGCACCGGGTGGGGAACGCCGCACGGAGGCGATGCCGTACGGAGCGCGCACGGTGCACCGGGGCGACAGGGCGCGCACACGGAGCACGGGGCAGGTGCCCCGCTCGGCACGGAGCGGGCGCCGCACGCGGCACGGGGCACGGGGCCGTGGCCCACCCAGTCGACCGGTACGGCCCTCCGGTCCATCACCCGAGGCGTCCCCCCGGGGGGCTCGGCTTCCCCCGTACGCCTACCCCTCCCCCCAGCCGGGTCGGGCGAGTACGGCCGGCACCCCGTGGACGCGGCGCCTGCCCGCTACGCGTACGGCCGTCCGGCAGGCAGGTCCCGTACCCGCGGAGCAATCCACGCACGCCCCGTGCCTGCGCTGCCTGCCGCGCGCGTGACGCGCGCGAAGGTCCGCACCATCCGGCCAGGCGCTGTCGGGCCCGTAGGCAGTGCAGGCAGCACCCCGTGGAGGCCGCCCCTCGCGCACGCGTAGGCGCGCGAGGTTTTCGGGCCGCGCCCTCCGTCCTCATGCGCGCGCGTACGCGAGGTCGTTGCAGCCCGGCGTGGCGGGGACCAGGCACACA
Organism: Streptomyces sp. 796.1; assembly: GCF_047525675.1. Lineage (NCBI taxonomy): Bacteria > Bacillati > Actinomycetota > Actinomycetes > Kitasatosporales > Streptomycetaceae > Streptomyces > Streptomyces sp. 796.1. Next base: position 129,717 of record NZ_JBLIWA010000038.1, on the reverse strand, counting down.
TCGCCCACGGCGCGCCCGCGAGCCTCGACCGGCGCCCACTCGGCAGCCGAACGGCACCAGCAGCGGATCGCGGTCAGAAGCTGACCGCAAGGCCGGCAAGAATGGCCAGCAGGCGCCCCGTTCGCAACCCGCGAAGCCGGCGGGGCCCCGCGCAACAGCTCCACCACCCACGCCCGCCCCACCACCCCCATCACCCATCACCCATCCCCATCACCCATCACCCATCACCCCACAGCTTTCATCAGCACCGGGAGAGGACCGACCGCATCGTGAAGACCAGCGAACCGGGACCGCCGGCCGCCCCGTGGCGGCCCACCGCCAGCACCGCGAAGCAGGCCGCCGCCCGTCGGCCCGTACCGGCGTTGCACGGGGCGGGGGGCCGGTGAGCGTTCTCGGCACCAGGGCGTTGGGGCGGGCGTCGCTGGCCCGGCAGTTCCTGCTCGCCCGCGCCGACGTCCCGCTCACCGACGCCGTCGCGCACCTGGGCGGACTCCAGGCGCAGGAGCCGCAGGAACCATTCGTCGGCCTGTGGTCGCGGCTGCGCGCCTTCGACCCTGGGGCGCTCTCGGACCTCCTAGTGGAGCGGCGGGTGGTGCGTACCGCCCTGATGCGCCGCACCGTTCACCTGGTCACCGCCGAGGATGCGCTGGCCTGGCGGTCCCGGCACGACGCCATGCTGCTCCAGCGCGCCCTGGGTGCCTACCGTCGCGAACTCGACGGCGTCGACCTCGATGAACTCGCCGCGGCCGGCCGGGCCAAGCTGGACGCCGGGCCGTGCTCGAACGCCGAGCTCACCCGGGCGCTCGCCGAGCGTTGGCCGACCGTCGTGCCCCGGGCGTTGGGCGAACTGGTGGTCGCCGCGCTCGTCCCCACCGCCCAGCTGCCGCCGCGCGGGGTGTGGCGCGCCCGGGCCGGCGTGCGCAACGTGCTGCTGGCGTCCTGGCTCGGGCGCCCGGTCGACCCCCTGGCCCCGGACGCCGCGGACCCGGTCGGGCAGGCGCTGGTGCGCCGCTACCTGGCCGCCTTCGGCCCGGCCGCATCGGCTGACGTGCGCGCCTGGTGCGGCGTGGCCGGGCTGCCCGCGGCGATCCGCGCCCTGCGCCCGGAGTTGGTGACCTTCCGCGACGAACGGGGCCGGGAACTCCTCGACCTCCCGGACGCGCCGCGCCCCGACGCCGACACGCCCGCCCCCGTACGCTTCCTGCCCGCGTTCGACAACGCGGTGCTCGGCTACCACGACCGCAGCCGGATCATCGACGACGCGCACCGCGGGCTGTCCGTCACCGGCGCCCGCTTCGTCCTGGTCGACGGCACCGTCGCGGCGACCTGGACCGTCCGGGACGGCACCGTCCGCGTGACACCGCTGCGCCGGCTCTCGCGCACCGACCGCACCGCGGTCGCCGAACAGGGCCAGGCCCTGGCGTCCTTCCTCTCCGAGGACGGTGACGACCGCGACCGGGTGCGCATCGACGCGCCCGCGCCGTAATCCCCAACTCCCGCGCGCGCCCGCACGCGCGTACGCCCGCACTGCCCCTGCCCGCACCCGAACGTGCGGCCCGCACCGGGTTTGGCGCCCGTGGTCGGCGCGTACGGGCGGGCACGCGCGCGGGGCACGCCGAAGGCCCCGGCTTCGGGAGCCGGGGCCTTGGCGGGAGAACGAGTGCCGGGTGGGCGGTGGGCCGTGACCGGGCGGGCCGCTCGCGCGGCATGGGGGCGCCCGGCGGGGCCGCGCGCAAGGGCGCGCACACCGCCACCGTGCCACCGCGGGCGGTGGCCGGCCAAGCGTGGTGAACCGGGGCTAGATGTTGACGCCGTGCGACCTGAGGTAGGCCAGCGGGTCGATGTCCGAGCCGTACTGCGCGGAGGTGCGGGCCTCGAAGTGCAGGTGCGGGCCGGTGGAGTTGCCCGTGCTGCCCGAGATGCCGATCTGCTCGCCCGGCGCCACGGTCTGGCCGACCGAGACGGAGAGGCTGTGCAGGTGGCCGTACTGGGTGTAGGTGCCGTCGTTCATCTTGATGATGACGTTGTTCCCGTACGCACCGCCCCAGCCGGCCTCGACCACGGTGCCGGCGCCCACGGCACGCACCGTGGTGCCCGTGCTGGCGTGGAAGTCGATGCCGGTGTGGCTGCCGGAGGACCAGTTGCCGCCGGACGCCTTGTACTGGGTGGAGACGTAGCTGCCCGCGATCGGCGAAACGTAACTGCCGATCGCCGCGCGCTCGGTGGTGCGGGAGGCACGGGACTGCCCGGTCTGCTCCGTCTGGCTCGCCTGCTCGCTGGCCTTCTGCTGGGCCTCGCGCTCCGCGGCGGCCTTGGCCTCGGCGGCCTTCTTGGCGGCGGCCTTCTTCTTGGCCTCCTCGGCGGCGGCCTTGCGCTTGGCCTCCTCCGCCTTCCGCTTCACCTCGGCGGCGTGCTTGGCGGCCTGCTGGCGCGCCTCTTCCTCCGCCTGCTGCTCCGCCGCGGCCTGCTCGGCGGCGGTGTACTGGGCGTCAGCCTGGGCACCGATCTTGTCGGCGATGTTGTCGTTCAGGGTCACGGCCTGGCGCAGGCCGGTGTCCTGAAGTTCCGGCGACGCATCGGCACCGGAAGCGGCCATCGCGGGCGCCGCGATGCCGGCGACGACTCCGGAGGCGGCGAGAGTGGCCATACCCGCCACATTCGCACTGCTACGGGCGAAACGGGTGGGGCGACGGTGCCGCCCGGTGGCACGGGTGAACGCCATGAGGAGGCGTGCTCCTTTCCTTCCCTCTCGCCTACCGGGTTAGCTGACGGGTTCGGAGCAGGAAGGTCTCCTACGGTCACCACGCCCCGCGAGAGGATGGCGGCCGATTCACCCCAGGGGATTTGGGTCCCCGGCTCCCTCGGCTCGCACCAGAGGGACTCGGCGATGGTTGTCCGGTGCCACGGATGTGGCGGATGCGTGACGAACAACGGCCCTGACGCTAAGCGGGACCACTTTTGATCGGCAAACAGAACCGGCTGTTTGTTGCGCACGCCACACGGCAGATGGGCAGCCTCTCCAGCAAACCAGACATACCGAAAGCCCCTGGATTCCCTCTTGACTCCGCGGCTCCTTAACGCTCCGTCAGCAACAGAGCGCCCGCGCCCCGCTCGCCCGGCCTCGCGCCCGGCCCCCTCACCAGACGCCACGCACCGGCCGCCCCGCCGGCTCCCGCGCCCCGTGACGCCTCGTGAATCCGGTAGGCGACACGGGCGATATGGGCGTACGAGGCCGTACCAGGGCTCCGCGCGCCGCGCCCGCCCCCACTTTCCTCGCACTCCCTTGCCTTGCACTCCCCGTACGCGCGCGCACGCGCGCGAGGCGGTCAGCGGCTCAGGCGGAGGCCCGTCTCAGGAACTCAGTCCGTCTCGGGCACTCAGGCCCGTCGCCGTGACCGCCGTGGCATCCACCCACCCGCCCACGCGCGCGGCCCCGCCCGCGCTCCCTGTCGTACGGAGCGACGCGTACGACGGCTCCGTACGCCAAGGCTCCGCGCAACAGCTTCGTACGGCGAATCCGTACGGAACGCCCGTACAACTGGTCTGCACCGCGGGCTCTGCACCGCGGGGTCTACACGGCGGGACCTGCGCGGCGGGTTCCGCACCGCCCGATCAAGGGGCAGTGCCAGGCCCGGCGGCAGGGCGCCGTTGGGCGGCCGGGCATGCGACGGCCGGACGGGGGCCCCGCCCACTCGGGCGCCCGTCGGTCGCGTGCCCGGCCGCCGCCGGATCGGACGGCGTCAGCCGGAGACCACCCGCACGTCGCCGATGCCCAGCGCCTTCACCGGCTCCTCGATGGCCGAGGCGTCGCCGACCAGCACGGTGACCAGGCGGTCCACCGGGAAGGCGTTCACGACGGCCGCGGTCGCCTCGACCGTGCCGGTCTCGGCGAGCCGGCGGTAGAGGTGGGCCTGGAAGTCGTCCGGCAGGTGCTGTTCCACCTGGTCCGCGAGGGTGCCGGCGACCGATGCCGCCGTCTCGAACTTCAGCGGGGCGATGCCCACCAGGTTCTGCACGGCCACGTCGCGCTCGTCGTCCGTCAGCCCCTCGGCGGCCAGCGTGCGCAGCACCTTCCAGGCGTCCTCCAGCGCCGGCCCGGTCACCTCGGTGGCCACCGAACCGCTGATGGCCAGCAGCGAGAGGCCGGAGCCGTCGGCCGTGGAGCGCAGCACCTGGGCGAAGGCCCGCACGCCGTAGGTGTAGCCCTTCTCCTCACGCAGCACCCGGTCCAGCCGGGAGGTGAGGGTGCCGCCCAGGCAGTAGGTGCCCAACGTCTGCGCCGGCCAGACCCGGTCGTGCCGGTCCGCGCCCACCCGGCCGATGAGCAGTTGGGTCTGCACCGCGCCCGGGCGGTCCACGATGACGACCCGTCCGGTGTCGTCGGCGGCGACGGCCGGCACCGGGCGGGCCTGCCCGGCATCGCCCGTCCAGGCGCCCAGCGTGTCGGCGAGCGCCTCGTCGAGGTCGACGCCGGTGAGGTCGCCGACGACCACGGCGGTGGCCGTCGCGGGACGTACGTGCGCCGTGTAGAAGGCGCGCACCGCGGCGGCGTCCACGGCCGCCACCGTCTCCTCGGTGCCCTGCCGCGGACGGGACATCCGCGAGTCGGCCGGGAAGAGCTCCTTGGAGAGCGTCATCGCCGCCCGCCGGGCCGGATTGGCCAGCTCGTGCGGGATCTCGTCCAACCGGTTGTGCACCAGCCGCTCGACCTCCCCGGCGGGGAAGGCGGGCGTGCGCAGCGCGTCGGCGAGCAGCCCGAGCGCCTTGTGCAGCCGGGAGGCCGGCACCTCAAGCGAGACCCGGACCCCCGGGTGGTCCGCGTACGCGTCCAGGGTCGCGCCGCAGCGCTCAAGCTCGGCGGCGAACTCCTCGGCGGTGTGCCGGTCGGTGCCCTCGGACAGCGCCCGCGCCATGATCGTGGCGACGCCCTCGATGCCCTGCGGCTCGGCCTCAAGCGGCGCGGCGAGGTTGACCTCGACCGCGACCACCTGCTGGCCGGGGCGGTGACAGCGCAGCACGGTCAGGCCGTTGGACAACTGGCCGCGCTCGGGCGCGGGGAACGCCCACGGCTTGGGCTGGCCGGGCTGCGGCTGGGGGTGGAACTGCATGCTCGTCACGGCGGTGTCCGTCGCCTTCGTCTGGCTCGTGGCTGCGGCGTCGCTCACCGGTCGGCCCCTTCCTCGTTGTCCTCGGTCGCTGCGTCGGTCCCGGTGGCCTCGACCACGTCGGTCGGCTCGGTCGGCTCGGCGCCCTCGGCGCTCTCCGCCGGCTCGATCGGCTCGTAGACGAGCACGGCCCGGTTGTCGGGGCGCAGTCGGGCGGCGGCGACGGCCTGCACCTCGGCGGCGGTGATGTCGAGCACCCGGCTCACCGCGGTCAGCGCCAACTGCGGGTCCCCGAACAGCACCGCGTACCGGCACAGTTCGTCGGCCCGGCCGCCGACCGTGGCCAGCCGGTCCAACCATTCGCGTTCGAGTTGCGCCTGGGCGCGCTCCATCTCCTCCGGGCTCGGGCCCTCGGCTGCGAACCTGGCCAGTTCCTCGTCGACGGCCGACTCGATCGCGGGCACCTCGACGCCGCCCGAGGTCTTGACGTCGAGCCAGCCGAGCGAGGGCGCACCGGACAGCCGCAGCAACCCGAAGCCGGCCGCGACGGCCGTGCGGTCGCGCCGCACCAGGCGGTTGTGCAGCCGCGAGGACTCGCCGCCGCCGAGCACGGTCAGCGCCAGGTCGGCCGCGTCCGCCTCCCGGGTGCCGTCGTGCGGCAGCCGGTAGGCGGCCATCAGCGCCCGGGCCGGCACCTCCTCGCGCACCTCCTCGCGCACCTGCTCCCCCAGGACGTCGGGGAGCGCGCCGTCGCGCGGGGTGGGCTTGCCGTCGTGCGCCGGGATGGAGCCGAAGTACTTCTCGACCCAGGCCAGCGTCTGCTCCGGGTCGATGTCGCCGACCACGGAGAGCACGGCGTTGTTCGGCGCGTAGTACGTGCGGAAGAACTGCCGCGCGTCCTCCAGCGAGGCCGCGTCCAGATCCGCCATCGAGCCGATGGGGGTGTGGTGGTACGGGTGGCCCTCGGGGTAGACCATCGCGGTCAGGCGCTCGAACGCGGTGCCGTACGGGACGTTGTCGTACCGCTGGCGGCGCTCGTTCTTCACCACGTCCCGCTGGTTCTCCATGCTCTCGTCGTCGAGCGCGGAGAGCAGCGACCCCATGCGGTCGGCTTCCAGCCACAGCGCCAGCTCCACCTGGTGGGCCGGCATGGTCTCGAAGTAGTTGGTGCGCTCGAAGCTCGTGGTGCCGTTGAGGGAGCCGCCGGCGCCCTGCACGAGCTCGAAGTGGCCGTTCCCCTTGACCTGGTGCGAGCCCTGGAACATCAGGTGCTCGAAGAGGTGGGCGAGGCCCGTGCGGCCCTTGACCTCGTGGCGGGAGCCGACGTCGTACCAGAGGCAGACCGCGGCGACCGGGGTCAGGTGGTCCTCGGAGAGCACCACCCGCAGGCCGTTCGCCAGGCGGTGCTCGGTCGCTGTCAGGCCGCCGGAGCCGGCCTGTTGCGTGGCCGTGTGACCCATGGGCATGTACGTCCCTTCGATCGCGCGATCTTTCGCGGGTTGAGCAGTCCTGTCACTGTATGCAACCGGGCTGACATCTGGCGAAGTTCCCGGCGATGTGCCCGGCTGTGGGCGGCTCCGACACCTGCCCGCGGCCGGGTCGCGGTCCGCGTTGTCAGTGCGGCGGTCCACAATGGTCGGCGTCAACACTCGCACCGGCAGGAGAAGGAGCCGCAGCCGCGATGGCCCGCCGCAGCACGAAGACCCCGCCACCGGAGGATTTCGAGGAGCGCATCCTCGACATCGACGTCGTCGATGAAATGCAGGGCTCCTTCCTGGAGTACGCCTACTCGGTGATCTACTCGCGCGCGCTGCCCGACGCCAGGGACGGCCTCAAGCCCGTGCACCGCCGCATCCTCTACCAGATGAACGACATGGGCCTGCGCCCCGAGCGGGGGTACGTGAAGTGCGCCCGGGTCGTCGGCGAGGTGATGGGCAAGCTGCACCCGCACGGCGACGCGTCCATCTACGACGCGCTGGTGCGCATGGCCCAACCCTTCTCGATGCGGCTGCCGCTGGTCGACGGGCACGGCAACTTCGGTTCGCTGGGCAATGACGACCCGCCGGCCGCCATGCGGTACACCGAGGCGCGGATGGCCTCGGCGACCTCGCTGATGACCGAGTCCATCGACGAGGACACGGTCGACTTCACCCCGAACTACGACGGCAGCGAGCAGGAGCCGGTGGCGCTGCCGGCCGCCTATCCGAACCTGCTGGTCAACGGCTCGTCCGGGATCGCGGTCGGCATGGCGACGAACATGCCGCCGCACAACCTCGGCGAGGTCATCGCCGCCGCCCGGCACCTGATCAAGCACCCGGGCGCCGACCTCGACACGCTGATGCGCTTCGTGCCGGGCCCCGACCTGCCGACCGGTGGCCGCATCGTGGGCCTGACCGGCGTGCGCGACGCGTACGAGAGCGGGCGCGGCACGTTCAAGATCCGGGCCACCGTCTCGGTGGAGAGCGTCTCCGCGCGGCGCAAGGGCCTGGTCGTGACGGAGCTGCCGTTCGCGGTCGGCCCGGAGAAGGTCATCGCCAAGATCAAGGACCTGGTCGGGGCGAAGAAGCTCCAGGGCATCGCCGACGTCAAGGACCTCACCGACCGTGAGCACGGGCTGCGGCTGGTGATCGAGGTGAAGAACGGCTTCAACCCGGAGGCCGTCCTTGAGCAGTTGTACAAGCTGACGCCGATGGAGGAGTCCTTCGGCATCAACAACGTCGCCCTCGTCGACGGCCAGCCGCTGACGCTCGGCCTCAAGGAACTCCTTGAGGTCTACCTCGACCACCGCTTCACCGTGGTGCGGCGGCGCAGCGAGTTCCGGCGCCGCAAGCGGCAGGACCGGCTGCACCTGGTCGAGGGCCTGCTCACGGCGCTGCTCGACATCGACGAGGTCATCCGCCTCATCAGGTCGAGCGAGAACGCGGCGCAGGCCAAGGAGTCGCTGATGGCCCGGTTCGGGCTGTCGGACACCCAGACCCAGTACATCCTGGACACCCCGCTGCGCCGGCTGACCAAGTTCGACCGGATCGAGCTTGAGGCGGAGCGGGACAAGCTCACCCAGGAGATCGCCGAGCTGACGCGCATCCTGGAGTCGGACGCGGAGCTGCGGAAGCTGGTCTCCAGCGAACTGGCCGCGGTGGCCAAGAAGTTCGGTACGGAGCGGCGCACGGTGCTCCTGGAGTCGGCGGGCGCCCCGGTGGCGGCGGTTCCGCTGGAGGTCCCCGACGACCCGTGCCGGGTGCTGCTGTCCTCCACGGGACTGCTCGCGCGGACGGCCACCGGGGAGCCGCCGGTGGACGACGGTGCGGCACACCGCGCCAAGCACGACGTGATCGTCTCCTCGGTGCCGGCCACGGCCCGCGCCGACGTGGGCGTGGTCACCTCCACCGGCCGGCTGCTGCGCATCGCGGTGGTCGACCTGCCGACGCTGCCCGACACCGCATCGGCGCCGAACGTGGCGGGCGGGGCGCCGCTGACGGAGTTCCTCACGCTCACCGAGGGTGAGCGGGTGGTCTGTCTGACCACGCTGGACGAGGCGTCGCCCGGCCTCGCCGTCGGCACCGCGCAGGGGGTGGTCAAGCGGGTGGTGCCGGACTATCCGACGAACAAGGAGGAGTTGGACGTCATCGCGCTGCGCGAGGGCGATGCGATCGTGGGCGCGGTCGAGTTGCGTACGGGCGACGAGGACCTGGTCTTCATCACCAGTGACGCCCAGTTGCTGCGCTATCCGGCCGCGCAGGTGCGCCCACAGGGCCGGGCCGCGGGCGGCATGGCCGGGGTGAAGCTGGGCGCAGGCGCCACGGTGCTCTCCTTCGGCGCGGTCGATCCGGCGGCCGATGCGGTGGTCTTCACGGTGGCCGGGGCGCACGACACGCTCGACGGCTCGGTCCAGACGGCCAAGCTCACCCCGTTCGACCAGTATCCGCGCAAGGGCCGGGCCACCGGTGGGGTGCGCTGCCAGCGGTTCCTGAAGGGCGAGGACTGCCTGGTCATGGCCTGGGCCGGGGCGGCTCCCGCGCGCGCGGCGACCGACACCGGCGCCCCCGCCCCACTCCCGGACCCCGACCCGCGCCGCGACGGCTCCGGCGTCCCGCTGGCCAAGCCGATCGCGGCGATCGCGGGCCCGGCGACGTAGCGGAGCGGGCCGCAGGCGGTGTGGCCTGCGGCCCGCGGTGCGTGGCCCGTGGCGGTGTGCGTGCTGCCGGATGGCTGCGGCCGGGGTTCGGTCCAGGTTCGGCCGGACCGTTTTCGTACGGTTGGGGCTGGGGTGGGGGTTGGGGTCTGGCCGAGCCGTCGTCGTACGGCTGTGGCGGCGGTTCGGCCGAGGTCGTCCGTCGTACGGCTGGTTGCGACGGGCGGGTGGTTACGGCGGCTGGGGTCAGCCGTGACATGCGGGCGGCCGGCCCGGTAGTGCCTGGTGGGCGCGGTGTGGCGGGGCGGAAAGCGTCCGAGCCGGGGGCCGTCTCCCCCGCGCGCGTGCCGCGCCTCCGCGTCTCCCCCTGGACCGCTACTCCTCTACTCCTCGTCTTGTTCCTGCTCGGCGTGCTGGACGTACCGCAGTACGCCCCACATGCTCCGGGCGACGGCCGGCGGCGCCGCGCCGGCCGGGCCCGCCGGCTCCGCCACGGCGTCAGGCTCCGCGAGCGCGAGGTCCGTCCGCCCCTGCGCCGCCGGTTCCGTACCGCACGCCGCCAGCCGTTCCCGGAGTGCGGGGACGTCGAGGCCGGAGCCGATGAGGACCAGTTGCGTCTCCCGGACCGCGGCCGATGGCCAGGGCTCCGGGTAGAAGCGCAGGAACCGGCCCACGGCGTGCAGCACGTACCGGTTGCGCGGATCGCCGGAGCCGAAGTCGACGAAACCCTTGATCCGGTACAGACCGGTCGGCCTGGAGTCGAGGAACGCCATCAGGCGCTGCGGGTCCAGCGGCGTCGGCGCGGTGAACGACAGGCTCTCGTACCCGGCGTGCAGGTGCTCCAGGGGAGGTTCGTCGTCGAGACCGAGTTCCGCGCGCAGGTCCTCGAAGGTGAGCTGGCGGGCGGCGCTCTCGTCGCGCGGGCGGCATGCGAACAGCAGCTCGGGGTCGACGCGGCCGTGCTCGGCGGCGATGACCGCGGTGCCCGGGCTCAGTTCGGCGAGCAGGTCACCGAGCGCCTTGCGGTCGGTCTCGGGCACTCGGTCGTCCTTGTTCAGCACGATCAGATCGGCCATGGCCAGGTGCCGGTCGACCTCCGGGTGCCGCTCCCGGGTGGCGGTGAACTCGGCCGCGTCCACGACCTCGACCAACCCGCCGTAGACCACCCGGCGGTTGTCGCTGGCCAGCACCATGCGCACCAGCTCCTGCGGCTCGGCCAGCCCGCTCGCCTCGATGACGATGACGTCGAGGCGCGCGGCGGGCGCCGTGAGCGCTTCCAGGTGACCGTCGAGTTCGCTGACGTCCACCGCACAGCACAGACAGCCGTTGCCGAGCGAAACCGTCGAACCCACCTGCCCCGACACGCTCATCGCGTCGATCTCGATGGCCCCGAAGTCATTGACGATCACCCCGATCCGGGTGTCGCCGCTGTGCCGGAGCAGATGGTTGAGCAGGGTGGTCTTGCCCGACCCCAGGAAGCCCGCGAGGACGATGACCGGGATCTGCTGCTCGCTCAACGGGGGACCTCTCACACGGCGGGTACGGGCTGCGGCGGTGGCGGCCCCACGTAGCGGGCCGCCGGGCGGATGATCTTCGAGTCCTCCGCCTGCTCCAGGATATTGGCGCTCCAGCCCACGACCCGGGCCGCGGCGAAGGTGGGCGTGAACATGGCACGCGGCAACCCGCACAGCTCCATCACGACCCCGGCGTAGAACTCGACGTTGGTGTGCAGCTCACGCCCCGGCTTCAGCTCCGCCAGAATCGCTTCCACCTGCGCCTCCACCTCGACGGCGAAGTCCACCAGCGGGCCGCCGAAGCCCTGCGCGACGCCGCGTAGCATCCGGGACCGCGGGTCCTCCGTGCGGTAGACGGGGTGCCCGAAGCCCATGATCCGCTCCCCGGCCAGCACCCGTTCCCTGATCCAGGGGTCGATCCGGTCGGGGGTCTTGATGGCATCGAGGGTGTCCAGCGCCCGGCTCGGCGCCCCGCCGTGCAACGGCCCGGACAGCGCGCCGACCGCACCCACCAGACAGGCGGCCAGATCCGCACCGGTGGAGGTGATCACCCGGGCCGTGAACGTGGACGCATTGAATCCGTGGTCAATGGTCGAGATCAAGTACCGCTCGATGGCCCGGGCCTGCTGCGGGTCCGGCTCCGAACCCGTCAACATGTACAGGTAGTTGGCGGCGTACGGCAGGTCGTCCCGCGGCGCGATGGGCTCCAGCCCCGCGCCGAGCCGGTGCAGCGCCGTCAACACCGTGGGCACCACGGCGCACGCGGCCAGCGCATCCGCGCGGCGACGCTCCGTGTCGATGTCGTACAGCGGTTTGAGCCCCACGCACGCACCCCACAGGGAGAGCGCGGTGCGCAGCCCGGCCAGCGGCCCGGACGCCCCGCTCGCCAGGGCGATCCCGGGCAGCGCCGCCGCCACCGGTTCGGGCAGTCCGCGCAGCTCAGCGGTGTGCGCGGCGAAGGCGTCCCGCTCGGCCGCGGTGGGCAGCGCGCCGTGGAACAGCAGGTGCCAGACGTCCTCGAAGGTGCGGCTCTCGGCGAGTTCCACGGCCGAGTACTGACGGTAGTGGTAGAAGCCCTCGCGGCCCCGTACGTCCCCGAGTGCGGTGTCGGTCACGACGACTCCGGCCAGTCCGCGCGGCACCTCGATGGGGTCACCGCGCTCCCCGCTGCGCTGCGCGCCCCGGCCCGCACCCGACTGCGCCTGCGGCGACTGCTGGGCGTGTTGGGACTGCTGGGGCTGGTGCGCCCGCTCCGCCGACGGGGCCCCTCCCGCGGGCGCCCCGGTCTCCTGATGCGACATCTCCGACTCCTCTCCTCACATTGATTTGACTGTCCGATATGAATGATCAGATTGTCAATGTTGATTACAGTAGGGCTAATCAATATGTATTGCCGGCGGCGGACATGGATACGGTGGGGCCATGGCGGACACGGAAACGGACCCCGAGACAGCGAACGGCACCGACGCACGCCGGTTGACCACCCGCGAGGCGGCCGAACTCCTCGGCGTCAAACCCGAGACGGTGTACGCCTACGTCAGCCGCGGCCAACTCACCAGCCACCGCACGCCGGGCGAACGGGGCAGCACCTTCGACGCACACGAGGTGGCGGCCCTCGCGCGCCGCGGCCGGCGCGACTCCCCGGCGCAGCCCGCCGGCCAGCCGGCCCCCGGCGGCACCCTCGTCCGCACCGGCATCACCCTCATCACGCCCGACCGCCACCACTACCGCGGCGTCGACGCCACCGAACTGGCCCGGCGGTACGGCTACGAGGAGGTCGCCGAGTGGCTGTGGACCGGACGGCTCCGACCGGGGCTGCGATTCACCGCGCCGCCGGAGACGCGCGCCGCAGCTCGCCGGGCGGTGGCCGCACTGCCCCCGCACAGCGGCCCGATGGACGGCCTGCGGGTCGCCGCCATCGCCGCCGCGGCAGCCGATCCGCTCCGCTTCGACCTCAGCCCGCAGACGGTGCTCGCCAGCGCGCGCAGCCTGATCGCCACGCTGGTGGACGCCCTCCCCTACGCGCCGGGCCAGCAGCCGCCCCCGTACGCCACCGGGAGCGACACCACACCCGCGGGCACCGGGCCCGACCAACCCACCCCGTCGGCGACGGGGACGCAGCCGCCCGGCCCGGCCACCGCCACGGCCGGAACCGGCCTCCCACCCGCACCCGGCCACCCCGGCACCGAGGCCGACCCGCCACCAGGCGAGCCGGCCCAGCCAGCCCCGCCCCCGGCCGCCCTGCGGGCCCCGTACCCACCCCTGAGCACGCCTCAGGGCGCACCCCAACCCACGACGCGCCCCGGCGCCGACGGCACAGCCACCACCCGCCAGGCGCCGAGCATCGCCGAGCAACTGTGGCTCCGGCTCTCCCCGCGCCGCCCCGACCCCGCCTCGCTACGCGCGCTCCAGACCGCACTGGTGCTGCTCATCGACCACGACCTGGCCGCATCGACGCTGGCCGTACGGGTCGCCGCATCGGCCCGGGCGCATCCGTACGCCGCCGTGTCGGCCGGGCTCGGCGCGGCGGACGGCCCGCTCCACGGCGCCGCCAGCGGACTCGCCCACCGGATGCTGACCGAGGCGCTGGACCGCGGCAGTGCCGCCGTGGTGGTGGCCGACCAGTTGCGCGCCGGTGGTCGCGTACCGGGGCTCGGCCATCCGCTGTACCCGGCGCACGACCCGCGCGCCCGGACGCTGTTCGCCCTGCTCGCGGAGGTCCCCGAGGCGGCTGCCGCGCTGGCCGCCGCCCGCGAGGTGGAGGCGACGGCCGCCCGGCACACCGCATTGCACGCCAACGTGGATCTGGCGCTCGCGGTCCTGACGGTGTCGGCCGGCATGCCGTCCGAGGCCGGCGAGACGGTGTTCGCCCTGGCCAGAGTGGCGGGCTGGATCGCCCACGCACTGGAGGAGTACGCCGAACCCCCCCTCCGCATGCGCCCCAACGGCCACTACACCGGCCCCCGACCACCCCAACCCCTGCCCTGATTCGGGGCGTGGTCGGCGCCCCACCCCACCGGCCCCGCCCTCACGCCCCACCACCACCCCGCCCATCCCCCGAACGGCGCAGCCCGCCCCGCTCCCTCCGCCACCCACGCTCCCGGCCCGATCCCGCCCCCGCCAAGGCGATCGACGTGGCCGGAACAGGTCGCGCCGAGCTGCGCGCCCGGCCCGGCTCGAAGATCAAGTTAGGCTCACCTGTGTGAGCACCTGTGCGACCAGGTCACGGGAGTTGGCCGAGCCCCTAGCCGGCACCGCCGCCACCGCCCGGACCTGGCTACTGATCGAACAGAGCGGCCCCTGGGGCGCCAAGGCCGTCACCGCGAGCCATCTCGACCCGGCCGTCGGGCGCGCCCTGGAGCAGGCGGCCGACGGCACCGGCGTACGCGTCGCCCTCATCCGGCGCCCCGGCCGGCACGCCGACTGCCATCTGCCGACCCGACAACGCGTGATCGTCGCCCACACCCTGCCCGGCCGGTCCTGGATGCGCACCGCCCAGGTCACCGAAGCTGCGGCGCTCCTCGCCCTGGACTTCGCCGCCCTCGGCGCCGGTGACGTCCACACCCTGGACACTCGCCCCGCCCCCACCCCTCCCGACACCGCTGCACCCCTCCCCCACTGGGAGCCGTACGCGGGCGAACCCCTCGCCCTGGTGTGCACCAACGGCAAGCGGGATCGTTGCTGCGCCCTGCTCGGCCGACCGCTCGCCGCCGAACTGGCCGCCAGCGGCGCCGACGTCTGGGAGATCACCCACATCGGCGGCCACCGCTTCTCCCCCACCCTGCTGGTGCTGCCGTACGGGTACGCGTACGGCAGGGCCACCGCGCACTCCGTCAAGGAAGTCCTGGCCGGCGCGCGGCGCGGGCGGATCGTCACCGACGGCGCGCGCGGGCGCTCCGCCTGGGACCGCCCCGGGCAGGCCGCCGACCTCGCCGTACGCCGTCACATCGACGAGCAGCACGCCGATGCGCTCACGGTCACCGGCCTCGCCCACCGGCCGCTGCCTGCGGAGTTCGCCGCCGCCCAGCCGGCAGCTACCGGCTGGACCGCCACCGTCCAGCACACCGACGGGCGCGGTTGGCAGGTCACCCTCGCCCAACTGCCCGCCGAACTCCCCCGCCCGGAGAGTTGCGGCGCGGCCCCGGGCACCCCGGCCCGCTTCGACGTGCTCGCCATCGACCCGCTGGCCACCTGAGGCCGGAGGCCAGGTGAGAACCGCGGACGCCGGCCGCCCGGCCCGGGCCACCGCGGTGCGTGCCCGCCACGCGCGACCCGCCGTCCCCGCCGGCGGGCTCCCCCTTGGACCGTCCCCACCACGGCCCGCCCCGACCGCCAGGGCAACCCCTTCGCCCCTCTTGTCCGCGTTCCCCACCCGGCGCTGACCAGCAAAAACGTTCCGCTCTCTGTTGCGCGCCTTTTGCTCAGGCTAGAACGGACACCCAAAACCCCACCGCGCGCGGCGCCGACGCCCGCGCCCCCGTACGTTCATCCCCATGAGTGGATCGGAAGGGGCGGTTCCGCCGGTACGAGCCAGGGCTGGCCACGGTGGCGACGGGGGACGGAACGGAGGCGGACGGATGCGGATCGGGTGGCCCCGGCGCGTCTTCTCACAGGTGCTCCTGGTGCAGTTGACCATCACCACCGGGGTCACGGCCCTGGCCACCGGGCTGTTCCTGGCGCCCCTCAGCTCCCAACTCGACGACCAGGCCATGCACCGGGCGCTGGCCATCGCCCAGACCACCGCCGCCCGGCCGGAACTCGACGACCAACTCCGCACCTCCCGGCCCACCCCCGACGGCCCGATCCAGGCCCAGGCCGAACAGATCCGACGCTCGACCGGAGCCGAGTACGTCGTGGTCATGGACCGGAACGGGGTCCGCTGGTCCCACACCTCGCCGGAACAGATAGGCCGACGCGTCTCCACCGACCCGAGCGAGGTCCTGGCCGGGCGCGAACTGATGGAGATCGACCGCGGCACCCTCGGCCGCTCCGCCCGCGGCAAGGTCCCGCTGCGCGACGAGAACGGCGCCATCGTCGGCGCCGTCTCCGTCGGCATCGCGTACGAGAACGTACGGGACCGACTGCTTTCCGCCGTCCCAGGACTCCTGGCGTACGCCGGCGGCGCCCTCGCCGTGGGCGCGATAGCCGCCTACCTGGTGGCCCGCAGACTTCAACGGCGCACCCATGACCTGGCGTTCTCCGATATCTCCGCGCTACTGGTGGAGCGCGAGGCGATGCTGCACAGCATCCGGGAAGGCGTACTCGCTCTCGATGAGCGAGGCCGAATCCGACTCATCAACGACGAGGCGCAGCGCCTGCTCGACCTCGACCCGACCGACACCGGGCGCCCGCTGCACGAGGTCCTCCCCCAGGGCCGGACCGCCGACGTCCTCGCGGGCCACGTCACCGGCGCCGACCTGCTCACCGTCAGCAACGGGCGGGTGCTCGTGGCCAACCGGATGCCGACCGACGACGGCGGTGCGGTCGCCACCCTGCGCGACCGCACCGAGTTGGAGCGGCTCGGCCGCGAACTCGACGGCACCCGCGGCCTGATCGACGCCCTCCGCGCCCAGGACCACGAACACGCCAACCGCCTGCACACCCTCCTCGGCCTGCTCGAACTCGAACTGTACGAGGAGGCCGTGGAGTTCATCACCGAAGCCGTCGGCGTCCACCGGGCCACCGCCGAACAGGTCACCGAGCGCGTGCACGACGCGCTGCTCGCCTCGCTCCTGGTCGGCAAGGCCACCGTCGCCGCCGAACGCGGCGTCTCGCTCCGCGTCTCCCCGCACACCTGGCTCCCCAACCGGGTGATCGACCCGCCCGGCCTGGTCACCATCGTCGGCAACCTGGTCGACAACGCACTGGACGCCGCGCCCGGTGCGCCCGACCCGGCCGTGGAGATCGAGTTGTACGCGGAGGGCTGCACGCTGCTGGTCCGGGTCACCGACACCGGCCCCGGCATCCCCGTCGACCAGCGCGAACTGATCTTCAACGAGGGCTGGACCACCAAGGCGCCACCGGCCCACGGCAAGCGCGGCATCGGCCTCGCCCTCGTCCGTCGGCTCGCCGAACGCCAGGGCGGCAGCGCCCGGGTCTCGGGCCCCGACACCGGCGGCGCCGAGTTCACCATCGTCCTGCCGGACGCACTCACCGAGGAGCCCCGATGATCGACGTACTGGTCGTGGACGACGACGTCCGGGTGGCCGAGATCAACGCCGCGTACGTGGCGAAGGTCCCCGGCTTCGCCGTCGTCGGTCGCGCGCACACCGCAGCCGAGGCCCTGGCCCACGTCGAGCGCACCACCGTGGACCTGGTGCTCCTCGACCACTACCTACCGGACGAGACCGGCCTCTCCCTCGTCGCCCGGCTGCGCCAGCGCGGCCACCACACCGACGTGATCATGGTGACGGCAGCGCGTGACGTCGCCACCGTGCAGGCCGCGATGCGCCACGGTGCCCTCCAGTACCTCGTGAAGCCCTTCGCCTTCGCCGGCCTGCGCACCAAACTGGAGGCGTACGCCGCCGTCCGCCGGGCCCTGGCCAGCGGCGAAGAGGCCGGTCAGGACCAGGTCGACCGCATATTCAGCGCCCTCGGCGGCACCCCGGCCGACCCCGCGGCCCTACCCAAGGGCCACTCCCCGCTCACCGCGGACCTCGTACGCCAGGTCCTGCGCGCCGCCGAGGGACCGCTCTCGGCCCAGGAGGTCGCCGACCGCTCCCGACTCAGCCGCCAGACCGCCCAGCGCTACCTCAAGTTGCTGGAGCGCGCCGGCCGGGTCCGGCTGAGCCTGCGCTACGGCGAAACCGGCCGCCCCGAACACCGCTACGCCTGGCGCGCCCCCTGACTCAACCGGAAGGGGCGCCCCGAACCCGCCCCCACGCACAGCCCGCAACCCGACTCCCGAGCACCCCGGCCGCGGGCCGGGTCGCGTGCCCTCCACGCCGAGGCCCGGAAGGCTGCGCTCCGTCACGACAACGGCACGCACGGCGCCTGCTGCCCCGCCCACAGCCCGGGACCGGGGCGCGACCCTTCGGGAGCCGCCGCGCGCCGCAGTGCCTCAGCGGGGCGCCTAGGGGGCTGCACGCCCCCTTCGCCGCAACCTCCTAGGCGTCGATGCGCGACCGGTCCAGCGTCGCGGCGGAGCTGGTGATGAATTCCTTGCGCGGCGCCACCTCGTTGCCCATGAGGAGGTCGAAGGCCCGCTCGGCCGCCTCCAGGTCGCTGATGTTGATCCGGCGCAGG
Organism: Streptomyces sp. 796.1; assembly: GCF_047525675.1. Classification (NCBI taxonomy): domain Bacteria; kingdom Bacillati; phylum Actinomycetota; class Actinomycetes; order Kitasatosporales; family Streptomycetaceae; genus Streptomyces; species Streptomyces sp. 796.1. The sequence continues at coordinate 111,721 of NZ_JBLIWA010000038.1, read as the reverse complement.
GTCCGGTGGCGCGGGTCCATCGTCGTCTCGGCCAACTGGTCGGCGTCCATCTCACCGAGGCCCTTGTACCGCTGGATGCTGTCCTTGAAGCGGATCTTCTTCCGCTCCAGCTCCAGCAGCGTCTGGCGCAGCTCGTCGTCCGAGTACGTGTACAGGTACTTGTCCTGGCCCTTCTTGGGCTGGATCAGCTCCACCCGGTGCAACGGGGGCACGGCGGAGAACACCCGCCCCTGCTCCACCATGGGGCGCATGTAGCGCTGGAAGAGCGTGAGCAGCAGACAGCGGATGTGCGCCCCGTCCACATCGGCGTCGGCCAGGAAGATCACCTTGCCGTAGCGCGCCTGGTCGATGTCGAAGGTACGCCCCGACCCCGCCCCTATGACCTGGATGATCGCGCCGCATTCGGCGTTCTTGAGCATGTCCGTGATGGAGGACTTCTGCACGTTGAGGATCTTGCCGCGAATGGGCAGCAGGGCCTGGAACTCGGAGTTCCGGGCCAGCTTGGCCGTACCGAGCGCCGAGTCGCCCTCCACGATGAAGAGCTCACTGCGATCCACCGCGTCACTGCGGCAGTCCGCGAGCTTGGCCGGGAGCGAGGAGGACTCAAGGGCCGTCTTGCGGCGCTGCGCGTCCTTGTGCTGCCGGGCCGCGATCCGGGTGCGCGCCGCGGCGACAACCTTGTCCATCACGGCCCGGGCCTGCTGCTTGACGTCCCGCTTGGGCGAGGCGAGAAACGCCTTCAGCTCCTTGGCCACCACGTTGGCCACCACCCGGGAGGCCGCCGAGGTGCCGAGGACCTCCTTGGTCTGCCCCTCGAACTGGGGCTCGGCGAGCCGCACCGTGACGACCGCGGTGAGCCCCTCCATCGCATCGTCCTTGACCACGTCGTCCTCGGAGACGCGCAGCACCTTGGCCGAGCGCAGCGCCTCGTTGATGGTCTTGGTGATCGAACGCTCGAAGCCCGAGACGTGGGTGCCGCCCTTGGGCGTGGCGATGATGTTGACGAAGGACTTGACGGTGGTGTCGTAGCTGGTGCCCCACCGCATCGCGATGTCGACCCCGAGCTCCCGGGTGACCTCGGTCGGCGTCATGTGTCCCCGCTCGTCGAGCACGGGCACGGTCTCCTTGAAGCTGCCCTGCCCGGACAGCCGGAGGGTGTCGCAGACCGCCTTGTCCTGCGCGAGGTACTCGCAGAACTCGCTGATCCCGCCGTCGTACCGGAAGGTCTCCTCGACCGGCTTGTCCTCCTCCACCCCGCGCTCGTCCCGGACGATCAACGTCAGCCCGGGGACCAGGAAGGCCGTCTGCCGGGCCCTGGCGTGCAGGGTGTCGAGCGAGAGCTTGGCGTCCTTGAGGAAGATCTGCCGGTCCGCCCAGTACCGCACCCGGGTGCCGGTCCGGGTCTTGGGTACGCGCTTGCCCTTGAGCAGCCCGTTCGCCGGGTCGAACGGCGCCTCGGGACCGGATTCGGTGAAGATCCCGGGCACCCCACGGCGGAAGCTGATGGCGTGCGTGGCCCCGCTGCGGTCCACCTCGACGTCCAGCCGCGCCGACAGCGCGTTCACCACGGAGGCGCCCACACCGTGCAGACCGCCGGAGGCCGCGTACGAGCCGCCGCCGAACTTGCCGCCCGCGTGCAGCTTGGTCATCACGACCTCGACGCCCGAAAGCCCGGTCTTGGGCTCCACGTCCACGGGGATGCCGCGCCCGTTGTCCCTGACCTCGACCGAGCCGTCCTCGTGCAGGATCACCTCGATCTGGTCGCAGTAACCGCCCAGCGCCTCGTCCACCGAGTTGTCGATGATCTCCCAGAGGCAGTGCATCAGGCCGCGGCTGTCCGTGGAGCCGATGTACATGCCGGGGCGCTTACGGACCGCTTCCAACCCCTCCAGGACGAGCAGGTGCCGCGCGGTGTAGTTGGATCCGCCTCGATCTGCTCCGGTCAGCAGCGCAGTGGACGGCACAGACATCTCGGCGGTCACGCGGTTCGCTCCTCGCTGAATTTCAAGCTGGCCCTCGGCCGGGCTCATGGGTGGGCTAGTCGCCGTCAGAAGCGTACAGAGGCCTGGTAGAGCCTTTGTGCAGCCACCCGTGAGTACGTCCATGCTAAACGAGAGTCGCTCGTACGTTCGATCCCTCAATAGGGTGACGCGTACATCACGTTCCCAAGGAGGCATGAACCATTTAGGCTCCGGGCACGTCCTGATGAACAACCCGGCAACCCAGCCGGCGGGACAAGACCGACAAGCGACGTGAAACCGTAAGCCACCGAAATACGGCTCATTCGCCGCCAACCGTCACCATCCAGCCGACTCGGAAAAAAGTTTCGAGCGAAAGCCACGAACGGGAACGTTTTCGGCCTGGTTGGATGTTGACCCTGGTACGACAGCTCGTCGAGCTAGAGAAGAGGCGACGTGACTACTGTTCTGACCCCCGCGAGCCCGCTGACGGCCGCTGACCGCTGCGATCGTTGCGGCGCCCAGGCATATCTGCGCGTCGTGCTGACAAGCGGTGGCGAACTGCTCTTCTGCGCCCACCACGGGCGCAAGTTTGAGCCAGAACTCAAGAAGATCGCCGCGGAAATACAGGACGAGACCGAGCGGCTGACCGCTGCACCGGCGTCCGCGTCCCCCGAGGAACGCTGACACATCGCACCCACGACGAGCGAGGACCGGCCAAGCCGGCGCGGGCGGTCACCCCACACAGCGTGGGGCGACCGCCCTCCTCGTCTCCTCACCGGAGCGAGCGACCTCAGCCGTGGCGCTCCACCAGCGGCGCCACCGCTGAAATCCGCGTGTAGACCCCCGGGCTCCCCGGCTGGGCACAACCGCTGCCCCAGGAGACCAGCCCGACCAGGCGCCCCCGCGCCACCAGCGGCCCTCCGCTGTCCCCCTGACAGGCGTCCCGCCCACCACCTGGCTCCCCCGCACACACCATGGAGCGCGCCAGGTAGGTGCCCTCGTTGGTGCCCGGGTACGCCTCCTCGCAGCGCTGGTCGTCGAGCATCTTCACCTCGGACGCCATGAGCTTCGTTGCGTAGTTCCCCATGCCCGTGGTGTCTCCCCACCCGTAGACGGTGGCGTTCGTACCCGGCCGATAGGCGGCGTCCCCACTGCGCGCCATCGCAATGACCCGATCCGCCGGCTGCTCGCGCGCCAGGGTCAGGACGGCGACGTCACCCGCGTTCGTCGCCGGGTCGTAGTCCGGATTGACCCACAGCCGGCGCAGCGGGACCTCCTCGCCGCCCTCGCCCTGGAGATCGGGGCGCCCCACGATCGCCCGCAGGTCACCGACCGCCCCTCGGTCCACCCCGAGCACCTCGCGCCCCATGCAGTGCGCGGCCGTGAGCACCGTGGTCCGGGAGACGAGGACCCCACCACAGAACTGGCCGGCGCGCGCATCGCCGAACCGGTCCCGGCTCCCGAGCGCCACCACCCAGGGGGCTTCCGTCGCCTGCGCCGGTTGGCCACCGATCACCACGCCTTCCGCAGCCGCCGGCCCCACCAGAGCCGGCACGGCCACAAGCGCCGCGAGTAACGAGGTGGACAGCGAAGAGAGCAGGGTACGCATACAGGCCTCCTGACCTAACGCAGTGAGCTGTGCGCTCAGCGTCACCCATACGGGCGCGCCCCGCATCCGGACAGCGCACGGGCCGGGACCCCACAGGGAGGTCCCGGCCCGTAAAAGCGCAGCGTATGGCCGCCGATCAGTCCAGGTAGTCGCGGAGCACCTGGGAGCGAGACGGGTGACGCAGCTTGGACATGGTCTTCGACTCGATCTGGCGGATGCGCTCACGCGTCACGCCGTAGACCTTGCCGATCTCGTCCAGCGTCTTCGGCTGGCCGTCCGTGAGGCCGAAGCGCATGGACACCACGCCGGCCTCACGCTCGCTGAGCGTGTCGAGCACGGAGTGCAACTGCTCCTGCAACAGCGTGAAGCTGACCGCGTCGGCGGGCACGACCGCCTCGGAGTCCTCGATCAGGTCGCCGAACTCGCTGTCGCCGTCCTCGCCGAGCGGGGTGTGCAGCGAAATCGGCTCCCGGCCGTACTTCTGGACCTCGATGACCTTCTCGGGGGTCATGTCGAGTTCCTTGGCCAGCTCCTCCGGGGTGGGCTCGCGGCCCAGGTCCTGGAGCATCTGGCGCTGGACACGGGCGAGCTTGTTGATGACCTCGACCATGTGCACGGGGATGCGGATCGTACGGGCCTGGTCGGCCATGGCACGCGTGATGGCCTGCCGAATCCACCAGGTCGCGTACGTGGAGAACTTGTAGCCCTTGGTGTAGTCGAACTTCTCGACCGCACGGATCAGACCGAGGTTGCCTTCCTGGATCAGGTCGAGGAAGAGCATGCCGCGGCCGGTGTAGCGCTTGGCCAGCGACACCACCAGCCGGAGGTTGGCCTCCAGGAGGTGGTTCTTGGCGCGGCGGCCGTCCTCCGCGATGATCTCCAGCTCGCGCTTGAGCTTGGGCGCGAGCTTGTCGGAGTTGGCCAGCTTGTCCTCGGCGAACAGGCCCGCCTCGATGCGCTTGGCGAGCTCGACCTCCTGCTCGGCGTTGAGGAGGGGGACCTTGCCGATCTGCTTCAGGTAGTCCTTGACGGGGTCGGCGGTCGCACCCGCCGCAGCGACCTGCTGCGCCGGCGCGTCGTCCTCGTCGTCGTCCGAGAGGACGAAGCCCTGGTTCTCGGGCTCGCCTTCACCGGCCTCGGCCTTGCCGCCGGGCGCCTGCGGCTCCTCGATCGGCTCGTCGCCGTCGAGAAGCTCGTCGGCGTCCTTCTTGGACGCGGTCTTCTTCGCAGCGGTCTTCTTGGCGGTGGTCTTCTTCGCCACCGCCTTCTTGGCAGTGGTCTTCTTCGCGGCGGCCTTCTTGGCGGGCGACTCGCCCTCTGCGCCCGCGCGGTCCTCGGCCGAGGCCGTCGAAGCGGTGGCCGCGGTGGTGGTCTTCTTGGCCGCCACCGTCTTGGCCGCGACGGTCTTGGTGGCGGTGCGCTTGGCTGGGCTCTTCGCTGCGACGCTGCTCTTGCGGGTGCGCTTGGGTGCCTCTGCGGCACTGACCATCAGCGTCACCCCCTCCTCGTCGAGGACCTGGTTGAGGCTGCGCAGAACGTTCTTCCACTGGGTTGGCGGAATCTGGTCAGCCTCGAAGGCCCGACGCACATCGTCGCCGGCGATCTGCCCCTCAGCCTTTCCCCGCTCGATGAGCGCCATGACAGACTCGGACTCGGCGATCTCCGACGGGAGCGTACGGGATGTGCTGGCCGACACGAACAACCTCTCGGAACGATGGAAACGGCTTCCGACTCCCGTCCCACGGACCGGAGCCGACGACCGACGGCAGGATGAACCGACGGCGCGGATGGAGACACAGAGGACAACAGCGTCGCGAACGACATCCGTATTCCGTCCTCGGCTGCCACCTCTTTAGTCATCGCGCTGCCTCAAAGAGCGTTACGCCCAATCATCGTGGCCCGAGTCACACCCCAAAGCGGCACTAAACCCGCACTAAGCGAACGAAAGCCGCCGCGTCGCCGAACCTCCGCCTCCCTCCGGACCGGCCGGAGGGGATTCGGCGACGCTGCCACACCTGGACGACGGCGGTCAGCGCTCGCCCCGCCAGGGAATGCGGTCAGTGTTCACGCGGCGCGGGCACCACACGGTCGACCTCGGGGTGGACCGTGAGCAGTTGGACCATCGCGGCCTCCGCACCGGCGCCGTCGCCGGAGCTCACCGCGTCCACGATCCGGCGGTGCTGACCGACGCTCGCCTCGGTGGGACGGTCACAGCCGGTGACCGGCCCGCCGGAGACCTGGAGCGCCGAGGCGACGATCCCCGCCAGGTGCTCCAGCATGCGGTTGCCCGCGACCTGGAGCAGTACGGCGTGGAACTCGGCGTCGGCCCGCGAGAAGGTCAGCGCATCGCCCTGACCGAGCGCATGGCTCATGATCTCGACGACCTCGGCGAGCCGCTCCTTACCGTCCTCGCGGCCACTGCCCGCCGCGAGCCGGGCGGCCAGTGGCTCGATGGTCCAGCGGAGCTGGCACAGCTCCCGCCGCTGGTCGTCGCGTTGCGGCCCGAAGGCGCGCCATTCGATGATGTCCGGGTCGAGCAGGTTCCAGTCGCTCACCGGGCGGACCCGCGTGCCGACGTTGGGTCGCGCGCTGACCAGGCCCTTGGCCTCCAGCACGCGCAGTGACTCACGTACGACGGTGCGGGAGACCTCGAAGCGCTGGCCGATCTCTTCGGGGACCAGCGGGCGGTCGGCCCCGAGATCGCCCGAGACGATCATCTGTCCCAACTGTTGGACGAGTTGGCCGTGGAGGCCACGGCCGCGACTACCGGCCGAGCGCCTGCCCACTCGGCCCATCTCGGTGTCCGTGTCCCAGGCGGGGAGGGCAGCGCGTCCGGCACCAGGGGTCTCGGCGTAGGGATAGCGGTCAAGCTCGCCCGAACCTGCGAGGCCGGATTCGGCGGGGCGAGCCGCGGTCGTGGTGGTGTGCGCAAGGGTACTCACGCATCCTTTGTCGGCGGCCTTTCGGGGGCCCTTAGGGTCTTTGGTGAAAAGCACACGAAAGGGTGATCGACTACGACCACCCAATTGACGCCGAATCGGACAGAAGTGAACGCGCTGCGAGGGGTTGTGCACAGTCACGCGGTCAGGACCGCGTCCTCGTAGTTCCTGGTCGGAACCCCCTCGCAACGAGCGGCCACCCGTGCGCTCATTTGGCACGCTGCCAGCGCACCGCACGCCCGGGGCGCGGTCGCCCGCGAAGTGCCGTGAGCACATAAGCGCACAACAGTACGGAGATCGAGAGCGCCATCACCTGGCCGATGGGCTCGCTGGCCAACCGGCCCACCAGCGCCGTCCCGCGGTCAGGGACGGACGGCCACTCGGCCAGCGTCGCCTCGCGCACCCGCGCCGACATGCCCTCCAGCGATCGCGCCGAGGGCTCGTCGACGGTGCGCCGTAGGAGGGTCAGCGCGGTGAGCGGCACGGCGAGTGCCGCCACGAAGCCCCACGTCGTGGAGCGCAGTACGGCGGCCGACAGCAGCCCCACCCAGGCGCAGCCGATCACCAGCAGGCACCAACCGGCCAGCAGGGGCGGCCAGTCCACCGGGGGACGGGCAGCGTCCGCGCCGTAGCAGAGCCACAGCACGGCGCCGTTGGCGAACACCGCAGCCAGCGCGAGTAGCGCCGCGGCCACCGACCAGACCAGCAACTTCGCGGCGAGCAGGGCGAGCCGCCGCGGCACGGCGCCCTGCGTCGGGGCCAGCGCCGGGTACCGGTACTCCTGCCCGAAGGCGAGCGCGCCGAGCAGCCCGGCCCCGACGGCCACCGGCGGCAACGGCAGCGGCCCGGGCCAGCTCGTGTACGTGCGGGCGGAGGCCACGTCCCCCAGTCGCGCCAGGAGCGCGCCGGTGATGACGGAGGCGGCGAACGTGGCGACCAGCACGTACCAGACGGTGCTCACTCCGGCGGCGCGGCGCAGTTCGTACCGCATGGGCCAGGCCGGGCCGGGCGGGGGGAAACGCGGCAGTGCCAGTGCGCGGGAGGCGGGGGCCGTACTCGGCTCGGGCACCGGTTCGTCGTCCGGGATGGGCCAGGGCGTGGCGTCCGCGGGGCCGACCGTCGCCCCGATGTCGTCGAGGCCGGCCCACCAGCCGCGTCCGGACACCGCCCGATCGCTCGGCTGCACCGCTCGCGCCGCGAGGGCCGGCGCACCCGCCGCCTCGCCGTCGTAAGCCCCGGCCGGCGCGCCGAGGCCGTCGACGCACGGGCCGCCCGCCTGCGCCAGCCGCAGGGTCCGCCCTGACTGCGGGGCCGCAACCGCACGCAGCCCGGAGTCCTGTGCGGACCAGTCCGCCCCCGTCGAGGGCGGCGTCGGCATCGGTGCCGGCCAGCCGTCCTCGTCGGTGAGCCGATGCACCAGGATGCCGTGGCGGTACGCGATCTCTCCGACGGTGGCGCAGCTACTGCCGTACACCGAGATGCGACTGCCCCCCTCGCGCACCACCTCGACCCGCTCCCCCGCCACGGCCCCCTCCCGCGCCAACACGGCACCCAGCCGGTCGGCGAACGGAGACCGGACGACGACCCGGGGCCGCAGTCGCGTACGGGCGAAATCGGCAACGTTCTGATCGGCTACCAGTCGCCCCCTCTCCATACTGATCACCCGGTCGGCGACCCGGTCCAGACCCTTGGGCTCGCTGGCCGAGACGAGGACGGCACCGCCTTGGGCCGCATAGCCCCGCAGCAGGCCGTACAGCCAGGCGGCCTCGCGCGGCGAAAGCTCCCGCGCGGGCTCGTCGAGCACCAGGGCATAGGGGTCGCCCAGGAGGGCTGCGGCGAGTCCGAGCCTGCGGTCCATGCCGCGCGAGTAGTCCCCGAGTCGCTGCTCGGCGAGACCGCTCAGGCCCACGAGCTCCAGCACCTCGTCCGCCCGCCGCACCGGCACCCCGGCCGCGGCGCTCAGCATCCTGAGGTGGCCCCGGCCCGTCCGCGCGGGGTGCCCGGGAACGTCGCCGAGCACGACGCCCACCTCGCGGGAGGGGTGTGGTACGGCGTGGAGCGGACGCCCACGGAAGAGGGCGAGGCCACGCCCCGACTCCAGTTGCAGCAACAGACGCAACGCGGTGCTCTTGCCCGCACCCTCGTCACCGAAGAGAACGGTGACGAGGCCGGGGCGCACCTCGAAGGTGAGGTCATCGACGGCGGGCGGCTGGTTGCGGCGGGGGGCGCTGGTCAGCCCGATGGCCTGGATCATGGCTTCACTCGCGAGGCATGAGACCGCACTGCGGCAGGTGGGAGAGGGCTACCCCAGCACCGTAACCCCAACTGTCCTATTTTCTCCGCATACGCAACTTATGCGCCGCGAACGTGTCACACCTCGGGCCGCAGCATCGGCGGATTGAGCAGCGTCGCCCCACCGGCTCGGAACAGTTGGGCCGGCCGGCCCCCCTGACGCGTCGTCGTTCCCCCGGTCGGCACCAGGAACCCCGGCGTCCCGGTGACCTTGCGGTGGAAGTTGCGGGGGTCCAGCGCCACTCCCCACACAGCCTCGTAGACGCGGCGCAACTCGCCCACGGTGAACTCCCGCGAACAGAACGCGGTGGCGAGCGAGGAGTACTCGATCTTCGAACGCGCCCGCTCCACGCCGTCCGCCAGGATGCGGGCGTGATCGAAGGCGAGTGCATCAGCGGGTCCCGACTCCCGCCCGAACGCGCCCTCCTGGTCGAGCAGTGACTCGACGGGGGCCCACCGCGCACTGTGCGCGTCACCACCCGCGCGGGGAGCCGGCAGATCGGGGGCGAGCGCCAGATGGGCGACGCTGACCACGCGCATCCGCGGATCACGCTTGGGGGCGCCGTAGGTGGCCAACTGCTCCAGGTGCGCGGCGTTCGGCGGCGCCGGGAGCGTCGGGTCGTGGGCGAGCAGGCCGGTTTCCTCGACGAGCTCGCGCGCCGCAGCATCTGCCAGGTCCTCATCCGCGCGTACGAAGCCACCGGGGAGGGCCCAACGTCCTTGGAACGGCTGCTCGCCTCGCCGAACAGCGAGGGCGCACAACGCATGCCGTCGTACCGTGAGCACGACCAGATCGACGGTGACGGCAAAGGACGGGAAGGCCGACGGGTCGTAGGGCATGCAGGGATCATAGTCGTCTGCTTGACGATAAAAAGGCTGTTGTACTGCCTTGACGAGATCCACCACACGACCGCGTACATCAGCCTAACCACTCGTCGGCCAACGGCCCACACTCTTCTCACCTCTCCTTCTCAACTCCCGTGCTCTCGTACGGTCCTGCGGCCTTGCGGCCCTCACTGCTCCACGCTGCGCCCCAGGGCCGCAGCACCGCACGCCGGCGCTTGCCTCGCGCCTCCGTGGGATCGCATCCACCGCCAGGACCCGCCTCGCACGGAGGCCACGCGCGCGTGGCACCGCGTCATTGCTGTTGCTGTTGCTGTTGCAGGGTCCGCGGCAGTCGATGTACGGCGCCCTGTCGTTGGGCGCCCACTGCGCGGATGGGACCGCTCCCTGCCTGCACTCTGGCCAACGTGTTCGCGGCGCGCATCCGCCGCGCGGGCGGGGTCGCTCCGGGGCGGCCCCGCCGGCGTGAGAGCGTCGGAGCACGGGCCGGGCCGGTTGCGAGTCGCGTCCCAGGCGCCGAGCGAGGCTCAGGACCGCCGGTCTGCCGCAAGGCAGTAGCCGGTCGATGACCCGCTCGCCGATCCGGCGGCGCTAGCTCCTGCCGTTCGCATCCCGCGGGCCGCCCCGACGCGGCATCCGGTGCCGCCCTCCCGGGCCGCGCGACTCCCCCGCGCCCCTGCCCGGTGCCGGCCGCCTCCCCCTGCTCGGCCGGGCATCCATGCCGCGTCGCCGCTGGCGCGGGACCAGGGGCAGGGGGCCCGGCCCCGAGGAGCCCGAGGAACTCAAGGAAGAGTCGTCGCCCGGGCCACCGCCTGCGCGGTCGGGCGCAGCCGCACCACCCGGTTCCTTCGCCACCTCGGCTCCGTTCACCGTCTCGCCCGCGGGCCGCGACGGCTGCTGCGCGGGCCCCTTCCGCCCCACACACGGGACCGCGCTTCGCGTGCCCCGTTGGCGTACGCCCCGCACGGGCTTCTCGCCGAGCCGGCACAGCTCCCCTTGAACCGCCGCCCGCAACGCACCGTCCGCCGAACGCCTGGCCCGCTCCACGCGCAGCGATTGGCGCAGTTGCTCGGGGTCGATGCCTTCGTTGCACGCCTGGTGCAGCAACTGGGCGAACACGTAGTCGGGATCGGCGTGCAGGGCGCGGCTGAGCGCGACCTTGGCCTCGGGCTCATCACCGAGCGACCAGGAGACCCAGCCCGCCAGGGCCAGCGGCGCCGCCGCATGCTCCGCGTAGGCACCGACGCAGCGTCGGGCGAGCGCCCGCCACAGGCGCAGTGCGGGCTCCGCCTGCGGTCCTTCCATCCATTCCGCGGCCTGGTCACGGGTGACCCGGTCCTGGAGGCCAAGGATGATCTCGGCCGCCTCGTTCTGGGCGAGCAGGGCGTCGTCCCGGTCGTCCGCCGCCGAGCGTCCAGCGACCGGTGCGGCTTGGCCGAAACGCTCAAGGACACGTTCGGCGAGGTCAAGCGTCCGTGAGCGCACCGCGGTGGCGGAAGATCCCAACATGTCGGGGACGAGGTTCCTGGCTGCCTGGTCGAGTGCCTCCTCCTGCTCGGGCGCGCGGGAGGCGGACAGCGGTGCCAGCCGGGCCTCCATCTGCCGCAGGGAGCCCCTCACCTGGATTCCGGCGTACGTCGCGGCGGCGGCCATACGCGAGGTGCCGGGCAGAATCAATGGTGTCCCGTCGGGTGAGCAGCAGCGCGGGTCAGGGCAGCAGTAGGACCAGAAGGTGCCGTTCGAGATGCACAACGCCTCCAGGACCGGGGCGTCGAGCTTGCCGCAGGCGACGCGCAGTTGCTGGGCGAGCGGACGGAGTCGCTCCATCACCTGCTGTCCGTCCTCGCCGCGGCTGGGGTCCTGGCAGAAGAAGAGGATCACACCGGTGATCTGGGCGCCTCGCCTGCGGCTGTCCGTGATCAGGCAGTCCGCCAACTGGTCACACGTCTCGGGCCAGTCCTGCGTGGTGGCCGGGAGGCCGAGGCGCAGCCGTCCTCCGAAGCGGCCCCGCTCACCTTGCAGCGCGAGCATGACCACGCTGTCGGTCGGATAGAAGCCCAGCAGATACGGGAGGGCATCGGCCAGCTCGGCCGGACTGCGCAGGGTGACCTGAGGGAGTTCGGAGGTGAGTGCGGGCTGGTGCGGGCCCGGCGCGTCATCGGCGTCGAAGGGGCTGGAGGGCTCGTTGCGGTTCGTCATGGCCCGAGGTTCGCGTGCTCCGCAAGATCCCACCAGACCTGTGGATAACTCGTAGATTATCCCATTGTCGTATTAATAGGGTGAGGGTGGAGTTATCCACAGGCTGCCGGGTCCGTTCGCGTGATGTCAGTGGCATCGGGTTGCATGGGGGCATGACCAACGACGAACTCCGCGTCTCCGCCGACCGTGTCCTCTCCCGCCTCGTCGGCGATACGACGGACACGGCGAGGCTGCGCGAGGACCAGTGGCGCGCCATCGAGGCGCTCGTGGCCGACCACCGCAGGGCGTTGGTCGTGCAACGCACCGGCTGGGGCAAGTCGGCGGTCTACTTCGTGGCGACGGCGCTGCTCAGGGAGCGTGGCAGCGGGCCCACAGTGATCGTCTCGCCGCTCCTGGCCCTCATGCGCAACCAGGTGGAGGCCGCCGAGCGGGCCGGCATCCGCGCACGCACCATCAACTCCGCCAACATCGAGGAATGGGAGACCGTCCAGGCGGAAGTGGCCGAAGGGACCGTTGACGTGCTCCTCGTCAGCCCCGAGCGGCTCAACAACCCCGACTTCCGCGACCAGGTGCTGCCCAAGCTCGCCGCCTCCACGGGGCTGCTCGTCGTCGACGAGGCGCACTGCATCTCCGACTGGGGACACGACTTCCGCCCCGACTACCGCCGGCTGCGCACCATGCTGGCGGACCTACGGCCGGACGTCCCCGTGCTGGCCACCACCGCCACCGCCAACGCCCGGGTGACCAAGGACGTCGCCGAACAGCTAGGCACCGGCGACGGCACCGCCGAGACCCTCGTGCTGCGCGGCCCGCTGGACCGGGAGAGCCTGAGCCTCGGCGTGCTGAACCTTCCGGACGCGGCGCACCGCCTGGCATGGCTCGCCGACCACCTCAACGAGTTGCCGGGCTCAGGCATCATCTACACCCTCACCGTCTCCGCAGCGGACGAGGTGACCGCGTACCTACGGCAGTGCGGGCACGAGGTCGCCGCGTACTCGGGCAAGACGGAGGACGCCGATCGGCGGGCCGCCGAAGCCGACCTCCTGGCCAACCGCGTCAAGGCGTTGGTCGCCACGTCCGCCCTGGGCATGGGTTTCGACAAACCCGACCTCGGCTTCGTCGTGCACCTCGGCTCGCCGGCCTCACCCATCGCCTACTACCAGCAGGTGGGCCGTGCCGGCCGTGGGGTGGAGCACGCCGAGGTGCTGCTTCTGCCCGGCCGCGAGGACGAGGCGATCTGGCGGTACTTCGCATCGCTGGCCTTCCCGTCAGAAGAGCAGGTCAGGCGCACTCTGGAGGTGCTGACGGCGGCGGGCAGGCCGCTGTCGCTGCCCGCCCTCGAACCACAGGTCGAACTGCGCCGGTCCCGGTTGGAAACCATGCTCAAGGTCCTCGACGTCGACGGAGCGGTCCACCGCGTGCGCGGTGGCTGGACGGCCACCGGACAGCCATGGACGTACGACGCCGAGCGGTACGCCTGGGTGGCACGTCAGCGAGCGGCCGAGCAGCAGGCCATGCGCGACTACGCCACGTCGACGGGGTGCCGGATGGAGTTCCTGCGCCGGCAGTTGGACGACGAGGCGGCCACGCCGTGCGGGCGCTGCGACAACTGCGCCGAGCCGCGCTTTTCTGCCGAGGTGTCGCCCGCCGCGCTCCAGGCGGCGCGCGGCGAATTGGACCGGCCCGGCGTGGACGTCGAGCCGCGCCGTATGTGGCCCACGGGACTGCCCGCGATCGGGGTCGAGCTCAAGGGCCGCATCCCCGCGGGGCAGCAGGCCGCGCCCGGGCGGGCCCTCGGCAGGCTCTCCGACATCGGATGGGGCAACCGGCTCCGCCCCCTGCTCGCCCCGCAGTCGCCCGACGGCGAAGTGCCAGGCGACGTCGCCGATGCCGTGGTGACGGTGCTCGCCGACTGGGCCAAGGGGCCCGGCGGCTGGGCCTCCGGCGCATCCGACGCACCGCGCCGACCGGTAGGCGTGGTCACCCTCGACTCCCGGACCAGGCCCCGGCTGGTCCACTCCCTCGGCGAGCGGATCGCGGCCGTGGGTCGGATGCCGCTGCTCGGCACCGTGACGTACCGGGACCAGGGCGTCGACACGCGCGTTCCCCGGACCAACAGCGCGCAACGGCTGCGGGCCCTGGACGGCGCCCTGACCGTGCCGCCCAAGCTGGCCGAGGCGCTGGCCTCCGCAGGCGGCCCCGTGCTGCTCGTCGACGACTACACGGACACCGGCTGGACCCTCGCCATAGCCGCCCGACTGCTGCGACAGGCTGGCGCGGAAGGCGTGTTTCCGCTGGTTCTCGCGGTGCAGGGGTAACCCTGGGCACCCCGAGTGGCATGGCCGTGAGAAATATAGGAGACATATGGCCGGATAGCGGTCGTTCTTACTGGTTGTTCATTGCCGCGATCCAGCGTGCCGGCAAGAATTGGCCTTGGCTCCCTGGTCGTTTCATCGCCCCAGGACTGGGCGCTTCCATGGTGTGCGCCACGCCCGTCGCATCGCCCTGCTCGGGCACACAGAGGAAGGAGGACCGTGACGTACGGCTTCGCCCCACCCCCCGCGTCAGATCCTTCTCACCGCCTGGCGCGCATACTCGAACCCGCCGAGTGGGCCACCGCGGGCATCCCCCTGCTGTCCAACCCGCGCGTGTTGATCAACGGTCTGCACGCACGTCACGCTCCCACGCCGGCCACCGCCGTGATCGCGGTGTTGCACCAGGACGGGCGGCTCGCAGCCAGCGCCTCGTTCCGCCAGCACGGTAAAGACGCGGACGGTTGGGAGCTACGGAACGGGCTGCTGGCGCGGCTTCGCCGGATCATCCCGCACGACCTGCGGCTACGGGCTCCCGTGCGTACCGCGGCGCTCTTGTACTGCCGCGAGGGCGAAGGCGGCTGGACGGTGGAAGACGGTGCGTGGATGTGGGGCCTGCGAGACGCCTGCACACTGCACGGTCTGCGCTGTGGCGCGTACATCACCATGACGCCGGGCGGCTGGCACGTACTGGGAGACGGCCGCCACGGCCGCCGCCCGCACACGGGCTCGCCGGGCGGGCCCCTCATACCGGACGGGGCCGGCGCCTCGGGTGGCAGCGCGCGACCGTCCAGACCTGGCGCCGTCCCCGCCAACCCCCGGCACACCGCTGCCTGCTGACGCCCGCACGTGCGGTGGTGACCGCGGCCGTGGTCACCACCCAACGCGGCGGTTCGACGACGACACACCCGGTAGGTACGTACACACGGGTACGCACAAACGCCCCCGGCCGGACGTGCCCCGTAGGGTACGTCCGGCTCAGGGTGCATGCCGTATCGGTTATGTCGACCGGCTGCGGTCTAAACTCCGGCCGCCAGCATGGTGTTGATCCGCTGGGGGTCGCCGCAGACGATCAGCAGCACGCCAGCCCGCGTCAACGCCTGGGGCAGCGAACGGGCAACGTCCTCGTCCGCGCCGCCGTTGACCGCAACGACCACGACGGGACGGCCGGTGGCGCGGTCCGCATCGGCGGCAGCGTAGAAGACGTCATCGCCCGCGTCGTGCTGGGCCCAGTACGACGCGTCACCGAAGGACAGCTCGTGCGTGGCCCAGGGGTGCGGGTCGCCGGTGGTGAGCACCAGGACGTCGCCCGGCGCCCGACCGGAGTCGAGCAGCAGGTCGACGGCCTCGTCCGCGGCGTCCAACGCACCCTGCTCGGAAGCGGGGATGAGCTGGATCTGCGGCGTGGCCGACGCCTTGGTCGAAGCGGAGGGAGCGGCCGGCGCCGACCGGGCAACATCCGCGGGCGTGCGCTGTGCCGGGGCGGCCGGGACGCGGTTTTGTCCGGGGCGGCCGGGACGCGGAGCGGGCCGGGGGCCTGGGACGGGACGGGGGGTCGACGCGGCGCGGCCAGCGGGCGGCGCTACGCGGGGACCCGGGACACTCTCGTGAATCTGAGGCTCCTCGGGGATGAGAGGCATATGTGATGTCTATCAAACGCCAACGCGGAGCGCGTCGGCGGGTGGTGAGTTGGGGCCGGTCAGACCCCGGTGAAGTCGAAACCGAGCTGGCCTTCGCCTTCCAAGTCGGTGGTGGTGCCCTGGGGGATGCGGGTTCGCTTGAGGTGCTGCCAGCGCGGCAGCGAGTCCAGGTAGGCCCAAGAGAGCCGGTGGTGCGGGGTGGGGCCCAGTTCCTCCAGGGCTGCACGGTGTGTGGGTGACGGGTAGCCCACGTTGTCCTCGAAGCAGAACGTCGCGCACCCGGCGCCGAGTTCCGCCATCATCGCGTCTCGCTGCACCTTGGCCAGGACCGAGGCCGCGGCCACCGCGATGCACGACTGGTCGCCCTTGATCACCGTACGGACCTGCCACGGCGCGCCCAGGTAGTCGTGCTTTCCGTCGAGGATCACGGCGTCGGGGCGCACCGGAAGTGCGGTGAGCGCGCGGGTCGCGGCCAGGCGGAGCGCCTCGGTCATGCCCAGCTCGTCGATCTCCTCCGGCGAGGAGTGGCCGAGTGCATGGGCGGTGACCCAGGTCGTCAGCTCCGCGGCGAGACGCGTACGGCGCTCTCGTGTCAGCAGCTTCGAGTCGGTGAGCCCGGCGGGCGGGCGGCGCAAGCCGGTGATGGCTGCACAGACCGTGACCGGCCCTGCCCACGCTCCGCGACCGACCTCATCGACACCGGCGACGACCTTCGCTCCCGTCTTGGCGCGTAGCGAGCGCTCGACGGTGTGGGTGGGCGGTTCGTAAGGCATGGCGATGCTAAGACTACGCCGCCCGGGTGAGGCTTTGTGCACTTGGCGCGGGGAAATTGCACGGGTGCGCGATTCTTTGTGGCGGCTCGCGGAGCCAGGTGGTCGCATACCTGGTCGACGCCGCCACGAACGGTGTCCGCGGGGCGCTGGTGCGTTACCGACGACGGCCCTGACATTGCCCTGGTCACGTCCCTGACCACAATCCTGGTCAGGACATCCGGACGGCCACTGCCGCGCGTTCACGGAGTGGTCGCGGGCGGCGGCATCCCGTCGAGCCGGGCTCGACGGCCCGGGACCAGCCCGGGAGTTGGCGTGACGCCGGGTGCTTCGTACGGCGTGACCGCGTGCGCATCGACATACGCACGCGGTCACCCGGCGGCTCCCACTGCCCCTGGCTACGAGGCCGGCGTGTGGCTCGGCCGCATGATCATCGACCGGGGCACCGCCGAGCAGGCCGATCCTGGGACGACTGAGCGGGCTCGCGCCGATTCACATAAGGGCCCGCGACCCACGCATGGGCCCGCGCCGCCGCAGGGGGCGTGCTGCTCAGCTCGAAGTCAGCGCCCAGTCGGGGAGCTGCTCGGTCTGTTCCTGCCACTCGGCGGGCGGAGCGCCCGACTCCCGTGCGGCAACGACCCCGCCGACGATCGCGCAGGTGGTGTCCACGTCCCCACCGGCCTGGGCCGTCACCCAGAACGCCTGCTCGAAGGAGGCGAGGTTGCTGGCCGCGGCCCACAGGGCGAAGGGGACGGTGTCGTGGGCGCTGGTACGGCGGCCACACCCGAGCACGGCGGCGACGGTGACCGGGTCGTCGAAGTCCAGCATGTCGCGCGCCCGGCGCAGACCGGCCTGAACGGCACTGCGCGGCACGAGCGCCACGACCTCCGCCAGCAGCCGGTCCGGCTCCCGCGGTCCGGCCGGGTCGGCGACCAGCGCTGCTGCCGCCGCCACCGCCATCGCCCCGGCGACCGCCTCGCGGTGCTGGTGGGTCGTGTACGCGGAGATCTCCGCCTGGTGCGTCGCCTGCTCGGCGTCCCCGGCGTACCAGGCGCCCAGCGGGGCGATGCGCATCGCGGCCCCGTTGCCCCAGGAGCCCTGGCCGTTGAAGAGGGCTGCGGCCAGCTCACGCCAGTCCGCACCCTCTCTGACCAGCCTCAACATGCGGTTGACCGCTGGGCCGTAGCCGCGGTCGAAGTCATGGTGGGTGGCGAAGGACGCGGCCAGCGCGTCTTGATCAATACGGCCGTGCGTGGCCAGTACGGCAAGCACCGAGCAAGCCATCTCGGTGTCATCAGTCCACTGCCAGGGGCCGGGCGGCACCGTACGTGCTTGCAGGGAAGGGTAGTTGGCGGGGACGAAGAACTGGGAGCCGAGGGCGTCGCCCACGGCGAGCCCGCGCAGACTGGCGTGGGCGCGTTGGATGCGGTCAGCGGTCATCGCAGCGAACTCTAACCGGTAGCGGATACGGCTCGGGCGTACACCAACGCTCGAAGGGACGGTCCAGCCGGTACCTTCCGTCCGCGTCGAGCAGCAGGGTCCGGTGCTCGGCATTGCCCGGATTGGACAGCGACTCGAACTCGGCCACGCTCCAGTGGAACCAGCGCATGCAGAACAGGCGCATGGTCAGCCCGTGGGTCACCAGCAGCACGTTCGGTGGGTGGTTCGGGTCCTCGAAGCTGCGCCACAGGCTCTCCAGGAAGGCGCCGACGCGGTCGTACACGTCCGCGCCTGACTCACCTTGTGCGAACCGGTAGAAGAAGTGACCGTACGCGTCGCGGTACGCCTTCTGTTTGCGCACGTCTTCCCGGTCCTGCCAGTTGCCCCAGTCCTGCTCGCGAAGGCGCGGCTCTTCCCGCACCCGGGTCCGCGACGGGTTGAGCCCGAGCAGGTGGAACGTCTCATGAGTGCGACGGTAGGGGGAGACGTACGCGGAGATCGGCTCGGTCCCGAAGGTCCGCCGCAGCACGGCACCCGCCTCGGTGGCCTGTCGCTGACCGGTGGCCGTCAGGGCCAGCGCATGGTCGGGCTCCCTTTCGTAGACGGAGTCGTCGACGTTCCCCTCGGACTCGCCGTGCCGGATGAGGACGATGCGCTGGGGTCGTGCCATGCCGCCACCCTAGATCGCCTCCCGCGCCCCTGCCCCGGCGAGCACCTCCCCGTCGTGTCTGTCGGGCCGGGTGCCCAGCGGCTGCTGGGCACCGAGTCGGCCCGCTCGCATTTCGCGGTGCGTCCCGGTGAACCGGCTGCGCATGAGTCGATCGTGGGTGACGACGACCAGCGCTCCGGACCAGTGCGCCAGGGCCGTCTCCAGCTCTTCCACCAGGTCGAGCGCGAGGTGGTTGGTCGGCTCGTCGAGCAGCAACAGGTCCATCGGCCGGGCCAGCAGCCGAGCAAGGGCGAGACGGCGGCGCTGCCCGACCGAGAGCGAGCCCACCGGTATGTGGAAGTCACGCTCGCGGAAGAGCCCGTACGACAGCAGTTGCGCGGCGTGTTCGTCCGGCCCGTGCGGCAGTCCTCGGCCGAAGGCCGACAGCAGGCGCTCCTTGGGGTTGCCGACGGGGATCTCCTGTGCGAGGTAGCCGATGCGTCCGCGCCGGCTGACACGTCCGTCATCGGGTTGGACCACCCCGGCCATCACCTGGAGCAGCGTTGACTTGCCGGCGCCGTTGCCGCCGTGGACGAGCAGCCGCTCCCCCGCCCGTATGGAGAGCGAGTCCACGAGCAGACGATCGCCCACCCGCACCGCTTCCAGGGCGACCAGCTCCCCGCTGGCCGTTCCGAGCGCCGGGCGGGCGGTGAAGCGGAGCGGGGCCGGCGGTGGAGGCACCGGGTCCGCATGGAGTCGTCGCAGCCTCTCCTGAGCGTTGCGCACCCTGCTGGATACGGACGCCTGCACTCGCCCCCTGTCTCGACCGTAGGCCATCTTGTTGCCGTCCTTGCGAGCCCGTCCCGGTGCCACCCGCGAAGCGGTGGTAACGGAGGACTCGGCGAGTGCGGCGACCTCGGCGCACCACTCCCGGTGGGACTGCTCCCACCGGTGCCGGGCTGCGGCGCGCTCCGCCACGAACCCCGGGTACCCGCCGCCGTACCGCACGAGCGTGCGACGGTCGCCGTCCACTTCCACCAGGGCCGTCGCTATCCGCTCCAGGAAGACGCGGTCGTGGGAGATGGCGAGCACGGTGCCGCGATGGCTGCGCAGCGACTCTTCCAACCAGGTCAGCGCCGCCCCGTCGAGGTGGTTGGTCGGTTCGTCGAGCAGTATGACCTCGGGTGCCGCCGCCATCATGCAGGCCAGGCCGAGCCGGGCCTGTTCGCCGCCGGAGAGCTCACCGAGCCGCCGCTCTCGCCCGATGCCGGCCAGGCCGAGCGCCGTCAAGGCCCGGCCGATCCGCGCGTCCGCCTCGTACCCACCGCGGGCTTCGAATGCGGTGAGCAGGTCGCCGTACGCCTCCAACTGGTCGCGATCGGCGACGTCCAAGGTGCGCTCCAGCGCGCGCAGCCTGCGCTCCATGTCCCTCAGCTCGCCGAGCGCCTGGTCCATGGCGTCTCCGACGCTGCGGTCCGGGGGCAGCTCCGGGGTCTGCGCAAGGTAGCCCACTCCGCCGTCGGCGGTGCAGGTCACCTCGCCGCGGTCGGGGCGGTCGGCCCCGGCGACCAGGCGCAGCAGTGTCGACTTGCCGGAGCCGTTCTCCCCCACGATGCCGATCCGCTCGCCGGGCCGCACCGAGAAGGTGACGTCGTCGAGCAGGAGGCGGTCGCCGCGGGAGACGGTGACCGCACGGAGCGAGATCTGTGTAGGCATTGCCCTCCCAAGATTTTCGTCCAGGACTTCAAATGCAACTCAAGTTGCGTTACGCTCAGCATGACACGCTCGCCCTCTTAACGCAATCGGAGTTGCATATGGTTCGGGAGCCCGCCACCCCGCCGGGCACCGTGCGCCCCGGCGGACGCACCGCACGCACCCGCACCGCCGTACGGGACGCCGTCATCACCGGCCTGGCCGATCACGGGTATCCGGGTCTGACCGTCGAGTACGTCGCGGAGCACTCCGGGGTGCACAAGACGACGCTCTACCGACGCTGGGGTGGCGTCGAAGGGCTCATCGTGGACGCGCTGGACCTGGCCGGGGAAGATTCCTGGACGCCGCCGGACACCGGCACCCTGGAGGGCGACCTCCGCGCCTTGGCCACCGAGGTGACCACCACCTTCAACGACCCGACGACGGCCGCGGCCCCCGGCGCCTTCATCGCGGCGGCCTTCCAGTCGGAGCACGCCGCCCAGGGACTGCACACCTTCTACCGCGAACGATTCAACCGGTGCGGTCCCCTCATCGAGCGAGCCGTCCAGCGCGGCGAAGCACCCCCGGGCACCGATGCTGCGGCCGTGGTCAGCGCCGTCTCCGCCCCGCTCTTCTTCCGCCTCTTCATCACCCGGGAGCCCATCGACGCGACCGACGCCGAGCGAAGCGCGCTGGCCGCCCTGGCCGCGACGCGGGCCGGGGCCTTCATAGGCTCCGGTTCCACTACTCCCACCAAGCAGCAGAGCCCGGCCGGCGCAACACCCGTCACAGACTGACGGGCCTCCGGGGCTCCGCACGCCCCCGGCTGCCCTGAAGCACCCGACCAACTCGCCGCCGCACGGAGCAGCCGTCCGGACGCCAGGTCCCACCCACCCGCCGGCGGGCTCCGCCACCAGCGACGACGCCTACGAGAAAAGGCCCCGAATGGGGCAAGCAGAGAGGGAGGTCATGTCGAATCCAGCGCGGTACGAAGCGGCTGTAAGGGCCGTGGCGACCTTCCTCAGGTGGTGCCGTGCGGCGTGGACGGCGGTGTTCACACCGTCCAGGACGGCTCGATGGCCACGACGTCGCCCGTCACTGCCGTCACATCCGTGTCCACCTCGGCCCGGTCTCCGAGCCGCTGCACCCGGCCTTCCCGGTACTTGCCGTGCTCGGCCGCCGAGTTCCACATGGAGAGCACGAGGAACTCGTGGCCGGGAGCCTGACCGAATACGCCGCGCAGCATGCCGGGAGAGCCGGCCATCGCCGGATTCCACACCTGTTCCTGCATCAGCGTGAAGTGCTCGACCCTGTCCTCGTGCACCTGGCAGTGCGCCACGCGCACCAGGTCCACGTCGCCGAACTGCGGCTCGAAGCCGACCTTCACGTCGAACTGCCGCTCAAAGAGCAAGACCTGCATGTCCGTGTAGGTGCTCGCCTGCGCTGCTGACAGCCGGTCATGCGACCGCGCCATGAAGGAGTCGTAGAACGACCTGCTCTCCCAGAAGCCGAAGACGTGCGCCACGTTCGGGCGCTGCCGACTCCACCCGCCGCCCTGCCCACGGAAGCCCGGCTCGTTGAGCAACCCCGCCCACTCTCGCTGCCCACGCTCGAACCCGGGACGGTCAACCACGGAACAACGAATCCACTTGACCAGCACCGCGCCATCGTACGGCCCCCAAGGCCACCGCCGTCACAAACCGGAGGCATACCCCTGGACAAGCTTTTCCGCTTCGACGGTGCTCAGCTCGATGCCGAACTCGCTGAGCAGCACATCAGCCAGCTCATCGCCGGCAACCTGTCGTGCGTGCTGGCTGCCGTCAGGGCGTGCGACGGACAGCCACGCGCCGATCAAGTTACGTCGCACGCTGGGCTCAGTCCGTTGAACGACGGGCCGGGAGACGAAGGGAGATCGCGCATGGGTCGAGACGTAGTAACTGCGGAGTTCATAGTCCACCGGGTAGCGCTCTTCTGCGGTGAAGGCGTACAGGTCGAACCATCCGTCCGGGTGCAACGACCGCAGCGCCCACACCCCCTTGGCCTCGCTGACCAGCCCGAAGGTCCAGTCGCCCTGTCCTTGCCTGGCACCGTCGACCCAGGGCAGCGGTTCCAGCAAGCCCTCCCCGCCGAATCCCACGTCCGCGATCCAATCCGCGCCGTCCACCGCCACCCGCAACAGCATGTGCGTCTCGGCCAGCAGCTTGTCCGACCCCATGCGTACGCGGGCGCCAAGTCCCGTCACCTGGAAGCCGATCCGTTCCAGCACGGCGGCGAACAGCAGGTTCTGCTCGTAGCAGTAGCCGCCGCGCCGCTTCCGCACCATCTTGGATTGCAGGGCCTCGATGTCCAGCATGATCGGCTGTCCCAGCAGGATGTCCAGGTTCTCGAAGGGGATCGCCGCGGCGTGGGCGCGATGCAGGGTGCGCAGGGTGTCCAGGTCGGGGCCGAGGGCTTGCGTCCCGTCGACCGGGCGTTCGCCCTGGTTCGGGTTCCGGGCCGGCCCAGCGGTATCAGTGGCGGCGGCAGCACTGATGCCGACCGGCCTGGCCACGCCCACGCGTGCCAGGTAGGCGTCCAGGTCCAGCCGGTCGCCGCCCCACATGAGCTCACCCATTCGCGCTTCCTCTCCCCACTCTCGGCAATCCAACCAAGAACGATTCCTTTCAAAGGGGGCGTTCTGCTAGAGAGCCCTCCAACACCCCACAGGGCACGCCGACCGAAGGGCGCGTACGGGCGTCGCACGTGCGAGGCCGGGCCGGTCGCCCCCGCACGCCGCGCAAGGCTCGGTGCCCTCCTGGTGGAAAAGCGCCGCTCGGCACCTGCGGCGGCGCCTCACGATCGAGTCCGCCGCGACCGGCTCCCGCCACGTGGCGTGATCGCCGTACCCACCAGCAGCCCCGACGCCGGTCGGCTCGACCAGCCGGACCGGCCTGGCCGACGTGCCCGTCTCGCGTCGCGCGGCAGACGCGAGGTGGGGTGCCGACGCAAGCGTCGACACCCCACCCGATCAGCTAGTTCAAGCCCGCCACCGAGCCTGCGGTCAGCTGCAACCGCTGGTGGACCCGCATCCCTCGCACAGGTAGCAGCTACCCGCGCGGCGCATCTTGGTGCCGCAGGAGAAGCAGAGCGGGGCGTCCGCGTTCAGGCCGAGTTGCATCTCCACCAGCTCCGTCGAGTTGTGGACCTGCTTCGGCGCCGGCACGGTCGTGACTTCGGGCTTGCGCTCCACCGGCTGCGGGGCGGTGAACTGGCGGGGAGCCGACTGCGCCAGCCCCTCGACGTCCACCTCGTCCTCGTTGGCCTCGTACGAACCGGTGTCCAGGTGGCGCTGCCGCTCCTCCGCCGAGTGGATGCCGAGGGCCGACCGGGTCTCGAAGGGCAGGAAGTCCAACGCCAGGCGGCGGAAGATGTAGTCGACGATCGACTGGGCCATCCGCACGTCCGGGTCGTCCGTCATGCCCGCCGGCTCGAAGCGCATGTTGGTGAACTTCGAGACGTAGGTCTCCAGCGGCACGCCGTACTGCAAGCCCACCGAGACCGCGATCGAGAAGGCGTCCATCATGCCCGCGAGGGTCGAGCCCTGCTTGGACATCTTGAGGAAGACCTCGCCGAGCCCGTCGTCCGGGTAGGAGTTGGCCGTCATGTAGCCCTCGGCGCCACCGACCGTGAACGAGGTCGTGATGCCGGGGCGGCCCTTGGGCAGCCGGTTGCGGACCGGTCGGTACTCGACGACCTTCTCCGGCTCCGGCTCGGCCTTGGTCTCGGCTTCCTTCTTCTTCGCCGACAGCGGCTGGCCGACCTTGCAGTTGTCGCGGTAGATCGCCAGCGCCTTCAGGCCGAGCTTCCAGCCCTCGAAGTAGACCTCTTCGACCTCTTCCACCGTGGCCGACTCGGGCAGGTTCACGGTCTTGGAGATCGCGCCGGACAGGAACGGCTGGGCAGCCGCCATCATCCGTACGTGGCCCATGGCCGAGATGGCCCGCTCACCCATCGCGCAGTCGAACACCTCGTAGTGCTCGGGGCGCAGCCCAGGGGCGTCGAGCACGTTGCCGTGCTCGGCGATGTGGCTCACGATGGCCTCGACCTGCTCGGGCTGGTAGCCGAGCCGCTTGAGCGCCTTGGGGACCGTGTTGTTCACGATCTGCATGGAGCCGCCGCCGACCAGCTTCTTGAACTTCACCAGCGCCAGGTCGGGCTCGACACCGGTGGTGTCGCAGTCCATCATCAGGCCGATGGTGCCGGTCGGGGCCAGCACCGACGCCTGGGCGTTGCGGAAGCCGTTCTTGTCGCCGAGCCGGATGACGTCCTGCCACGCCTCGGTCGCCGCGGCCCACACCGGCGTGTCCAGGTCGTCCATCCGCCTGGCCGCACCGTTGGCGTCGGCGTGCTGCTTCATGACGCGCTTGTGGGCATCGGCGTTGCGCGCGTACCCCTCGTACGGGCCGACGACGGCCGCCAGCTCCGCCGAGCGGCGGTAGGAGGTGCCCGTCATCAGCGAGGTGATGGCACCGGCCAGCGCACGGCCGCCGTCGCTGTCGTAGGCGTGCCCGGTGGCCATCAGCAGGGCGCCGAGGTTGGCGTAGCCGATGCCGAGCTGCCGGAAGGCGCGGGTGGTCTCGCCGATCTTCTCGGTCGGGAAGTCCGCGAAGCAGATGGAGATGTCCATCGCGGTGATGACCAGCTCGACGACCTTCGCGAAGCGCTCGGCGTCGAACGACTGGTGACCCTGGTCGTCGTCGCGGAGGAACTTCATGAGGTTGAGCGAGGCGAGGTTGCACGAGGAGTTGTCCAGGTGCATGTACTCACTGCACGGGTTGGAGGCGGTGATGCGGCCCGACTCCGGCGAGGTGTGCCAGTGGTTGATGGTGTCGTCGTACTGGATGCCCGGGTCGGCGCAGGCCCAGGCCGCCTCCGCCATCTTCCGGAACAGGCCCTTGGCGTCGACCTTGTCGATGACCTCGCCGGTCATCCGCGCCCGCAGGCCGAAGGAGTCGCCGGTCTCGACCGCACGCATGAACTCGTCGTTGACCCGGACCGAGTTGTTGGCGTTCTGGTACTGCACGGAGGTGATGTCGTCGCCGCCCAGGTCCATGTCGAACCCGGCGTCGCGCAGCGCGCGGACCTTCTCCTCCTCCTTCACCTTGGTCTCGATGAAGGCCTCGACGTCCGGGTGGTCGACGTCGAGGACGACCATCTTGGCGGCGCGGCGGGTGGCGCCGCCCGACTTGATCGTTCCTGCGGAGGCGTCGGCACCGCGCATGAAGGAGACGGGGCCCGAGGCGTTGCCGCCGGAGGAGAGCAGCTCCTTGCTGGAGCGGATGCGCGAGAGGTTCAGGCCGGCGCCCGAACCGCCCTTGAAGATCATCCCCTCTTCCTTGTACCAGTCGAGGATCGACTCCATGGAGTCGTCGACGGAGAGGATGAAACAGGCGCTGACCTGCTGCGGCTGCTTGGTCCCGACGTTGAACCAGACCGGCGAGTTGAACGAGAACACCTGGTGCAGCAGGGCGTACGTCAGCTCGTGGTCGAAGATCTCGGCATCGGCGGGCGAGGCGAAGTACCCGTGCGTCTCACCGGCCTTGCGGTACGTGCTGACCACACGGTCGATGAGCTGCTTCAGGCTGGCCTCGCGGCTGGGCGAGCCCACGGCACCGCGGAAGTACTTGCTGGTGACGATGTTGACCGCGTTCACCGACCAGAAGTCGGGGAACTCGACGCCGCGCTGCTCGAAGTTGACCGAGCCATCGCGCCAGTTGGTCATGACGACGTCTCGACGCTCCCAGACCACCTCGTCGTACGGGTGCACGCCGGGGGCGGTGTGGACGCGTTCGATGCGCAGGCCCTTGGTCGCCTTGCTTCCCTTGGAGCGGGAACCTCGTGCCGGGCCGCTCGTCGTCTCTGTCATTCCGCCTCCCTGATACGGGCAAAAACGCCCTATTACGCCAGTTTGTTCCATGGCGCGATGCCTGTCTGTCGCCCGCGAACGCGGAGCGCGTTCCGGGCAGGTCTCTGTGTGGCCGCTACTCGGCGGCGCGCGCCACCCCGGCGCGCAACTCCGCGACCGCGGCCTCGAAGTCCTCAAGGGACTCGAACGCCTGGTAGACGCTGGCGAAGCGCAGGTACGCGACGAGATCGAGCTCCCGCAGCGGGCCGAGTATGGCCAGGCCGACGTCGTGGGTGCTCAACTCGGCACTGCCGGTGGCGCGGACCGCCTCTTCGACGCGCTGCCCGAGCTGCGCGAGGGCGTCTTCGGTGACCGGACGCCCCTGGCACGCCTTGCGCACCCCGGAGATGACCTTGTCGCGACGGAAGGGTTCGGTGACACCACTCCGCTTGATCACCATGAGTGACGCCGTCTCCACGGTGGTGAACCGTCGGGAGCAGTCGGGGCACTGCCGGCGCCGGCGGATGGAGCAGCCGTCGTCGGTGGTACGACTGTCGACCACACGGCTGTCGGGGTGCCTACAGAAGGGGCAGTGCATGACTCCCTCACCCTTCCCGCCCTGAAAACGGCGCACGAAATTCAGCGTCACCAAAGCTCTGCCAGGCCCACCGGGGCCCGTCGACGCGACCCCAAGCATAGGCGAAGACCTGAGCGAGGTTTCCCCCAGGGACCACAACCTATGGGCAACTGCCGCACATCAAACCACTAGATCTGGGGGCAGTGCGTCAACATCGGCCGTGGCGTGTCGAGCGGGGACGCAGCCATGAGGGTACGGGAAACGCGGCAGAGCCGGGGCCACGGGGCACCCGTGGCACACTGAAGGCCCACCGATCCAGGCCCCTTACCGCGCCACGCACCACGGCGCCGCATCGCGGCGAACCACGCCGCACCACGCCAGGACGCGCCGTACCCGGCTAGACGGATCCCACCGAGCACGCGCCCCAGCCCTCGCGAAGGCCAACCGCCCGGAACCGCCCCACACGCCGCGCCCCTCACACACAGTGACGCCGACTCGGCGGCAGGGGCCCCGCCGCGAGGCGCCCCTCTCGCGGGCGATACCTTAATGGCCCGAAATAGCCCTTCGCTGCATACACGAACCCTCGTGATCACGTCAGCTAATCTGCGGATTTTCACTCGAACGTGTGTTTGGCGCAACCTTTCGAAAGCAACTACCGTTGGCTAACTAGGGAGAACATATCGAGAGGGGTCGACGTGACCACGACCGCCGAAAGCGCCACCATCTCCGCCCAGGACCGCTCCCGGAACCGACCCGAATCGGCACCCACGATGAATGACGCCATCACGCATCAAGAAGGGCAGCGGCCCACCCGCTCGCTGCCCGGCCGACCTCCGGGAATTCGTGCGGACAGTTCGGGCCTCACCGATCGCCAGCGGCGCGTCATCGAGGTGATCCGCGACTCCGTGCAGCGCCGGGGCTACCCGCCGTCCATGCGGGAGATCGGGCAGGCCGTGGGCCTCTCCAGCACCTCGTCCGTCGCCCACCAACTGATGGCGCTGGAGCGCAAGGGCTTTCTCCGCCGCGACCCGCACCGACCCCGCGCCTACGAGGTGCGCGGCTCCGACCAGCCCGCCGCAGCGCCGCCCGCCGACACCGCGGGCAAGCCCGCCGCCTCGTACGTACCGCTCGTCGGCCGTATCGCCGCTGGTGGGCCGATTCTGGCCGAGGAGTCGGTGGAGGACGTCTTCCCCCTCCCCCGGCAGTTGGTCGGCGACGGCGAGTTGTTCGTCCTGAAGGTGGTCGGGGACTCCATGGTGGAGGCGGCCATCTGTGACGGGGACTGGGTCACGGTGCGCCGGCAGCCGGTCGCCGAGAACGGGGACATTGTCGCGGCCATGCTGGACGGCGAGGCGACGGTGAAGCGCTTCAAGCGGGAGGACGGACACGTCTGGCTGCTCCCGCACAACGCCGCGTACCAGCCGATCCCCGGCGACGAGGCGACGATCCTCGGCAAAGTAGTGGCCGTACTGCGCCGCGTGTGATCGCCTCTCACGACCGGCCCCGGGACCACTGCGCCGGTTCCGGGGCCGCCCCTCTCCGCCTCTCCCTGCGCCTCGCCGAGGGGGCTCGTACGGACGGGCAACGCGGTACGACACGGGATCGGTGAGCGACCACCCGCCCACCCCGCCCCGAGGCATTGGGCGCAAGCGCTGATGAACGGGCCCCCGGGGCCGTCCCTCTCGAACAGGGGCGGCCCCGGGGGCCTCGGCATGCATGGGGCCCGCAGAGCGGGGGCGCTCGGCCTATTCGCTCGCCTTGGCCGCGGCGTCGATGGCGGCCAACGAGCGTCGCACCTGGTTCCGATCGGTCGTGTACCAGAAATCCGGCATCGAGGAACGGAGGAAGCTGCCGTACCGGGCCTTCGCCAGCCGGGGGTCGAGGACCGCGACCACGCCGCGGTCGCCCGACGCGCGGACCAGACGACCGGCGCCCTGCGCCATCAGCAGCGCGGCATGCGTCGCCGCGACCGCCATGAACCCGTTGCCGCCGGCTTCCTCGACCGCCTTCTGGCGGGCGCTCATCAGCGGATCGTCCGGGCGCGGGAAGGGGATGCGGTCCATCACCACCAACTGACAACTCGGCCCGGGCACGTCCACGCCCTGCCACAGCGAGAGCGTGCCGAACAGGCAGGTGGCCGGATCTGCGGCAAAACCCCTGATCAGCTCGCCGAGCGTCTCCTCGCCCTGGAGGAGGATGGGCTGGTCAATGCGCCCGCGCAGCTCTTCCGCGGCCGTCTGAGCTGCCCGCATCGAGGAGAACAGGCCGAGGGTGCGCCCGCCCGCCGCCTGGACCAGCTCGGTGAGCTCGTCGAGCATGTCGGCGCGGCCGGCCTCGCGGCCCGGCTGGGCCAGGTGCTGGGCGACGTACAGGATGCCCTGCTTGCGGTAGTCGAACGGCGAGCCGACGTCCAGGCTCTTCCAGCGCGGCATGGCCGGCTCGTCCGTGCCCGACTTCTCGGCCATGCCCTCCGGGGCGAGCCCCAGCGAGGCCCCCACACCGTTGAAGTCGCCGCCGAGCTTGAGCGTCGCCGAGGTCAGTACGACGGACCGGTCGGCGAAGAGCTTCTCGCGCAGCAGCCCGGACACCGACATCGGGGCGACCCGGAGCGAGGCGCCGAACCGGTCATGGCGCTCGTACCACACGACGTCGTACTCCGAGCCCTCCACCACGCGCTCCGCGACGGCGTGCACGTTCTCCACCGAGGCCAGCGCCTGCTTGCGCACTGCGTCCTCGTCCGGCACCGACTTGTCGCGGGTGCTACCGATGGCCGAGATCACCGTGCGGGACGCGTCACGCAAGGCCATCAGGGCGTAGCCGAGGTCCTCGGGGATCTCTTCGAGACGGCCGGGGAGGGCCAGTTCCATCAGCCGCTCGAAGGTCTCGGCGGCCGTCTGGAGGGCGTCCGCCGCCTTCTCGTTGACGAGCTTGGCAGCGCGCCGCACCGCCCGGTTGACCTGGCCGGGGGTGAGCTCGCCGGTGGCGGCGCCGGTGACCCGGGAGACCAGTTCATGCGCCTCGTCGATGATCAACACCTCGTGCGGGGGCAGCACCGGGGCGCCCTCGATGGCATCGATGGCGAGCAACGCGTGGTTGGTCACGACGACGTCGGAGAGCTTGGCCCGCTCCCGGGCCGCCTCCGCGAAGCAGTCCGCGCCGTACGCGCACTTCGATGCGCCCAGGCACTCCCGCGAGGAGACGGACACCTGCGACCAGGCACGGTCGGAGACGCCGGGGGTCAGGTCGTCCCGGTCGCCGGTCTCGGTCTCGTCCGCCCAGTCGCGCAGCCGCAGCAGGTCCTTGCCCAGTCGGCTGGTCGCCTGCCCCGGCAGGGTGGCGGCGGCCTCGAACGGGTCGAAGAGCCCTTCTTCCTCGTCGTGCGGCACGCCCTCGTGCAGGCGGTGCAGGCAGAGGTAGTTGGAGCGGCCCTTGAGCATGGCGAACTCGGGGCGCCGGCGCAGCAGCGGGTGCAGCGCGTCGACCGTACGCGGCAGGTCACGCTCTACGAGCTGGCGCTGGAGCGCGAGCGTCGCCGTGGCGATCACCACGCGCTCGCCGTGGGCGATGGCGGGCACCAGATAGCCGAGCGACTTGCCGGTGCCCGTCCCCGCCTGGACGAGCAGGTGCGCGGGCTCGCCCGCCACCTCACCCCCACCGTCGTCCTCGGGAAGGAAACGGGACGCGCCGATGGCCTCGGTGACGGCTTGGGCCATGCTGACCTGCCCGGGACGCTCCGTGCCGCCGACGGCGGCGACGGCGGCGTGCAGCAGGTCGGTGAGAGACGGTGAAGGCGAAGGAGTCATAGGAAAGCCAGCCTACGGGGCACCACTGACAGCGTTCGTCACGAGCCGCCGAGTGGGTTGGGAACCCGGCCGTGCACGGCCGCGTGGGGGCGGTGAGGACTGTCCCGGTAACCGTCCAGGTGCAAGCGGTTGCGGTTCAGGCAGAGCCGCTCGATCGTCGGCGTGAGCAGGTCGAACAGCTCGAACCGCGGCGCGAGCTCCGGGAACCTGTGGTGGTGGCGGAGGATCTCGGCGCGTACCAGGGACCAGAACTGGCCCTGTGGGAGGCCGAGTTGCGCCTCGTAGAGCGGGGCCAGATACCGGAAGACGCCGACGAACAGGCCGGAGTGGATGAACTGGGTGAGGAAGCCGGGGGGCTCGGTGAGCAGCACGCGACGCACGTCATCGGGCATGGCGGCCAGTTCCGGCAGCGGCTGGGCGCTGACGTTGATGTCGTCGACGAAGTCCTTGATCGCTAGGCGTACCGGGACGTCGTGCTCGTCGAAGACGACGACGGTGTTCTCACCATGTGGCGAGAAGACCGTTCCGTAGCGGTAGAGGAAGCGCAGTAACGGCGGGAGGAGGGCGGCGAACAGGTGGCACAACCAGTCGTGCGGCGTGAGCCCGGAGCGCGCCACCAGTTCCGCCGTGAAGGAACGCCCCCGCGCATCGGTGTGCAACAGCGCGGCGAGGGTTCGCGCGCGCTCCCCCGGTTCGAGCTGGGGCACCAGGGGCTCGCGCCAGATGCACCCGAGCAACTCCTTGTACTGGTACGGGACTCCCGGCAGGCGGTCGTAGAGCGGGTGTTCCACGGTGACGGACGCGGTCTCGCCGAGCAGGATGACGCGGGTCTCGTCGCGCAGGAACGGATCGCCGTCGCGCAGGCCGTGCACCCAGGCCGTCACGGCGGGCGCGGCGAGCGTGCGCTCGGTGGGCAGGCCCCGCCACACCAGCGTGTTCAGCACCGAGAGCGGGAGCTTGACGGTGCGCGCCTGTGGCCTGCTGATGTTGAGGAAGGTGCGGATGGACTGCTGCGGCAGTCGCAGGGCGTTGTCAGTGGGCAGGGGGATGATGGTGCCGTCGGCGAGTTGCGGGGCGAACAGCGGGGCGATCACCTCGTCCCACTGCCAGGGGTGGACGGGGAGCCAGAGGTAGTCGGCGGGGTTGCGGCCGAGTTCGGACAGCGTGCGGCGGAAGGAGGTGCGGGTGGGGGCGTCGAGTTCCTCGCGGTAGAGCCGGTCCGGCGTGGCCAGCTCGGGTACGCCGCGGTAGTGGGCCATGCCGCGTTGCACGGCCAGCCAGGGCAGCAGGTGGGCGCGCCGGGCTTCGGGGGCCCAGTGGGCGGCGTCGGAGGCGGAGAAGCCGAGGCGGCCCTTGTTGGCGACGAGCCAGGGGTGGCCGGTCTGGTGGCCTTCCAGGTCGGCGTAGTCGAGATCGGCGAGTTCGGCGGCGGTCAGGGCGCTGGTGTGTAGGCGGACGTCGGCGGCCAGGGTCGCGGTGAGCTCGCGAATCAGGTGTCCGGTGGTGTCGCCGGCCAGCCCGAGCAGGTCGTGATGGGCCCGGGCGAGGAAGCGGAGCGGGTCGGTACAGGGGGTGAGGGAGTCCGGGTCGACGTGCCAGTGGCCGTAGGCGCCCCGGCGGGCGCGGAACCGGTAGGTCACGCCGTCGACCTCGGGGAGCCGATAGCTGGCCTCGTCGGTGGCCTGAGCGTTGGCAGGATCGGTGGCGGGGCCGGGGGTGGTCTCAGCGGTGGGGCTCGCGGTGGCTTCGGGGGTTGGGCCGGTGCAGCCGGGTGGCGTGGGCTGCTCGTCGGGCTCGGGGACGAGTACGCCCTCGTAGGCGAACTCGGCGAACATCTTCGCCAGCATCTGGCGGCCGGCCCAGCGCCATGCGTCGGGCTGCGGCGGTGGGAAGGAGGGGGCGGGCGTGGGCAGGCGTGGGGTGCGAGCGGCGGGAGGTGCGTGCGGCGGCTGGGGCCTAGGTGGTGTAGGGCGCAAGGTGGGCTCCTCGATGCCGAAGGTCAAGGGAGGTGGTGTGGTGCCCGGTCCCGGACCATCAGGGCCGCGCATTTGCCGGGAAGGGCGACCTCGGCGCTGAAGCGGAAGCCGGCGCCGAGGAAGGCCGCGACGGAGGGGACGTTGCGGAGGTCGGGCTCGGCGACGACCCGGGCGGTGTCGGGCCGGTGGCCGAGGACCAGCTCGGAAACCGCGCGGAGCAGGGCCGTACCAACGCCCCGGCCGCGGTCCTGCACCCCGCCGACCAGCAGGTGTACGCCGATGTCGTGGGGCCGGGCCGGGTAGTACCGGGCGAGGGGGTCCAGGTCCGCCCGGTAGACCTCCCAGTAGCTCATCGGTACGCCGTCGAGGAGGCCGAGACAGGGCAGGCTGCGCCCGTCGCCTTCGAGTTGGCCGCGTACGTGGCGCTCGGTGATGCCGGCAGGGCCGGAGAGTTCCCAGAAGGCCGCCACGGACGGATCGTTCATCCATCGGGTGAGGAGCGGGAGGTCGTGTCCGAGCCGCACCGGGGCGAGTCGGAAGGCGCCGAACGGAGTGGTGACCTGGCCCCAGCGCGCCACGTCGCCGACGAGGCGGTGCCGCTGGGGTGAGAGTGGGTGTGAGGGCGAAGGTGGGGGCGCGCTGGCCGGTGCCGGTTGGCGTTCTGGGCCGCGGCCGGCGGTTGGCGGTGTGGGGTGGGGGGCGGAGGGCGGCGCGTTGCCGCGGAGGCCGTCCGCCCAGGGCACCTCGGGGCCGCCCGCCTGGGCCCCGTAGGAAGCGTCCGCCGGGTGCACGGCGGCGCCCGGGTCCTCCGCGCGGGTCGGGTACGCGGCGTCTGCGGCGCATTGCAGCGCGTCGTGCAGCGCGGGGAGCCAAAGGTCGACGGTGTCGTCGTCTGCGGTGGAGCCGGAGCCGGCGGCTGTTCCGGTGCTGGTGGTGCTGGTGTTCGTGGTGCCAGGGTTCGCTGTGCCGGTATCCGTGGTCCCGGTGGTCGCGGTACGGGGATCCGCCGTACCCGTGCTCTCGATACTGGTACCAGTGGTGCCAGTGCACGTGGTGCCGGAATCCGTGGTCCTGGTCGTCGCGGTACCCGTTTCCGCCGTACCTGTTTCCGCCGTACCGGTGTCCGTCGTACCGGTGCCCTCGGTCCTGGTACCCGTGGTGCCGGTCTCCGTCATGCCGGTATCCGTCATACCGCTATCCGTGATGCCGGTGGTCGCGGCACGAGTGTCCGTCGTACCGGTGCTCGCGGGCGCGTCGGGGGCCGTAGGAGGCTGGGCCGTGTGCCCGGGTCCCCGGCCATGGGGTGGGGTGAGCGCCTGATCCGGCCCCACCGTAACCGCGGCACCGGAGTCGGCAGCGCCTTCGGCCGTGGCGCGACGGGTCGTACGGGCAGTGGAGGGCGGCGGATTCGTACGGTTCAGGGCCGCCGGAGGCGTGGCTTCGGGGGGTGTACGGGCGGGCGCGGGGTTGGACCGGGCGCGGTGGGCACGGTCCCCGATGTCGGCGTGGCTGGTGGGGGTGGTGGGGCTGGCGCCGGTGGTGCCTGCTCGGCCGGTGGCTGGAACGTGGCCCGGCGCGGTGCTGGTGGGACGGGTGCGTGCCGTGTTGCCGGGTGCTGAGCCCGGGAGGTCGGTGGGGCCTGGAGAGCCCACGGCGTCAGTGGTCCCTGTGGTGGCTGTGGTCCTTGTCGTACCACTGTGGTCAACGCGGTGCGTGTGGTCGACGGCCGTCTTGTGGAGGTCGGTGGCGCGCGGGGCGCGGTCCTGGCCCAACTGGTTCATCGGGAGGTTCTGCGGCTTCATCGCGAGGTCACGACGCCGAGGTGACAAGCGGGTTGGCGATCGTGACGTACACGGACTGGGTGTCGACCGGGCCGACCAGTTCGTCCAGGCCGCACAGCCGGGTGAGCATGTTGGCCTTGCAGCGCAGCGTGGGCGCTTCGAGCAGGCAGGCGGCCAGCGGGGAGCGCTGGGCCTGCGGTTCCCGACTCGCCGCGCCCAGGAAGCGGCGGAAGGCGGCGAGCAACAGGCGTTCGTCGGCGAGTTGCTGGGAGCCGAACGCGCCGATGAGGCCCAGCACGTTGTTGACGCCCAGGTAGTACGCGAAGCGTTCGTCAGTGATCGCATCGGAGACGAAGGTGTCGCTCTGCGTACCGATACCGGGCAGTCGTTGATCGAGTGCGGCCCGCCGGGATTCACGGAAGTAATAGCCCTGATTGTCGCGGTACCGACCGCCGGCGGGCCAGCCGTCTGCATCGAGCAACACCAAGGTGTTCTGCTGGTGCGCTTCGAGGGCGACCCCGGCCGCGCCGTCGAGCCACAGCACCGGCCGGACGACGGTATGCAGATAGCGCAGGAACCACTCCGTCGACACCGCGCTCAGCGACCGGCCGGTGCGTGCGGCCAGCCGTTCGACCAGGTGGGCGAGGCGCGAGCGCAGCCCGGTCCGGTGCGGCCAGGGCCGCGGCGAGACGAGGCCGGCCAGGCACACCACGTCGTCCTCGGCGGTGAAGGGGTTGTGTCGGATGACCACGTCCAGGCCGGGCACCGGTGCCCCGTCCGGGCCGTCGACGCCGAGCCAGGCAGGGTCGCGCACGATGTCGAACCCGGCGCCGCCGGGGCAGGCGGCCCGCCACTCCTCGGCCAGCCCACTCCGCAACAGGCGGTGCACCTCGACCCCGCGCAGCAACTCCTTGCGGAGGTTCTCGCGACGGGAGTTGGTGATGCGCAGGCCGAGGGAGAGCTTGAGCATGGCGCGCCCTGCCGGTTGGCAGACGGTGCGCACGGAGGACGTGGGGTGCCACGGATCACCGCACGGCCCCAGATCACGTACCAGTCCGGCCTCGGCGAGCGCCTGCACGGCGCCACGGTGCCCGACCTCGCGCGCCTGCCACGGATGGAGAGGAAGCGGAACCGCGCCATCCGGCAGCGGGGGCACCGCTCCGATGACGGAGGCGACGAGCCGGTCGGCGGACACGGGGCGGCCCCGCTCGGTCCAGGCCGAGTCGGCGGCGAGCACGGAGCGCTCCACGGCCAACCAGTGCAGCGGGAACGAACCGCGCAGCTCAGGCGAGTACGCGCGGGCCTCCGCATCCGAAAGCCCCTCGCGGCTCTTGGGTGTCGGGTGGAGCGGGTGGCCGAGGAGAAGGGCCTGTTCGCCGGCGAGGAAGGGGCCGCCCGTGCTGGGGTCGGCCGGCGTCGAACGGCGGTCGGCGAGGAAGGTCGCAGTGCGGCGTACGGAATCTGCGACGCGGCCGACGAGCGCGACGGCATCGGCCGCTCCCCGCTCCGAGGCTGCTCCGCGCCGTGCACCGGTGGAGGGCGACGGGGCCGCGCGGTGGGGCTCTGCGCAGTCGAGCTCGACGTTGCGGGGCGCGGCGTAAACGGCCCCATGGGCGGCTTCGTGGGCGGACTCAGGATGGACCGCGCGCCGGTCGTCTTCGCACGCCCCGTCGAGCCCCCCGTAGGCACTCGACGGGGCGCGGTCTTCCCCGTACGCGCTGCCCTGCGCGCCTGCCACCGGATAGATGCCCGCGTCGCCAGTGGCTTCGGCGGCCGGTGGGGCCACCGTGGCGCGTGACGCGAACGGCTCGGCCGAGCAACCGGCGGGCGGTTCGAGTGCCGTAGCCCCGTCCTGGCTGCTGGCCGTCTGGCCGGGGTATGCGGCGGGGCCGTCCGCGGCCCACCGTCCACCGGGGAGCAGCGCGGCTCCGTACGGGCCGACGCCGGCCTCACCGTCGGGGCCCACGAGCGCGGGATCGGGCACGCGGGCGATGGGGCGGCCGGTTTGGTGACGGGGCGCCTGGTGGGCGGCTTCCCTGGTGAGCAGCGCGGCGAGGGTGGAGGCGTCGACGGCCGGGGCGTCGGGCGGCCCCTCGGCCAGGGCGGGCCGACCGAAGCGGTGCATCCCGGTCGGCGACCAGTAGGCCACGGGGACCAGCAGCACCAGCCGGCTGGCCGCCAAGGTGAGCCGGAGCACGGAGCCGTCGGGGCGGGCGGTGTTGGTCTCGCGCACCCAGCAGCGCAGCAGGTTCTCGGCCGCCGCAGCGTCGGCCGCCACATGCGGATCGGCGTGGTCCAGCGGATCGGAGCTGGGGCCGCGAGGGGGCTCCTGGGCGAGGGGGGCACCGCCGCGGCGGCCCTGCTCGGGGATGGACGGGGCGACGGCGCCGGACAGCGCATCGGCTCCGGAGACTGTGTTCATGCGGTGTACGGCGCGCGTCGCGGGCACGGGGCCCTACGGGTAGCGCCTTCCTCCTTCATCGGCTGACCGGGCGAAGTGCCGTCCTGACTCAGGGCACGGGCAGGACGTGGCTGGGTGCTGGTGTTGGTGCTGGGCGGGGCGGCGTGGAGCGGAGAGAGGTGCTGGACGGGATGGCGAACTCTTCGGTGGCCCCTTGTGAGGGCCGGCGGCAGGAAGGGCCGGTGCGGGCGCGGGCGTCCGTCCCGGCAGGGGCGGAACGCTCCGCGGGCGGGGTTGGAGCACGGGGCCGGGCTCCGGGGCAGCGGACACGGCGGGGCACGGCGCCGGGGGCGGGCACGGCGCGCCGCGGAACACGGGGCACAGGCGCCGTACCGGGGTGAGGCACGGAGCACGCGTGCAGGCGGCCGACCCAGGCACGCCACGGAGCGCAGGCGGGGGCGCCCGGCGCTCCACTCCACACCGCTTCGCACCGCACCGCGCCGCGCCGAGACAACTCGACCAGCGCGGCACAGGTGCGCCCCGGCCGGCGCGGTGTCGGAGAACCACGCCATCCACCGTGGTTACGCGGACGGACACCGTGGAGCTTGCTGCGGCCCAGGCCACGCCACCCGCCATGCCGACAGCCAGCGCGACCGCGGCCAGCGGCTACGGCCGTGCTCGCGACGGTGCAAAGCCAAGCCCGTAGCCCTGCCCTGCTGGGGCGCGCCGCAGTCGGAATCCGCATGCGCCGCCGCACGCCACGGAGCGCGAGCGGGGCTCCCGCTCGCCAGCACCGCAGGTCGAGCCGCGTGGGCAACGCCCAGGCGCAACGGGCATCCGTGCCGGCAGGGAGTGCCGCGCCGCGCACCACGGAGCGCAGCCGTCCGCGCTCGCAACCGGTACGGGAAACCGGCCCGGCCAGGCAGCCGCCCGCTGGCGCCACGCTCCCCGCCACACAACCGCACGCCGCGCCGCGCGCCACGGAGCGCACCGCGGCCCGCCCCATGCCGCCGCCGTCAGCATCAGCCGGGCCGCCAGCCCCGTCCCGGTCCTCCGCAGCCGGCGACCGCCACAGCGGCCCCCGGCGCGCGCCCCGGCCCACAGCCGTGCCGGCCGGCCGCCGCCCAAAGCTTCGAAGACGAGTCCGCCCAGCGGCCCCGCACCCCAGCAGGGGCAGTAGTGGGCCATGGCCGCATGGCCTGGATGAGTACGCCGAGGGGCGCTGATGGCCGCGTACGTCTGGACGGCCTTCAGCCGCTCCGTGTCCGGGGGCGACCGCGGTGGTCTGCCCGCTCCCGGGAAGCGGCGCCGCAGACGGGGGCAAGGCAACCAGCGGCGACGCCCGGTGGTGGACGTCGCCGGCACCGGCCAGGGCGTGGCTCCGTACGAGGCAGCGGACGGAGCCGGCGCGCGGGGTCACGGGGGCAGAGTGCGGAGAGGTGGCTTCGACGTGCGGGGGCGGGGCCGGCGGAAGCTGCCCCGCGCGACCGCACGGGGCGGGGGCATTCAGCGCTCTGCGGGCGGAACGGGGGCGCCACGTCCTGGACATCGCTTCCGCACTCCTCCCCTGACCTGGGGCCCGGCGGGGCCCGATGTCGTCCGTCGGAGTCGGCTCGCCCGGCCTCCGGCGCGGGGCGTTCGGCGGCTGCCGGCCGCCCTGGGCGCGCTCGTGGAAGCCAGGCGGGTGTACCCCGTCCGTACCAACGAGGCGGCCGGCGACGAATCACGGCCCGCCGGTGGATGGCTGGCGCCACGGAACCGGGGACCCGCGTTCGGCCGTCGTACGCGTCACCGGCATAGTGGGGGGCCGCCCTCCGCCAGGGCGGTACATGACAGCCACAGATCGTTTACAGAGCAGCCCGAACATTTCCAGGGGGAGTTCCACGCATGCCTTCCATTCGCCCATCCAGCTCTCGCCAGCGCGCCGAGCGGCGGTCACTGCGCGCCCGGAACTCCTCCACCGCCCTGGCCGCCGCGGCGCTGACCACCGTGCTCGCACTGACCGTCGCCGCCTGCGGACCGTCGGACAACGAGGGCAGCTCCGACCCGAGCGCATCGGCCGACCAGCAGGGGTCGAACGACCTGGCGCTGCCGAAGGACATCAACGACAAGCTCAAGGACCTCGGCCTCGACCTGGACAAGTGGAAGGACGGGGCGTGGAAGGACTTCGACAAGGAGTGGCTGCGCGAGGCCGGCGAGTTCATCAACCCCATCATCAAGGACCTGTGGGACCCGGACCGGATGAAGGACGCCGAGGAGCCTGACCAGCCCGTTCAGGACGACATCGCGGACGATCAGGGCGTGACCGACCCGGAGCCGCAGCCGGTGGACGCGCAGCAGGTGCAGACGCCGTACAGCACCAACGCACCGGAGGCCGGGAAGGTCTTCTTCGACGGCCCCGAGGGCTCGATGGTGTGCTCGGCGACCGTGGTGAAGGACCCGGCGAACCCCGGCAAGTCCAACATGGTGTGGACCGCCGGGCACTGCGTCCACGCGGGCAAGGGTGGCGGTTGGTACCGCA
Source organism: Streptomyces sp. 796.1 (assembly GCF_047525675.1). Classification (NCBI taxonomy): domain Bacteria; kingdom Bacillati; phylum Actinomycetota; class Actinomycetes; order Kitasatosporales; family Streptomycetaceae; genus Streptomyces; species Streptomyces sp. 796.1. The sequence goes on along the minus strand of NZ_JBLIWA010000038.1, from coordinate 72,432 downwards.
ATGTCATGTTCGTTCCCTCGTACAACGACAGCGGTCTCTCGATAGCGGAGCTGGAGAACGCGCCCAAGGAGAAGATCGCGCCGAAGGGGCTGTGGTGGGCCGAGTGGGCGCAGACCTCTGACCAGTGGATCGAGCAGGGCGCCAAGGTGGGCGGCCAGGGCGCGCCGTACGACTTCGCGGTGCTGAAGGTCAAGCCGGAGGACGGCAGCGGCAAGTCGCTGGAGGAGACGGTCGGCGGCGCACTGCCGGTGGAGTTCGACGCTCCGGCCGTGAAGTCGATCGAGGACATGACGGCCACCGGCTACCCGGCCGCCGCCCCGTTCAACGGCCAGTCCCTGCACCAGTGCACCGACAAGCCGGGGCGGCTGTCGCTCAACGCCTCGCAGCCGACCATGTACCGCATCGGCTGCCGGATGACGGCCGGTTCGTCCGGCGGTGGCTGGGTCGCCAAGGGCAAGGACGGCCAGCCCGCCCTGGTCTCCAACACCTCGATCGGCCCGGCCAACGCGACCTGGCTCGCAGGCCCGCACCTGGGTGACGAGGCCAAGGGCGTCTACACCGCGGTGAGCAAGAAGTTCGCCAACCGATGAGTTGGAGCGTCGGGCGCACGCCGTAGGCACGGTGGGCGCCCGACGTACCGCCCCGCTCCGTCCGCCGCGGCGAAGCCTCTGACGCCCCCTGTGTGGCCTGTTTCCGGCCGCCAGGGGGCGTCGTCATGCCCGCGGCCCGTCTCGCCCCCGGTGGCGCCGTGCGCCGGCGCACTCCGCAGTGGCCGGTGGCGACCGCCGGGGCGCGTGGTGTGGCGACACGGCGCGCCCCGGCGGGGCAAGTCCGGGGCTGGCGAGTTGTGTCCGCGGGAGGCCAGCACTGGGCGCGCCAGCAGGGGGCGAGGGTACAGCCCGAGTGACACCAGACCGGGGGGCACGCCCGAGAGCCGTCCCACCCCGTATCGCCGCGGAGCGCGAAGCACGGCTGCGGGTGCGCCGTACGGCTGGCCGGCCAGCCACTCGCCGCACGGGAACGGAGCGGCGGCGCACAGCCCCACCATTCACCGTCGCCGCCGGTCACAGCCGCTGCGAGCCGGCGTCACGCCAGCCGACGTCGCTGGCGCGAGGCCGCGCGTACCGCAACGCGAGAGGGCCCGTTCCGTCTCTCCGCCGATGACGGCAGGGAGCGGAACGGACCCTCTCATGACGCGCCGGTGTGGGCCGCGGCTCACGCTACGGGCCAGCGTTGCAGTGTCCGCGCGGGCTCGTACCGTTCAGAGCTCAGCGGTTGCCGCACCCGCTCACGCCGACGCCGGACACCAGCCGAGTCCCGGGCAGCGCTGGCCTACGGGGAGTCTCCGCCGGCCGGCGTGCTCCGGCCATCCCCGCCCGCACGGGCACGGGCCGTTACGCGATGGCCGCCGAACCGCCGGCGGAACCCAGCGGCACGTACGGCTGGAGCTCTGCGGCCAGTTCCTCGTGCACGCGCGCCTTGATCAGGGTGCCTTCCGACGTGTGCTCCTCGGAGAGGACCTCACCGTCGGCGTGCGTGCGCGAGACCAGGTCGCCCCGGGTGTACGGCACCAGCACCTCGATCTCGACGCTCGGCCGCGGCAGTTCGACGTCGATGAGCGCGAGCAGCTCCTCGATGCCCTGCCCCGTACGCGCCGACACGGCGATCGCGTGCGGCTCGACGCGCAGCAGCCGCTGGAGCACCAATGGGTCCGCCGCGTCCGCCTTGTTGATGACCACGACCTCCGGCACGTCCACCGCGCCCACGTCCCGGATCACCTCGCGCACCGCCGCCAACTGCTCCTCCGGCACCGGGTGCGAACCGTCCACCACGTGCAGGATCAGGTCGGAGTCGCCGACCTCCTCCATCGTGGAGCGGAACGCCTCCACCAGGTGGTGCGGCAGGTGTCGGACGAACCCGACCGTGTCGGCCAGCGTGTACAGCCGGCCGCTCGGCGTCTCGGCCCTGCGCACCGTCGGGTCGAGGGTGGCGAACAGCGCGTTCTCCACCAGGACGCCCGCGCCCGTGAGCCGGTTGAGCAGCGACGACTTGCCGGCGTTGGTGTAGCCGGCGATGGCGACGGAGGGCACCTTGTGGCGCTTGCGCTCCTGCCGCTTGATGTCGCGACCGGTCTTCATCTCCGCGATCTCACGCCGCATCTTCGCCATCTTCTCGCGAATGCGCCGCCGGTCAGTCTCGATCTTCGTCTCACCGGGGCCACGCGTGGCCATGCCGCCACCGCCACCGCCACCCATCTGCCGGGAGAGCGACTGACCCCAACCACGCAGTCGCGGCAGCATGTACTGCATCTGGGCCAGCGCGACCTGCGCCTTGCCCTCTCGCGACTTGGCGTGCTGGGCGAAGATGTCGAGGATCAGCGCCGTCCGGTCGACGACCTTGACCTTGACGACGTCTTCGAGGTGGATGAGCTGGCCGGGGCTGAGCTCACCGTCACAGACGACGGTGTCGGCGCCCGATTCGAGCACGATGTCCCTGAGCTCCTGTGCCTTGCCCGAGCCGATGTAGGTGGCCGGGTCGGGCTTGGGGCGACGCTGGATCACACCGTCGAGCACGAGGGCACCCGCTGTCTCCGCAAGGGCCGCGAGCTCCGCGAGTGAGTTCTCGGCATCCGCCACCGTGCCGGACGTCCACACGCCCACCAGTACGACGCGCTCCAGACGCAACTGCCGGTACTCGACCTCGGTGACGTCTTGCAGCTCGGTGGAGAGGCCGGCGACGCGGCGCAGGGCGGCCCGCTCGGTGCGGTCGTACTGCTCGCCGTCGCGCTCCTCGTCGATCTCGTAGCTCCAGGCAACGTCCTCTTCCATCAGGGCGTCGGCCCGAAGGTTCTCGGGGAGGCGCTGCCGGTCCGAGGAATCCGCGGCGGGGAACGACTGCTGCTGGGAAGGGGTTGTCATTGGATCCTTACGTCGTGGGAGAACGGTCCATGTCGATAACGCTCGGCCGCCCCGAACGATTCCCGGGCCGCCGCGTCGACCCCTCGATATTCCCACGCACCACCGCAACGGTCACCCAGGTTTTCGCCCACTCCCCACCCGTGGGCTCCCGGCCCACGCCCGTCCAGGCCAGTACGGCACGCCCGTACGTGCCCACGCGCGCGTGGCATGGCGCGGGCGTATCCACTCCACACCCACGTCCTCGGCGGTACGGGCCGCCTCGGGCCCGTACGCGCGCGAAGGAACCTCCACGTCGGACCCTCTATGCCGGGTCATCCTTTACCTCGCTCTGCGGTCCGGCACCGGGAGGCAGGGCCCTCGGCGGCTGGCTGCGCAACGTGGCGGCCCGGCCACGTCGACGGGGACGGGGCGCGGAACGGCCCCGCACGGGGCACGGGGCACGGGGCACGGGGCACGGGGCACGCTACGGAGCATGGCCGTGGGTCGGGGGTGCATGTGCGCGGTCGCCCTCGGGTCGTGGTGCCGTGGCGTTCTCGTGCGGGCGGTGGTGGTCACGGGGCCGCAACCGGCTCCAAGCCCTACGGCTCGTACGGCCCCCTCCTCAGCCCCCCCGGAGCCATCTGCGTCCCTCGCGCGAGGGACGCAGATGCCGACTCCGACCGCCAGCTCCTGCGAGCCCTACGAACAGCCCCCCGCACGCGGGCGCGGGGTGACACCGCGTGGAGGGCCCGCAGGCGCCCCCTCCACGCGTCAGCCAGCCCCGCCATCCGCACCAGTCTGGTCGCAACGCGTTCACGAGGCCGGTCCCCGCGCGGGCCGGGTAGGAAGCGTGCGGTGTCAGGCCAGTACGGAGATGTGCCTGGCTTCTGCGCCCGCCGGGTCAAGCGCTCACGGTGGCGAGTTCGTGCCCGGCCCGGGTCACGTCGTACACGCTGGGCACCTGGCGCATGGCGCGCATCAGCAGCGGCAGCCGGCCGGCATCGGGCAGTTGCAGCGTGTACGTGTGCCGAACCCGCTGCTCGTACGGCGGCTCGACGGCCGCGGAGATGACCTCGGCGCCCTGTACGGCGATGACCTCGGTGAGGTCGGCCAGGAGGTGGGGTCGGCTGAAGGCTTCGGCGCAGAGCGTCACCCGGTAGCCGGTCGGGGCCTCGTCGGCGTCGGACTGCCAGCGGACGCCGACCGGTTCGCGTCCGGTCGCGGTCATGCGGGCGACCACGGGGCACGGCGCCCGGTGCACCGTGACCGCCCCGCCCCGTACGGCGAAACCCGTGACCTCGTCCGGCGGCACGGGCGTACAGCAGCCGGCGAGGCGAACCGTTGCGCCTGGCTGGTCGACGACGACGCCGGCACCCCGGCGCCTGTCGGCACCGGCCGGGGACTCGTGCCGGCTGTCTGCGGCAGCGTTCGCATCGTGCCGCGCGTCCTGCCCGGGCGTGGCCCCTGGGGCCGTGGCGGCCTCCAGTACGAGCGTCGGCACCCCGTCACGCCCTACCCCGTCGCCGCTCCCCGCCGGCTCCGTCCGCGCCTCGTGGTGGCCGTCCGAGGATGATCCGGTGCGCTCCTCTGCGGCCTGCCCGTCGGAGCCCGGCCCGTCGACGCCCGTGCCACCCGAACCAGCGCCCGCAGCCGCGCCCCGAACGGACGTGACAGCCCCGTCCCCGGCTTCGCCATCGGGCCCCGCCACGTCACCGAACGGCGCGGCATGGACATGAGCATCGGCATCGGCATCGGCAGACATCGGGGATGAATCCGAGGAAACGATCAAGCCGGGCAGTGAGCCGGTCGAACGGCCCTCAGCGGATGGCCGCGACGCGCTCCCGCCTCCAGCAACGGTGCGTACGCCGGCTGCTCCGTACGCACCGTGCTGACCGCTCCGCTGGGCGGCGCCAGCAGGTGCCGTGGCCGTTCCGCCGTCCAGGTTCTCGGCACCGGGTTCGGCCGCCCGTACGCGCGACTGGCCCGGGTCCGTGTCCGGCGCCACGTCCCGCTCCGGTGACCGCGCGGCGACCGGCGCACCGCCCGGGTCCGCCGGCCGGAGCCCGGCAGCGGTGGGCCCACCGCCCCGTTCCGCATCCCGCACGCCCCGCGCCCCCTGTGCCGCGCCGTACAGGCTCGACGCACCGTCGTGAGCGCCTCGCGCCCCGCGCCCCGTCTCCCCCGCCCCGTCCCCGGGCTCACTCGCCGCCCTGCGGGCCCCGGGCTGTGCCTCGCCCGGTCCGCGCCGCACGGCGGTCGTGCGCTCCGTGCGCCCCGCCCCGCCGGAGGCCCGTAGCTCCTCGCGCTCCGTGTCCTGTTGCGCTGCCGCGGCGCCGGCTCCCTGCGACGCCCCGGTGTCGCGCTCCGTACGGGGCGACTGGTCCGTCGCCGCTGCCCCCGTCCCGCCGTGGGCACTGTCGGCCTCCACGGCCCCGTGCCCCGTCGCGTCGCCCCGCGCCCCCTCCGCGCGCGGGGCGGCGTGCGTGCCACTGTCGGCCGGGATGGCAACCGGAGCGATGGCGTCGGGCTCCGGAGGGACCTCGGGTAGGTCCGATGCCGTGGGGTGGGCGTCGAGCCAGTGGGTGATGGCGATCCGCGCCGCGGGCGTGCGCGCGTGGGCGAGCCACTCGGGCGAGGGACCGGACGCAGCGGCGTCCCGCCCGGTCGCCATGAGGAACTCGACGCCGTCCCCGTCCCGCAGCACCGTACTGAGCGTGGCCAGGCGGCCGTTGACCCGGGCACCCACGCAGGAGTGCCCGGCGGGCCCGTAGCGCGCGTACACGGCGTCCACGCAGCTCGCCCCGTCGGGCACGCTCAGTGCCGTGCCGTCGGCGGCGAAGACGGTGATCTCACGGTCCTGGGCGAGGTCGTCACGGAGCGAGGACCAGAAGGTGTCCGTGTCAGAGGCCGCGCGCTGCCAGTCCAACAGCCGGGACAGCCAACCGGGACGCGTCGGGTCGACCCGCTCACCGTCCGCCCCGTCGAGGCCGCCACGGGGCGGTACGCCCGCCCCCTCCATCCCGTCCGCGCCGCCCCGTGGCCCGCTCGTCCCCGCCCCGTCCGCAGGTGCCACGGGGACGGCTGTGGACGTTGCCGTGGCGGCGTACGGGTTGCCGAGTGCGACCACCCCGGCCTCGGCGACCTTGTGCATCTGCTGGGTGCGGATCAGCACCTCGGTGAGCTTGCCGCCCTGGCCCGCGATGGCGGTGTGCAGGGACTGGTAGAGGTTGAACTTGGGTGCGGCGATGAAGTCCTTGAACTCCGAGATGACCGGCGTGAAACAGGTGTGGAGTTCCCCGAGGACCGCGTAACAGTCCGCGTCCTCACCGACCAGCACCAACAGCCGCCCCAGGTCGGCCCCCGACAGCTCGCCGCGCTTACGGCGCACCCGGTAGACGGAAACGATGTGCCGGGGGCGCACGAGAACGTCGGCGGCGATACCCGCTTCGTCAAGCACCGTGCGCACGCTCCGTGCGGTCTCGGCGAGCGGATCGGTGCGCGTGGCGTGTTCGGCGATCAGTTCGCGGGTACGGGCGTACTCCTCGGGGTGCAGGATGGCGAAGACCAGGTCTTCGAGCTCGGTCTTGAGCGCCTGCACACCGAGCCGTTCGGCGAGCGGGATCAGCACGTCGCGGGTGACCTTGGCGATGCGGGCCTGTTTCTCGGGGCGCATCACGCCCAGCGTGCGCATGTTGTGCAGGCGGTCGGCCAGTTTGATCGACATGACGCGAACGTCGTTGCCGGTCGCGACGAGCATCTTGCGAAACGTTTCGGGCTCGGCCGCCGCACCGTAGTCGACCTTCTCCAACTTGGTGACGCCGTCGACCAGATACCTGACCTCCTCGCCGAACTCCTCCCGCACCTGAGCGAGCGTCACCTCGGTGTCCTCGACCGTGTCGTGCAACAGGGACGCCGTCAACGTCGTCGTCTCGGCGCCGAGTTCGGCCAGGATCAGGGTGACGGCCAGCGGATGCGTGATGTACGGCTCACCGCTCTTGCGCATCTGGCCGCGGTGCGAGGACTCGGCGAGCTCGTACGCGCGGCGCAACACCTCAAGGTCGGCGCCCGGATGGTGACTCCGGTGCACCTTGGCGACGTGCTCGATCGCATCCGGCACCCGACCGCGCGGCGCCGGCCCGAGCAGCGCGGCGCGGCCGAACCTGCGCAGGTTACGCAGGTCGATCAGAGGGCGGGCACGCCTTCGGCCGAACGAACCCTGTTCTGCTGGGTTAGTGGCCTCTGCGCTCATGGGCACCTCCGGCGGCGTCGACCGGCGTGGCAGCGACTGCCGGGGCGCGGTCGGCCCCTAGGCCCCGAGTGGGCGCCCGTGCCGGTGCTTGATGCTACCGAGCCCACCACGCGGGGCCGAACCGCTCTCGTTGAGCGTGAACCAGATCACCCATTCGAGCGAGCATAATGAGCAGACGCCGCGCCGACGGGGCACCGTTGGCCCGCCGTACGAACCCCCGCGAACCACCCGTCAGGGTGCTACTTCCGGCGCCCCGTGCGGGACGCAGCAACGCGCGCGAGGTTACGCGGCAGCTTCGCCGAGCGCAGCGTGCAGCCACGTCGGGTCGAGGACGCCCTCGGCCACGATGACGGCGGGGCCGGTCATCTCCACACTGCCGCCCGGAAGCTCGGCGATCATCAGCCGGCCGCCCGGAACGTCCACGGTGTACGTCACGGGGTGGCCGAGCACCGCGGGGTCCAGACCGTCCCGGCGGGCCGCGGCCACCATGACGGCGCAGGCGCCCGTACCGCATGACCTGGTCTCGCCCACCCCGCGCTCGTGCACGCGCATGGCGACGTGCCGGGGGCCCCGGTCCACCACGAACTCGACGTTGACGCCGTCGGGATAGACGGCCGCGGGCCGCACCTCGGGCGCCGTGAACAGGTTGCCGGCCTCGGCGAGATCGTCCACGAAGGCAACGGCGTGCGGGTTGCCCATGTTGACGTGGCGGGCCGGCCAACTGCGCCCGTCCACCGTCACGGTGACCTCCGCGTCGGCTCCGTCGGGCAGCAGAGCCCGCCCCATGCCGACGGTGACGTCGCCGCTGACGCCCTCCTCCGTCGACAGGTCCACGCGCGCGCCGGGCTTGGCGACGTGCACCTGCCGCACGCCCGCCCTGGTCGCCACGGCGAGGTCACCGGCTTCGGCCAATCCGGCGTAGCAGAGGTAGTGCGCGAAGACCCGTACGCCGTTGCCGCACATCTCGGCGATGCTGCCGTCACCGTTGCGGTAGTCCATGAACCACTCGGCCTCGGCCGCCATCGACTGCGCCTCGGGGTGCGCGGCGGAGCGCACGACGTGCAACAGCCCATCGCCCCCGACGCCCGCGCGCCGGTCGCAGATGCGCGCCACGGCGGTCGCCGACAGGTCAAGACGGCCGTCCGGGTCGGGGACGATCACGAAGTCATTCTCGGTGCCGTGGCCCTTGAGGAACCGGAGCGGCTCTGTGGTGCTCATCCTTCGATCTTACGGCGCCACACCCAACACCGACGGCACGCCGCCCGCCGGCGGCTCCCTACGCGCCTTCTGCTCCAGGTCATGGCCGCCGCGTACGGGGCCGCCGTACAGGACGGGGGCAGTACGGGGCCAGCGCGCGGGGCGGAGGCGGGCGGGGTCAGGGCGATGCGACGGCCGGGGCGGGGGCTTGTGGGGCTCGGGCGGGGCTACGCCTGCCGGAGCCGGCCACGGGGCCGCCTGCACGGCGCCCGCACGCGCCCGCCGGCCCGACGGCTCACCTCTTCGCACGGAGGGCGGGCGGCGCCCGTCCGGCAGGGGCGACGGGGCAGCGTCGCCCCTGGGGCCCGCCCGAGGCGCAGAACACGGAGCGCGCTAATCACCGCCCACTCACCACACGGGACGCGGCTGGTCCCGCACGGAGCACGGAGCACGGAGCACGGAGCACGGAGCACGGAGCACGGAGCACGGAGCACCCACAGGCATGCGTACGGTGCGGGGCTGCGCAAGGGGTGTGTCCGCACGGAGCGGGGCGTTCGTGCGGCCCGTGGCGGTGCGCGCCGCCCCCGGCGCGGACCGCAGCAGCGAACCGCTAAGCGTCGACGGCCACACCAGGACGGCGTGTGGCCGCACGAAGCCGTACGAGCCACCCTGCGTACGAAGCCGTACGAGCCGCCCCGTACGGGCGCGCTCGCGCGAGATGGCCCGTGGGGCGGATGGGCGAGGGGGCTAGCGAAGGCGGTCGATGCGCCAGATGGCCAGGGCGGCGAGCAGGGCGACGATGGCGATGTACGCGATCACATAGCGCCAGTCGGCCTTGCTGCCGGAGCCCCGGGGCGGGAGACCGGGCCACGTGTAGCCCACGCGGCGGGCGGCCATCAGGCCCCAGCCCGCCGCGCAGCAGCTCAGCAACAGACCGAGCATGGCGACGACCGCGCCCCCGTCGCCGAACTCGAAGGCGAGCGGGAAGGCGAACATCAGCGAGCCGAGGGTGGCGAGGCCGACGATCGGTGCGATCTGCCAGATCCGCAACCGCCGCGGGGGGCGCAGGTCACGGAAGGACTGCGCGGACTCGTCCTGAGGCGTGTCGCCGTCGTCCTGAGCGTCGGGACCGTCCGGGGTCAGCGCCTCGGACTCCTCCGGAACGAGGACGTCCGCCTCGTCCCGCGGCGACGTCTCCGCTGCGTCGCGAGGGCTGGCCTCCATCGCCGTACGCCCTCCCCACTTTCGACATCACGGCACGATCGAAGCTCGATGATGGCACGATCGGGGCGGCCTCCACGGCGTGCGGAACGTCCCGATGCCATCACGTGATCAGGCTGTGACCGCTCGTTCGACCAACGTCAGCGCGTGTGCCTGGAGTTCCCCTCGCCACTGTGCGGCACCACTCAACCAATGCACGCGCGCATCCCGCCTAAACCACGAATCCTGACGGCGCGCGAAGCGTTTGGTAGCGCGTACGGTCTCGGTCCGTGCTTCCTCCTCGCTGCACTCGCCCGCCAGCAGTGCAAGCACCTGCTGGTAGCCCAGGGCGCGGGAGGCGGTGCGCCCCTCGCGCAACCCGGCGCGCTCCAGGCGCCGCACCTCGTCCACCAGTCCGGCGTCCCACATCCGGTCCACCCGCCGGGTGATCCGCTCGTCCAACTCCGGACGCTCGACGTCCACGCCGATCTGCACCGTGTCATAGACAGCGCCGCCGGCCGAGTCCGCCTCGGGCAGGTTGGCGGTGAAGGGCCGGCCGGTGATCTCGATGACCTCAAGGGCGCGCACGATGCGACGCCCGTTGCTGGGCAGGATGGCGGTGGCCGCGCGGGGGTCCGCAGCGGCGAGCCTGGCGTGCAGGGGGCCGCTGCCCCGTTCGGCCAGTTCGGCTTCCAGGCGGGCGCGTACGGCCGGGTCGGTGCCCGGGAACTCCAGGGCGTCGATGGCGCCCCGTACGTACAGGCCGGAGCCGCCCACGAGCACCGGCGTGCGCCCCTCGGCTAGCAGCCGGTCGATCTCGGCACGGGCCAGCCGTTGGTACTCGGCGACGCTGGCCGCCTCGGTCACGTCCCAGACGTCGAGCAACCGGTGCGGCACCCCCTGCCACTCGCTCTCGGGCAGCTTGGCGGTACCGATGTCCATGCCGCGGTAGAGCTGCATCGAGTCGGCGTTGATGACCTCGCCGCCGAGGTGCCGGGCCAGGGCGGCCCCGAGATCGGACTTGCCCGCCGCGGTGGGGCCGACGACGGCGATGACCCGCGGTGCGGGAACTGCGCTGTTCACCGGGCCAGTCTCGCAAATCCGGGGCGCACTCCTCGAATGAGCGACGTGACAGGGGGTTGCGGTGGTCGTTGCCCGTTGCGAGGTCTCGGCAATCCGTCGAGCGAGCGGAGTACGTACGCGGCGGCACCATGACGCCCGCTCCGTCCGGACCGCTGTGGCGCGAGTTAATCTATGGAGTGATTATGGGCGTTTTTTCAAGGTTTCGCCGGTCGTCAGGTGCGGTTAATGGAACGCCTGCGAAGGTGGAGGGGGAAGCCGTGGAAGGTAGCCTGACTGCGGAATCTCCGGCTCCGGAGGAGCGTGACGCGCCGCCGGCGGACTCGGCGGCGCCCGCTGCCACCGTCGAGGAAGCCGAACACGACAGCGCGGCCGTGGGCGGCGCCACGATTCCCAAGCAACAGTCCGCCGCCCGGGCGGCGGACAGCGAGGCCGGGGAGGACGCCCGTCAGTAGTCCTCCGACGAGGGAAGGTGGCCCATGGGCCTGCTGGACAATCTCAAGGCGAAGGCCGGTCAGCTCAAGGGCAAGGCCGGTGACCTCGCGCAGCAGCACGGCGACAAGATCGAACGGGGTCTGGACAAGGCCGCGAAGACGGTCGACGAGAAGACCAAGGGCAAGTACAGCGACAAGATCGAGAACGGTACGGGCAAGGCCAAGGGCGCCCTTGACCGCCTCGCCCACAAGGACGACGAAGGCAAGGGACCGCAGCCCCCGTCCTGAATCGACCGACACGACGCCACGGCCGCGGAGCCTCGCTCCGCGGCCGTTGGTCGTTCCTGGGGCCGGAGCACCCCCTGGGGGCTGCCGGAGCACCGCCTCGGGGGCTGCTGAGCCGTGTGAGTTGGCCCTCGCTCGCGGCTCCGTGCCCCCTGGCCCCCGCTCCGTACTGCGTGCCCCGTCTGCGCCCAGCTCCGTGCTCCGACTTCGCTCGTCCCAGGCCCCGTGGGCTCCGTGCTGCGTGCTGCGTGCTGCGTGCTGCGTGCTGCGTGCTCCGTGCTCCGTGCTCCGTGCTCCGTGCTCCGTGCTCCGTGCTCCGGCTGAGTGTCCCCGTGGCCGGCGCGGTGCCGTTCAGCGCACTGCACCGCGCCCCTACCGGATGCGGGGCCTGCTCAGCCCTGCGTTCTCACCACCTCGCGCGCGAGGTGGTGCCGTTCCCCGCTCCGTACGGCCCTGTGTCACAGGGGTGGCTGCCAACCGGCTGCCGACCGGCTGGCTCCGTAGTCACGGCGCCCGTGCCCCGTGCCCCCCGCCCCGTGCGTCTGCTGCTACGACCAGGTGGCCACGAAGTAGCCGACGCCGTAGGGCGCCTCGTCGTAGAGCAGTTCGCCGCGTAGGGCCGCCCCGGTCGCCGCGCCGGCCAGTACCTGCCAGGCGCTGCGACCACAGGTGAGGAGGTCGCGGGCGAGCGGTGCGTCCAGGGCCGTGAGGGCGGCGACGTCGGCGGTACCGAGGGCCTGTGCCGCTGCCGCGTCGAAGGCGGCGGCGCGCTCGTCCAGATAGCCGGGCGCCTTCAGGGTGCGGCGCGCGCTGCCGTCCCCGGTCACCAGGAGGGCCACCCGGTCGGCGGAGTGCGCCAGTTCGCGTCCGAGGGCGGTGCAGGGGGCCGTGTCGAGGTCTTCGAGGACGCCGACGCCTTCCACGGGTGCGGCGCTCCACTGCGCGCGCTCCAGGAGCCAGCCGCCCACGGTGAGCGCGAGGGGCAGTTCCCGGCTCGGGGCCCGGTGATCCGCCCCCCGGGTCCCGTCACCACCCGCCGTGCGCTCCGGGGCGCTCCGCCCGAGCCCCTCGACCGCGCCCTCCGGGCCAGCGCCCCCGTCGTACGCGGCATGGGCAGCAGCCGGAGCCGCCGGGCCACCCGGGCCGGGAGCCTCCTGCCGCGTCCCGTGCCCCGTCACGGCCGCGGCGCCGCACGCGCCGTCGCTCCGTACACCGTGCTCCGTCGCAGCGGCTCGTTGGCCGTCGGGGCGGGCGCCGAGGTGGACGGTCAGGTCCACGCCGTAGCCGCGGAACGTTCCGGCGGCGCCGCTCGGGTAGCGGCCTTCGGTACCCGCGGCAGCCGGTCCGACAACGATCAACCGGTCGGGGCGGGCCGCGGCCAGCACGCTGAGCGCGTCCGAGCACGCCTCGCGCAGGGGGGCCAGTTCGGGTGCGGCCCCGGCGGCGACCTCGGGCACGAGCAGGGGCGGGCAAGGACACACGGCGGCAGCGACAAGCATGATCAGCAGCCTACGTCGTCAGGCCCCGCCCGCACCGTCCGGTCGTCCGGGCTGCGCCGCCCGGCCGCCCAAGGCAGCGCCGTGCCGTCAGGCACGCGCCCGCCCGGCTCAGGCGCCGGCGGCCGGCCCCTGCTCGGCTCCGCCCCGTAGGCCCCGAGGGGAACGCCCCACCAGCACCAGGCCGCGCGAAGGGGCCGGTGCAGCGGTGGAACGCCACGGCGCCCCGTCGTGGGTGGTGACGGGGCGCCGGGCAGGGTCCGTGCGGTTGGGCGGTGGGTGACCGGGGTCAGCGGACGGCGCAGCCGCCGGACTCCGCGGGCAGCGGCGCGGGGGCGCCCACGGTGGGCAGACCGAGCATGACGCCCGCGGGCTTCTGCTCGGGAGCCGCAGTGCGGCGCTCCCACGCGTCACCCGCGCGCGTGCGCCGCACACCACGGGGCGTGCCCTCCGCGAGGAGGTGGTGGGGCGCCGCGTAGGTGATGTCGACCGTGACGACGTCGCCGGGGCGCACCGGTTCGTCGGGGCGGGTGAAGTGCACCAGGCGGTTGTCGGGGGCGCGGCCCGAGAGCCTGCGCGTGGCGTCGTCCTTGCGGCCCTCGCCCTCAGCCACCAGGACCTCCACGGTGCGGCCGACCTGGCGCTTGTTCTCCGCCCAGCTAATGTCCTCCTGGACGGCGACCAGTCGCTCGTAACGGTCCTGGACGACCGCCTTGGGGATCTGGTCGGCCATCTCCGCGGCCGGGGTGCCCGGGCGCTTGGAGTACTGGAAGGTGAACGCCTGGGCGAATCTGGCCTCGCGCACGACGTGCAGCGTCTGCTCGAAGTCCGCCTCGGTCTCGCCCGGGAAGCCGACGATGATGTCGGTGGAGATCGCCGCGTCGGGCATGGCGGCGCGCACCTTGTCGATGATGCCGAGGAAGCGGTCCTGCCGGTACGAACGGCGCATCGCCTTGAGCACCGTGTCGGAGCCGGACTGGAGCGGCATGTGCAGTTGCGGCATGACGTTCGGCGTCTCGGCCATGGCGGCGATCACATCGTCCGTGAAGTCGCGCGGGTGCGGCGAGGTGAAGCGCACCCGCTCCAGGCCCTCGATCTGCCCGCAGGCACGCAGCAGCTTGCTGAACGCCTCCCGGTCGCCGATGTCCGAACCGTACGCGTTGACGTTCTGGCCGAGCAGCGTGATCTCGGTGACGCCCTCGGCGACCAGCGCTTCGACCTCGGCGAGGATGTCGCCGGGGCGGCGGTCCTTCTCCTTGCCACGGAGCGCGGGCACGATGCAGAAGGTGCAGGTGTTGTTGCAGCCGACCGAGATGGACACCCACGCCGCGTATGCGGACTCGCGACGGGTGGGGAGCGTCGACGGGAACGCCTCCAGTGACTCCGCGATCTCGACCTGGGCCTCTTCCTGCACCCGGGCGCGCTCCAGGAGCACCGGCAGGCTGCCGATGTTGTGCGTGCCGAAGACCACGTCCACCCAGGGGGCCTTCTTGACGATCGTGTCGCGGTCCTTCTGGGCTAGGCAGCCGCCGACCGCGATCTGCATGCCCGGCCGCTTCGCCTTGAGCGGCGCGAGTCTGCCGAGATTGCCGTAGAGCCGGTTGTCGGCGTTCTCCCGCACCGCACAGGTGTTGAAGACGACGATGTCGGCTTCGCCCTCGGCATGACCCTCGGGCGCCCGCACGTAGCCGGCGTCCTCCAGGAGCCCGGACAGCCGCTCGGAGTCGTGGACGTTCATCTGGCACCCGTAGGTGCGCACCTCGTATGTCTTCGCACTCATCTCAGTTGACCAGGGTACGTGTTCGGCTCCGTGCCCTGCCCCTCCCTTCTCTGCTCCGTTGCTGGCAGTATCCGCCCCATGCCCAAGACCCCTACGGAGCGGCCCGGACGGTGGCCGGTAAGGCGCGCCGCAGGCGCAGCGGACGGCCCGGGTTCCCGGCGTGCCCAGCGGGCGCGCCGCCTGTGGCGGCTGGCCGTCGCCGGCACCGTGACGTTCGGCCTGCTGCTGTGGTGGCTGTCGCCGTTCGACAGCGCGGCCAGCCCCGGGGGGAACGTGAAGATCACGACCGGGGTGCGCACGGGCGTGTACGCACGGTACGGCGAACTGCTCAAGGAGCGGCTGCACAAGGACGAGCCGAAACTGGACGTGGAACTCCTCCCGAGCGAGGGGTCGCTGCACAACATCCGTCGGCTGGTCGAGGGGAAGGCGTCGTTCACCATCGCCACCGCCGATGCGGTGGCGACCTACCTGGACAGTGGCGGCCCGGGCGCGAAGCAGTTGCGCGCGTGCGCGCGTCTGTACGACGACTACGCGCAACTGGTCGTGCCCACCGGGTCAACGGTGCGCCGGGCGCGCGACCTGGCCGGCAAACGCGTGGCGATCGGCCAGCCGGGATCCGGCGTCCGGTTGATCGCGGAGCGGCTGCTGCGGGCTGCGGGGCTCGACCCGGCGAAGGACGTGGTGCCGGTGCAGGTGGGGATCAACAAGATGACCGCGATGCTGCGAGAGGGCAAGATCGACGCGTTCTTCTGGTCCGGCGGTCTGCCCACCTCCGCCGTCGTGCAGCTCTCCAGGAGCTACTCCATTCGCCTCGTCCCCCTGGGCGACCTGATGGACCGCATCCACGAGAGCGGTTCCCGGCACTACTACCGGGCGGCCGTGATGCCCACCGACGCCTACGAACACGCCCACAACACCCAACCGGTCAAGACCATCGCGGTGGCGAACCTGCTGGTGACCACCGCCAAGACGGACAGCGACCTGACCGAGGCCGTCACCCGCACGGTGATCCACAACCGTGACTACATCGCGGAGCAGGTGCACGCGGCGCAACGCGTCGACCTCCGCACCGCGATCTTCACCGATCCCCTCAAGCTCCACCAGGGCTCCATGCGCTACTACCGGTCAGTCAAGCCCTGACGCCACGGGCCGGGCCCTTCCCTGCCCACTGGTCGGCGCTCGCCACCCGCCGGGACACGTGGCTGCCCGCTGCGTGGCGCTGTGCACCGTCAGGCTCCGCGCTCCGTGCGCTTTGATCGGTACGCTCCGTGCTCCGTGCTCCGTGCTCCGTGCTCCGTGCTCCGTGATCGGTACGGCCTGCGCCCCGTAAGCGCCGTACGCCCCGTGCCCCGTGTTGTTCGTGGCCCCGCGCCCCGTCCTGCCCCTGCGCAAGGAGCGGAGCCCGTCAGCGGGCGGGGCAGGTGCGGCCCGTACGGAGGGCAGAGCGGGGCCACAGGCTGCATGGGACCGCCGGGGCCGGCACTGTGGCACCCGAAGCACGACCTCAGGCCATCGGGACTCACAGGGGGCCTCGGGGGCTTCACGGGGCGTGGTCGGCCCCGTCGGGCAGGAGCTCGAAGGCCGCCGCAGCCGCCCCGACGAGCCCGGCATCGGCGCCCAGAGCCGCCGGCACCACGGTGAGCCCCCGTACGAACGACAGCGCCGCGTAGGTCTCCAGGTGCCGCCGTACGGGCCCGAACAGGACGTCTCCGGCCGCCGCAACGCCGCCGCCGATCACGGCCCGTTCGACCTCCAGCAGGGTGGCCGTCCCGGCGATGGCCGCGGCCAGGGCCCGTCCCGCCCGGTCGAACGCGGCCAGGGCCACTCGGTCCCCCGCACGCGCCGCGGCGGCGACCTGCGCCGCCGAGCGGTCCTCGGTGGGGGCCCGCCAGCCCGCGCCGGCGGCCCAGCCGGCGATGGCCGTGCCGGAGGCGATGGCCTCGACGCAACCTCGCGCCCCGCAGACGCACGGCGCCCCGTCGACGGCCACGCTGATGTGTCCGATGTGGCCGGCGTTACCCGTGGGGCCAGGGTGGAGTCGGCCGTCCACGATGAGGCCGCCGCCGACGCCCGTGGAGACCACCATGCACAGCGCGTTGCGGCAGCCGCGGGCGGCTCCGAGCCGGTGTTCGGCCGCGGTCATCGCCACCCCGTCCCCCACCAGGACGGCGGGCACTGGCGCCCCGTGGCGCACGAGCTCGGCCTCCGTACGGGCGTGCAAGGGGAAGTCCCGCCAGGCGGCGATGTTCACCGGGCTGACGGTGCCGTGCCCGGCGTCCACCGGGCCCGCACTGCCGATCCCGCAGCGGGTCACACGGGCCCACTCGGGTGCCCGCGCGAGTTCGGCGATCACCTCGGTCACCGCCGCCATCACCGTCTCGGCGGCGTGCTCGTCGCCGGCCGCGTCCAGGCCTGGGGCGGCATCTCGCAGGGGACCCGGTGCCGGTTCTCGTCCCTGATCCGGCTCCAACTCCGGCCCCGTCCTCGGCTGCGGTTCCATGCCCGGGTGCGGCGCCCCGTGCCCCGTACGGAGCGCCGCTTCCCGCTCCGGGCCGGAGGAGACGGGACCCGTACGGGGCGGGGCGGGCCTGGTGGCGGAGCGGGGGGCGGGCGTGTTCGGTGGCGTGGGGCGGCGTGCTCTGGCGCGGAGCGTGCCGCGCCGGTCCACCAGCGCCCCGGCGATCTTCGTACCCCCGATGTCTAGGGCGACGGCCAGCTCCGCGCACCCGTCGGCCAGGGCCGTCGCACCGCTGCTCGCGGCTGCGGTCGGCGCTCCCGCCGGAGTGGTTCGCTGGGACGTCGGTGCATCGGCTGCGGTCATGTCGGTCGGCCTTTCACTCGGTGGGGCGGAGGAACGGGTGGGCCCTTTGACACGTATCGGGCGACGGCAGGGGACGACGGAGCGGCCACCCGACACGTACCGCCATCCGTGCCACTGCCACGGGCCGTGGCAGTGGCACGGATGTGGACGGCTACGTCGGGTGAACGTTGCGCGACGGGCGACACGGGCGCCCGCATCAGGGACCGCTTACGGAACGGACCACGCCGCCACGGGGATACGGCGCACGCGCCCCGTCGCCCGGTTCCGGTCCTACGGGGGTTCAGCCGATGGAGCCCCGCCCCAGCATCAGGGGCCCGCGGAGGGAGCGGTACGCAACGGTGTGCGCTAGGGGCTGGGGCAGAGGGCGAGGCTGCTTGTTCTTCCCAGGTCGCGCGGGGTGCAGGGCAACGGAGCACGTACACGAGGCCGCCCTGACGGAGCACGCCGTTCGGCACGGGGAACCTGCCCCGTCGCTACGGAGCACGCTGCCCCACGGGGCACGGGGCACGGGGCGCTGTGTGCGGGTACGGAGCCGGCGCCCGGCGCGCCCCTCGGCCCTTGGCACGGGGCGGTGCGGAGCCCGCGACAGGTCGGCCTCGCGCGGGCGCGCACGCGCGAAGCTGCGACGTTCGGCGGTGCCGGGCCGGTTTCCTTCACCTGGCAGTGGTAATGCCACCTGAGCGTCACGCGCCCCGTGGAGCCGCTCCGGCAACCGGCCCCGGGGCGCCCCGCGCAGCGCCCCGTACAGCCGCACTGTCCGCCCGCTCCCCAGCCCGCCACCGCCTACCCGCCCCGCCCGACCACAGCACCGCGCACCGGCCCCGTGCCGCACCGTGCCCCCACACCAGCAGCCCATCGACCATCGGAGTCGCCGCCATGCATGACGACCGGACCATCGTCGAAGCCCGCCTGCGCCGCGTCCTCGCCGAGCGCATCCGTCCCGCCGTCCACGGGGCCGCGGAGCCGCTGGCCGTCGCGCGCTGGGACGCGCCAGGCGAACCGGTGCCGGTCGCCGACGGGCTGGCCGCGGCGTACCGGCCGGCAGCCGTCGGCGACCGGTGGGGGCCCGCGTGGGGCACCACGTGGTGGAAGGTGACCGGCCGGGTTCCCGAGGCGTGGGAGGGGCGCACCGTGGAAGCCGTGCTCGACCTGGGCTTCGACCGCCAACTGCCCGGGTTTCAGTGCGAGGGGCTGGTCTACCGCGCCGACGGGGCCGCCGTGAAGGCGCTCAACCCGCACAACGACTGGGTCCGCATCGGCGCCCCGGTCGCCGGTGGCGAGGAGGTCGAGCTGTACGTGGAGGCCGCGGCCAACCCGATCCTGGTCGACCAGCGGCCGACGTACGAGGGTGACCGCCGCACCGCGAGCGACGAACCGCTGTACCGGCTGACCCGGGTCAATCTGGCCGTCTTCGACACCGAGGTGTGGGAACTCGTCCAAGACCTGGAGGTGGTCGGCAGCCTGATGACGCAGCTCTCCACCGGCGACCCGCGCCGTTTCGAGTTGCTGCGCGCCGTCGAGCGCTGTCTCGACGCGCTCGACCTGGGCGACGTCTCCGGCACCGCCACCAGCGCCCGGGACGCGCTCGCCGGCGTGCTCGCCGCCCCGGCGAACGCCTCCGCGCACCGCATCAGCGCCGTCGGGCACGCACACATCGACTCGGCGTGGCTGTGGCCGCTGCGCGAGACGGTCCGCAAGGTGGCCCGTACGGCGTCCAACGTGGTCCACCTGATGGACGAGCACCCCGAGTTCGTGTTCGCCATGTCGCAGGCCCAACAGCTCGCGTGGATCAAGGAGCACCGGCCCGAGGTCTTCGCCCGGGTGCAGGAGAAGGTGGCGAGCGGCCAGTTCGTACCGGTCGGCGGCATGTGGGTGGAATCCGACACCAACATGGTGGGCGGTGAGGCGATGGCCCGCCAGTTCCTCTACGGCAAGCGCTTCTTCCTGGACGAGTTCGGCATCGAGACCAAGGAAGTGTGGCTGCCGGACTCGTTCGGCTACACGGCGGCGATGCCCCAGTTGGTGAAGCTCTCGGGGGCCGACTGGTTCCTGACGCAGAAGATCTCCTGGAGCCAGTCCAACAAGTTCCCGCACCACACGTTCTGGTGGGAGGGCATCGACGGCACCCGCGTCTTCACGCACTTCCCCCCGATCGACACCTACAACTCGGACCTGGGCGGCGCGGAGCTCGCGCACGCGGTGCGCAACTACCAGGAGAAGGGCCGTGGAACCCGCTCGCTGGCCCCGTTCGGCCACGGCGACGGCGGGGGCGGGCCCACCCGCGACATGCTCGCCAGGGCACGCCGGGTGGCCGACCTGGAGGGCTCGCCCCGGGTGACGATCGAGCGGCCCGCGGCCTTCTTCGCCGCGGCGCAGGCGGAGTACCCGGACGCTCCGGTGTGGGTGGGCGAGCTGTACCTGGAGCTGCACCGCGGCACGTACACCTCGCAGGCCAAGACGAAGCAGGGCAACCGGCACAGCGAGTCGCTGCTGCGGGAGGCCGAACTGTGGGCGGCCACCGCGGCCCGTACGGTGCCCGGCTTCCGCTACCCGTACGAGGACCTGGAGCGGCTCTGGAAGACGGTGCTGCTGCACCAGTTCCACGACATCCTGCCGGGCTCATCCATCGCCTGGGTGCACCGCGAGGCACGGGAGACCTACGCGCGCGTGCACGCGGAGCTGACCGAGTTGGTGCGGACGGCGCAGACGGCACTGGCCGGGCCCGGCGAACAGGTCGTCGTCTTCAACGCCGCCCCGCACGCCCGCCGGGGCGTGCCCGCGGGCGGCTCCGTGGTGCGGACTGCACCGCCCGGCGCCCCGGTGACGCTGGCCGAGCGTCCGGGCGGCGGCCACGTCCTCGCCAACGGCCTGTTGCGGATCGAGGTGGACGACCGCGGCCTGGTCGTCTCGGCGTACGACCTGGCGGCCGGGCGGGAGGCCATCGCGCCCGGTCTCGCGGGCAACCTCCTCCAACTCCACCCGGACTTCCCCAACATGTGGGACGCCTGGGACGTCGATCACTTCTACCGGCACAACGTGACCGACCTGCTCGACGTCGACGAGGTCACCGTGGCCGAGGCCACCGACGAGCGCGCGGTGCTCACCGTCTCGCGCACCTTCGGCGACGCGGGCTCCACCGTCGTGCAGCGGATCGCGCTCCGTGCCGGCGCGAAGGTGCTCGACATCGACACGGAGGTTGCCTGGCGGGAGACGGAGAAGTTCCTCAAGGCCGCCTTCCCGCTGGACGTGAAGGCCGATCGGTCTGCGGCCGAGACCCAGTTCGGTCACGTGTACCGCGCCACGCACACCAACACGTCTTGGGAGGCGGCCAAGTTCGAGATCTGCGCTCACCGGTGGATCCAGGTCGAGGAACCCGGCTGGGGCGCCGCAATCACCAACGACTCGACCTACGGGCACGACGTCACCCGCACCGTGCGGCCGGACGGCGGACAGACCACCACGGTGCGGCTCTCGCTGCTCCGTGCCCCGCGCTACCCCGACCCGGAGACCGACCACGGCACCCACCGGCTTCGGTACGCCCTGGCGCCCGGCGCGACCGTGACCGACGCGGTGCGCGAGGGGCACCGGATCAACCTGCCCGAGCGCTCCGTCACCGGCGGGCGGGCCACCGCGCCGCTGGTCACGACCGCAGGCGACCAGGTCGTCGTCGAAGCGGTCAAGCTCGCCGAGGACCGCAGCGGGGACGTGGTGGTACGGCTGTACGAGTGCGCCGGCGGCCGGGCCACCACGACGCTCACCGGCTCCGTGCCGTTCGCCTCCGTGGCCGAAACCGACCTCCTGGAACGCCCGTTGGACGGCGCCCCGTCCCACGCCTTCACCCCCGACGGCGCACTGGAACTGACCCTACGACCGTTCCAGATCCTCACCCTGCGGCTACGCCCCCGCGGCTGATCCGTGGCCGATACGGCGGCTGAGCCGGCGCGAGGCGAGGCGGGGCGAGGCCCCGCCCCGCCCTCGTGGCTCCCGCTCGAAGTCCCTCACCTGGGCCCCAACCCGGCTCCGTCCGCCCCGGGCACCGTGCTTCCCCGTAACCGACTCGCAGCGCCCCGCCCCGTGCCTTCGGGGGCGGGGCGCACGGAAGGCGCGGAGCACAGTGCGCAGCACCCGCCGTACGGAGCACGGGGCACGGGGCACGGGGCGTGGGGCGTGGGACATGGAGCGGGGGTGTGGTCGGGCGGGGAACGTCGCCGGAGGTACGGAGCCATCGCCGCCCCTCGCGCGCGAGGACGCGCCGGCCACTTTCGGCGTCGTGCGCCCCGTACGAACCGTCGGGCCTCGCGCGCGGAGCCGGACCCCGCAGACGGCTGGCTACGGTCGCCGTTCCCAGGGCCGCCCCTCGCGCGCGAGGACGCACCAATGGAGCACAGCGCCACCGCCCACGGGGCTACCTACGAGACATCCGGCTCAACCTGCCGCGCAACGGCGGCGGTTGGCGTCCGAACATCGCGTCCCAGTACCCCATTCGCTGGTCAGACGCGGGGGCACGGGGCGGAGGCGCCGGGCGGGATACGGGACCGTGGTCACCCTATGGCGGTCGCGGCGACCGCCATCCGGCCGCCGTCGACGTCGAGGACGGTGCCGTGGATGAACTCGGCCTCGTCAGAGGCCAGGTACAGCGCCGCCGACGCGATCGCGTCCGGGTGGCCGGCCCGGCCGGCCGGGGTGCCGGCCATCAGGGACTCCCCCGCGAACTCGGCGTCCGGCGCCAGGTCCGGCGGGCGGATGACGCCGGGCGAGACCGCGTTCACCCGAATCCCCAGCGGGGCGAACTCCGCCGACCAGGAGCGCGTCAAGGTTTCCAACGCGCCCTTGGTCGAGCTGTAGAGCGCACCGACCGGCAGCCCCATCCGGGCCACCCAGCTCCCCAGGTTGACGATCGCCCCGCCGCCGTTCTCGGCCATCGCCGGGACCACGGCCCGGGTGAGGAAGAACGGGGCCTTCACATTGACCGCGTAGACGCGGTCGAAAGTCTCCTCGTCGGCGGTCAGGGTGGTGTTAGCCGGGTAGATGCCGGCGTTGTTCACCAGGACGTCGATCCGGCCACCGAGTGCGTCGAACGCCGCCCCGGCGAGTGCGGTGCTGGCCCGGGACGTGCCGTCGAGGTCGGCGCGTATGAAGTCGGCCCGACCGCCGGCGGCGCGGATGTCGGCCGCCACCTCCTCCCCACGGGCCTCGGCGCGCCCCGAAACGATCACATGGGCGCCTTCCGCGGCGAACAGGCGGGCGACGGAGCGCCCGATATTGCTGGTCGAACCGGTGATGAGAGCCGTCTTTCCGGCCAGTCGCTTGGTCATGGCGCCGAACGTAGAACGCGGATTCTGGACCCGCAAGTCCAAAGTGGAGCACCCCACGAGGCTTGTGGACCACACGGTCCAGTGGGTTCTACGCTGCGCGCATGACGTTCACGGCGAAGGGGCTGGCCACCCGGCAGCGGATCATCGAGGGAGCGGCGACCCACCTCCGCAGTGACGAGCCGGGCGAGGTCACGCTGGACGTCATCCGAGCCGCCACGCGGACCAGCAAGAGCCAGATCTTCCACTACTTTCCCGGCGGCAAGGAAGAACTCCTACTCGCCGTCGCCCGCTTCGAATCCGACCGGGTACTGGCCGACCAGCAACCTCATCTCGGCGCGCTGACCTCCTGGGACGCCTGGGAGCGATGGCGCGGGGCGGTCATCGCCCGGTACCGCGCCCAGGGCGCGCAGTGCCCCCTGGCCTCGCTGATGAGCCAGGTGAGCAGCGTGCCCGGGGCCTCCGAGGTCACCACCACGCTGCTCCGACAGTGGCAGGAACACCTCAGGCGTGGAATCGCCACCATGCAGGAACAGGGCGAGGTGAGCCGGCACCTGGACGCCGACCGGACCGCCGCGGCGTTCGTCGCGGGCATCCAGGGTGGCGTCACCGTGCTCCGCTCGACCGGCGACACCACCCATCTCGAAGCCACCCTCGACCTCCTCGTCACCCATCTGCGCACCAGCCAACGGGCCTACGCCGCCCCGGGATAGGCCCACCCGGCCAGCGGGCCACCCCCGCCCGGCCCCGTAGGCCACGGAACACGCAACAACGCGCGCGAGGGCGCCGCCCCGCCCCGCGCTCCCGTGCCGCGGCTCCGGGCCGCGGGCGCGCGCCCCGTACCGCAGTCCCACGGCCCCGCCGCGCCGACGGGCTCGCCCCGTGTCAGCATCCCGCCCCGGCGCACCGTACGGAGCGACACCGGCCCCCGGGCCGCCCCGCGCCGTGCCCCGTACCCAAGACTCCGCTCCGTGCTCCGTGCTCCGTGCTCCGTGCTCCGTGCTCCGTGCTCCGTGCTCCGTGCTACAGAACGCCACCGCCCCGCACCCCGCGCGCGAGGCTTCGCCGCCCCGTGCCCCGTGCCCCGTGCCCCGTGCCCCGTGCCCCGTGCCCCCCGGCGAGGATGGGACTGGCTCCGCGCTCCGCAACAGCCGCCCTGTGCACGCGCCGACAACCGCGGCGGGTCGCGGACCCGACTCGCGCGCGCCCCCGATCAACCCTCCTGCGGCGCCGTGCGGGGGACGGCGATGGTGACCAGGAGGCCGTGTGGCTCGTGGGGGGCGTAAGCGATGGTGGCTCCGCCGGCGGACAGCAGGGCGCGGGTGATGGAGAGGCCGAGGCCGGAGCCCGAGACGTTCTGGTGGCGGTTGCTGCGCCAGAAGCGGTCGCCGACGCGTTCCAACTCCTCCGCCGTGAGCCCGGGGCCGTCGTCCGCGACGGTGATCCGTACCGTCGCGCCGTTGGTCTGCACGTCGACGACGACCCGTTCGCCTTCCGGCGTGAACTTGAGCGCGTTGTCGATGACGGCGTCCAGGGCGCTGGAGAGCGCGACCGGATCGGCCCAGGCGCTCGCCCCGCTGGGGCCCGCGTAGTCGAGCGTCACGCCAGCGCGGTCGGCGACGGGGCGCCAGGCGCCGACCCGTTCCGCCGTCAGCTCGCCGATGTCGGTGAGGCGGAGGTCGGCCGCGGCGTGTTCCGCCAGCGCCAGGTCGAGCAGGTCGTCGAGGACCTGAGCGAGCCGCTTGCCCTCGGTGCGTACGGAGGCGATCTCCTCGTTGCCCTCGGGCAGTTCCAGGGCGAGCAGTTCGATGCGCAGCAGCAGCGCGGAGAGCGGGTTGCGGAGTTGGTGCGAGGCGTCGGCGACGAAGGCACGCTGCTGTTCGAGCACGTCCTCCACGTGGTCGGCCATCTCGTTGAACGAGCGGGCCAGCCGGCGCAGTTCGGGCGGCCCGCCCGAGGCCGCGACGCGCGAGGCCAGCCGCCCCGTGGCGATGTCGTGCGTGGCGGCGTCGAGGACCCGTACGGGGCGCAGCACCCAGCCCGTCAGCCGCTCCGCCGCCGCGACCGCGAGCAGCATCGCCGCTACCTCTCCGGCAGCGATCAGCGCCCAGCCGCGCCAGATGCGCGACCGCATCTGGTCGGTGGGCGAGTCGGTGACCACCACCGCCACCACGTCGCCGTCCCGCACCACGGGCGACGCGACCGTGAGCCGGCCCCGTTGCCAGGGCCAGACCTGGTCCGGGTCGTGGCTGCGACGCCCGGCCAGCGCCTCTTCGAAGGCCCGCTTGGACTCCCCTTCCGTCAGCTGGGCCCAGCCGCCGGGCGCCTCGCCCATGGGCTTGCGGTCCCGGTAGAAGACGCCGACCTGGATGCCGTACAGCTCGTGGTAGCGGCCCAACTCCACCTGGAGCGTGGCCTGCCGTTCGTCCCGGGCGCCGGCGCGCGCCTGGTGCGTCCCCGGCCGGACCGTGACGTACTGCGCCAACGCGGCGAACCGGGCCGTATCGTCGATGCGGTCCACCACCACCCGCTGCTGCTCCGCCGCCGCCAGGCTCGCGCCGAGCGGGAAGCCGAGGGCCAGCAGCACGCCCGCCATCAGGACGATCAGCAGCGGGAGGAGTCGAGTGCGCACGGTGCTCCGGGTGAGGTCGGGTGCTCAGGCGGCCGGGGCGACGAGGCGGTAGCCGACGCCGCGCACCGTCTCGATCAGCGCGGGCATCCGCAGCTTGGAGCGGAGCGAGGCCACGTGCACTTCCAGCGTACGGCCGGTCCCCTCCCAACTCGTCCGCCACACGTCGCTGATGATCTGCTCCCGGCGGAAGACCACGCCGGGCCGCTTGGCCAACAGCGCCAGCAGGTCGAACTCCTTGCGGGTGAGCGAGACGGTGCTGCCGTGCACCCGCACCTGCCGGGTGGACAGTTCGATGCTGACGGGGCCGAGGAGCAGCGGCCCCACGGGCTCGTCCGGGTGCTCCTCCACCGCCCCGTCGGCGGGTACGGTGCGCCGGCTGACGGCATGGATGCGGGCGAGCAGTTCCATCGGGTCGTACGGCTTGACCACGTAGTCGTCGGCGCCCAGGTTCAGGCCGTGTATCCGGGAGCGCACGTCGGCGCGCGCCGTCACCATGATCACGGGCGTGCTGGTGAGCTTGCGGATCCGGCCGCAGACCTCGAAGCCGTCCTGGTCGGGCAGGCCGAGGTCGAGCAGGACGACGCCGAACGGCTCGCTCTGCCCGGGCAGCAGCGCCCGCAGCGCTTCCTCGCCGTTGCGGGCGTGGGTGACGAGGAAGCCGTGCCGGGCCAGCACCGCCGACAGCGCGGCGGCCACGTGGTTGTCGTCCTCCACCAACAGCAGCCTCATCGGCCCAGCCCTCCTCTGGTGGTTCCCGGTCGGATGCCCCGGCTCGGCCGCGGGCCTGACGCGCGGCGCGTGCGCTCCCGCCGCGAGCCCGGTGGCGCGCCGGGTGCCGACGGCATCGCCGCCGTCCACCGCCGCCACGCCCCGTAGTGCACCGTTCCCTCGCTCCGCGCTACCGCGCCTGATCTGCACCGCACCTCGCTCCGTACGCTCCGCCTACCCGTGTACGGCCCCGTCCGCTCCGTACGCGCCCCTTGTCGGGCACCTGCCGCCCCGTGCTCCGCCCCGTACCCGCCGCGCGCGGTCAGTTCCGTGCGTGCCGACGCGCGGCATCTCCCCCGCGCCCGCGCCCCGCACTCCCGCGCGCGCCGCGGCGGGCCACTGGGCGCCGGGACGGCGACGACGAGCGGCCCAAGTACGGCGACACCAGGACCGTCTCCCCTGCGGGCGCCCCCACGCCCCACCGTGCCTTCACCGTGTCTTCCGCGGACCGCGCACACCGCGGCCACACGGCATAAACGCCGATGCCGGCGGGGCGCGTCAAGGGAATGTGGCCACCCAATTGTTTCCGTTACGTAGCCGGTATGGGCATCGCATTGTTTCCCGAGCCGTACGGCGATCATGCTCCGCGCCCCGTTCACGCAGAGTGTCGCTTTGCGGCCGGATCGTTATGCTCAATTTCAGCTCAGATGTAATGACGCTGGTCGTGACGGCTCATTAGGGTCCTCCCAACCGAGGAGGACGGAGCGAGACGCCGATGAGCGAAGTATCGGTGGCCAAGGACGCCGCAGCGGTGGCGGACGACCTGGTCGCGCTGACAGGAGTCAACAAACACTTCGGCGCGCTACACGTGCTCCAGGACATCGACCTGACCATCGCCCGAGGCGAAGTCGTCGTCGTCATCGGGCCGTCCGGGTCCGGAAAGTCCACGCTGTGCCGCGCCATCAACCGGCTGGAGACCATCGACTCCGGCAGCATCACCATCGACGGAAAGCCGCTGCCGCAGGAGGGCAAGGAACTCGCCCGGCTGCGTTCGGACGTCGGCATGGTGTTCCAGTCGTTCAACCTCTTCGCCCACAAAACGGTGTTGGACAACGTGACGCTGGGCCAGGTCAAGGTCCGCAAGATCGAGCGGAAGGCCGCCGAGGCCAAGGCCCGGGAGCTGCTCGACCGGGTCGGCGTCGGCGCCCAGGCCGAGAAGTACCCGGCCCAGCTCTCCGGCGGACAGCAGCAGCGCGTGGCCATCGCCCGCGCACTGGCCATGGGCCCCAAGGTGATGCTCTTCGACGAGCCGACCTCCGCGCTCGACCCGGAGATGATCAACGAGGTGCTGGAAGTCATGCAGCAGCTCGCCAGGGACGGCATGACGATGGTCGTCGTCACGCACGAGATGGGCTTCGCGCGTTCCGCCGCCAACCGCGTGGTCTTCATGGCCGACGGCCGCATCGTCGAGCAGGCGACGCCGGACCAGTTCTTCAGCAACCCCCGCAGCGACCGGGCCAAGGACTTCCTGTCGAAGATCCTCCACCACTGACCGCCCACCGCTCGACGACGTAAAGG
The DNA here is from genome assembly GCF_047525675.1 of Streptomyces sp. 796.1. NCBI lineage: Bacteria > Bacillati > Actinomycetota > Actinomycetes > Kitasatosporales > Streptomycetaceae > Streptomyces > Streptomyces sp. 796.1. Next base: position 44,763 of record NZ_JBLIWA010000038.1, on the reverse strand, counting down.
ATGTTCACCATGAAGCTCCGCAGGACCGCCGCGGCGGCGACCGTCGTTCTGGCCCTGGCCGTGACGGCGACGGCGTGTGGCAAGGAGGGCAGCCCGGACGACGACAAGGACAAGGGCCCCAAGCTCTCCTACAAGGTCAACTCCGCGGCGGACGTGAAGGACTCGCCGGTCTGGTCCAAGGTCAAGGGCGGCACGATCAAGATCGGCACCAAGGCGGACCAGCCCGGACTGGGCTACGAGGACCCGGGCACGGAGAAGCGCTCCGGCTTCGACGTCGAGATCGCCCGGATGATCGCCGCCGACCTCGGCTTCGACGAGGAGCACATCGACTGGAAGACGGTGCCGTCCGAGGCCCGCGAGACGCAGATCTCCAGCGGTGGCGTCGACTTCTACGTCGGTACGTACACGATCAACGACGAGCGGAAGAAGCAGGTCGACTTCGGCGGCCCGTACTACCTCGCCGGCCAGGACCTGCTGGTCAAGAAGGACAGCGACATCAAGGGCCCGGAGGACCTCAAGGGCAAGAAGGTCTGCTCGGCCGCCGGCTCCACGCCGCTGAAGCGGATCAAGGAGAAGAAGTACGGGGTCGCCAAGGCCAAGTCCCAGCAGGGCTACCAGTTGTGCGTGCAGGACCTGAACAACGGGCAGGTCGACGCGGTCACCACGGACGACTCGATCCTCAAGGGCTACGCGGCGCAGAACGACGGCCTGAAGGTGCTGGGCAAGCCGTTCTCCGAGGAGCCGTACGGCGTCGGTCTCAAGAAGGGCGACAAGGCGCTGCGCGACGCGGTCAACGACGCGATCGAGGCACACCAGAAGAACGGCGACTGGAAGAAGGCGTACGACGCCACCCTCGGCAAGTCCGGCCTCGGGGCGCCCACGCCGCCGCAGGTCGACCGCTACTGAGCCGCCGCCACGACGGCTGACGCCTGAGCGGCCGGGCGCCCGCGGCCGGCCCGGTACTTCCACCGGTCCACTCCGCCGCGGGCGCCCCGGGCCGCCGTGCTCATCCTCCGGAGACATGACTTGAACGTACTGACGGACAATTTCGCGGCGTTCCGCGACGGCTTCATCAAAACCGTCGAACTGACGGCCTTCAGCAGCCTGTTGGCCCTGGTGCTCGGCATCCTGATCGCGGCGTTCCGGGTGTCTCCGGTGCCCGCGCTGCGGGTCTTCGGCTTCCTGTGGGTGACGCTGCTGCGCAACACGCCCCTGGTGCTCCTGTTCCTCGTCGTCACCCTCGGCCTGCCCGCGCTCGGCCTCAAGGGTTGGGACTCCTTCTGGCTCGCGGTGATGGCGCTGGGCTGTTACACGTCGGCCTTCATCTGCGAGGCCGTGCGGTCCGGCATCAACACGGTGCCGGTCGGGCAGGCCGAGGCCGCCCGCAGCATCGGCCTGACCTTCTCGCAGACGCTCGCCCAGATCGTGCTGCCGCAGGCCGCCCGCACCGCGATACCGCCGGTCGGCAGCCTCATCATCGCCCTCACCAAGAACTCCGCCATCGCCTCCGGCTTCGACGTGATGGAACTCGGGGAGCTCCAGAAGAAGCTCAACGCCGATGCGGGCTACAACATCCTGGTGGTCTTCCTCTGGATCGCCGTCTGCTACCTGATCATCACGCTCACCCTCAGCGGCCTGTTCCGGCTGCTGGAGAACCGGTTGGCGGTGGCTCGATGAGCGCCAGTGTCCTCTACGACGTCCCGGGCCCCAAGGCCCGCCGGCGCAACCGCCTCTACAGCGCCGTCTCCGCGCTGGCGTTCCTCGGCCTGATCGCCTTCATCATCTACCGGCTGGACGAGACGGGGCAGTTCCAGGCCGGCCTGTGGGACGACTACCAGTACGCGAACACCCAGGACCGCATCGTCGAGGGCCTGCTGACGACCCTGAAGACGTTCGCCCTCGCCGGCGCGTTCTCGCTGGTCCTGGGTGTGGCACTGGCCGCCGGGCGGCTCTCCGACCACCGGTGGGTGCGCTGGCCGACGGCGGTGGTCGTGGAGTTCTTCCGCGCGATGCCGCTGCTGATCATGATCTTCCTGCTGTACTACGCGTACTTCGACACCCAGCCCATGTGGGCGCTGGTCATCGGGCTCGCGCTGTACAACGGGTCGGTTCAGTCGGAGATCTTCCGCGCGGGCATCAACGCGGTGCCCAAGGGGCAGGGCGAGGCCGCGTACGCGGTCGGCCTGCGCAAGACCCAGGTCATGACGAACGTCCTGGTACCGCAGGCCGTGCGCTCCATGCTGCCGTCCATCATCAGCCAACTCGTGGTCACGCTGAAGGACACCTCGCTCGGCTTCATCATCCTCTACGAGGAGTTGCTGTACGTCGGCAAGGCGTTCGCCGAGCGGACCCCGCCGGAGAACGGCGTCTACGCCTTCATCCCGATGGTCATCGTCTTCGGCTCCATCTACATCCTGCTCTGCCTGGCGCTGTCCGGGCTGGCCACCTGGATCGAACGGAGCACCCAGCGCAGCCGCAAGCGCTCCGCGGCACCCGCGCGCGGGGCCGCCACCGCGGCGGCCCCCGGTCCCGACAGCACCCGGGGTGACGCCTCACCCCCCGAGCCCCCGAAGGCCGACTGACCCGCCAACAGGCCACGACCACCGGCCTGCGCCCCGTGCCCCGTGTCGCCCGACGACACGGGGCACGGGGCGTTTCGGCGCCCACGGACGCGGGGCGGGGCGGATTCGTACGAGTACGAGTACGAGTACGAGTACGGGGCACGGGGCACGGGGCACGGGGCCGGCGCAGGCGATCCCCGGGGCGGAACCCCAGCCGGGCCGCACCGGCCGGCGCCGGGTGAAGCACGGAGCGGCGGCTCCTCGCGCGCGTGGTGCGGAGCACGGAGCACGGAGCACGGAGCACGGAGCACGGAGCACGGAGCACGGAGCACGGAGGCAACGTCGGTGCGGGGCGACGGTTACGGTCGCGACGCGGTCGATCCGTAGAACGGTTCCGCACACGGGTGCGGCCCGGTCGCCACGCTGGCGTATCCGGCCCTGTACTGGGCGTATATCCTCGGCCAGGTCATGGGCGTACGTGCTTCCGCGTGCTCCCGGCCGTCACTTGACGATGGCAGCAGCAATGGGTTGCATACGTTCTGTGATCGCGTACCGGGCTCCTCTAGACAGTTCCCATACCTGCCGCAGGGATGGGGGAGCCGCGCCGTGGACCCGGTGATCATCGCGGGGGCGGGGCCCGTCGGGCTCGCCCTGGCGCTCGCCCTCGCCCGGCGCGACGTACCCGTCATCCTGCTCGACGAGGGACCGGGGCGCCCCCGCATAGACGAACAACGCCCCGCGCGCACCGCCGTGCTCCGACCGGACACCGCCCACATGTTGAGCCTCTTGGGCTGCGCCGTCGCCACCGACGACGGGGCGCGCTGGACCGGCTGGCGCACCGTACGCCGGCGGCAGACGGTGCGTCAGGTGGCCTTCGACGGTCCACGGGCCGCGCGGAACGGGGCCGGTGGCGGCGCACCGCTGGCCGGCGGCGCCGCCGTCGAAGCACCCGGCATCGCCTCACCGCTGCACCTGCCGCAGCACGTACTCACCCGCTCGCTGCGCGCCGCGCTGGCCCCGTACGGCAAGCAGACCGGCAACGGCCTGGTCCACATAGCCACCGGCCACCGGCTGGACGCCATGGAGCAGGACGAGGGCGGCATCAGCGTCCACACCCGGCAGGTGCCCGACACCGAGGGGGCCGACGAGGCAGACGGGGCCGGCCCCGAGGCGCCCGACGACGACGGCGGGGCGGACCGCAGGGGCGTCTGGTGGCGCGGCAGCTATCTGATCGGCTGCGACGGGCCGCGCTCCACGGTGCGCAAGCTGCTCCGGGTGCGCTTCCCCGGGCGGACCGCGGTGGAACGGCACGCGGTGGCCGCGCTCCGGGCCGATCTGCCCTGCCCCGGCGAGGGCCTGTTGCACCGTTCGCCACCGTGGCGCGGCGCCGACGCCGAGGTGACGGCACGTCCGCTGCCCGGTGGGGCCTGGCGGATCGACTGGCTACTCCCCCCGAGCCACGACCTGGTGACCCCCGACGCACTGCTCAGCCGGGTCCGGGACACCCTGACCGGCTGGTGCGGCTCGCTGCCCCCGTACGAACTCCTGGACACCGGCGTCCATCTGGCCCACCATCGGCTCGCCAGGCGCTGGCGGGTCGGGCGGGCCTTCCTCGCCGGGGACGCCGCGCATCTGATCGGCGCGCTCGGCACGCAGGGGCTGGACGAGGGGCTGCGCGACGTCGACAACCTCGCCTGGAAGCTGGCCCTGGCCTGGCACCACACCGCCGCCGACGGACTGCTCGACAGCTACCAGGCGGAGCGGCGCGGCGCCGTCGGCAGCCGGCTGCGGACGGCCGACCAACTGGTGTCGCAGGTGCGCGGCACCGGCGGTTGGCCCGCGATGCGCCGCTCCGTCCTGCCTGGCACCGTACGCGGGCACGACGCCCTGCTCACCGACGGCCACGCGGGCCTCGGCCAACTCGGCGCTCCCCCGGCCTACCAGCTCAGTCCGCTGCTCCCCGACACGCCCCCGGACGGCACCCAGCCGGTGGGCACGGCGCCCGGCGCGCCGGTGACCGACGTGCCGGTCACGGCGCCCGACGGTTCGGCGGCACGGCTGCGGGACCGACTCGGCGGCGCATTCCTCGCTCTGCTGGTCGCCCCCGGCACCGGCGTGTGGGAGCGCCGGCACTGGGTGGGCGCCGGCCTGATGCCTCGACTGGCCACGGCGGTGGCCGCGCTGCCGGTACGGACCGAGATCCTGGTGACCGAGAGCTATCCGGGTGCCCCCGCGCACACCGTGCTGCTGATCCGGCCCGACGGCCACCTGGTGGCTTCGCTGGCCGGGGTCCGCCCGGCCGAGTTGTACGCGTGCGCCGACGCCGCACGGGGCGGGCTACGCCAGGCGCCGGCGCCCAGCCCCACCTGACGACGCACGCCCCACCCGCCTCTGTGGCACACCCCTGCCTGGGCCCTGCGGGGGCGGCGTACGGCGACGGTGGCGCCGGGCCCGTTGCGAACGCTACGGCGCGCCTCGCCCCGCCGGCGGTCGCCGGTCCGGCACCGACCGCGTACGTGCCCCTGCCGTCCGGCCGAGGAGACACGGCGTACGTGGTGGGTACCGGTGCGTGCGGCGCCGCCACCCGTGGTCCTGCACGCCGGGCAACGTGGCTGCGTACGGGGCACGCGCGCGGGGTGTTCCGCAGGATGCGCGCGGGGCCCTGCCGGGCGGGGCGGCGCTGCTGCGCGCGGTGGTGTGTGGCGCATCAGCGAGCTCCCTCGCGGGCTGCCGTGCGCCGCGGCGACCGCCCCGGAGCGCACTTACTCCGGCACCGGCCCGGCCCCGATCGTGCGCGGTCGCACACCGGCTCGCTGTTGACCATGCCGCAAGAGAAATGGTCTACTCCGAATCATGTCTGACACAGGTCTGCGGCTTTGGCGGAGGGTCCACATGGACCTCGTCCGCTACGCAGGCTGCGTGTGTCGACCGTCCTGTTGATGCGCCTTTCCCCCTTTTACGCGCGGCCTGCTGTCGTGCGCCCTCGCGAGCCCTCAGGACGGTCTCCGTGACACCCAGCTCAGTCACCCCTGCCACGCATCCCACCTCCCTCGACGCCGCTCCCGCGACGGCGAACCTCGCGTCTGCCGCGCCGGCCCTCACCGCCGCGCTGGCCCCCGGCACGTCGCCACTCCCCACGGCCCCGCAGAGCGCCCCCACCACCCGGGCAGGTGGCGTCTCGCTGCCCGAACTCCTCGACTTCGTCCGCCGCACCGCAGCCGACGCCGACCTGATCGCCACCCTGCCGCTGGACCCGCAGGGACGCACCTGGTCCCGGCTGGACGGGCCCGGAGGCAGTGAGGCATGGCTGATCGGCTGGCCGCCCGGCACCGGCACCGGCTGGCATGATCACGGCGGCTCGTACGGCGCCTTCAGCACCGCACACGGCGAACTCGTCGAACAGTCGCTGGCCGTGCAACTCCCCACGGAGGGCTGGAAGACGCTCGAACTGGCCGAGGGCGTGGACCGTGAACGCACACTGGCCCGGGGGAACGGTCGAGCCTTCGGCTCACACCACGTGCATCAGGTGCTGAACCTCTCCGCGGAGCAACACGCGATCTCCGTCCACGCCTACTACCCCCCGCTGCCGCTGATGCGCCGCTACAGCCGAACGGGGCCCGTACTCCGCCTTGAGCAGGTCGAACACCCCGGGGAGTGGGCATGACCGGGCACCCGCCGACCAGCGTGGACACCCTTCTCGACCGGGCCCGCACCCACCTGGACCGGCTCGCTCCGCAGGATGCCGCCGCTGCGGCCGAGCGAGGCGCCGTACTGATCGATATCCGCTACGGCGCGCTGCGCGACCGTGACGGGCTGATCCCCGGGGCCCACATCGTCGAACGCAACGAGCTGGAGTGGCGGCTCGATCCCGCCGGCGACCACCGGTTGCCCGAGGTCACGGGGCATGACCTGCATGCCGTGATCATCTGCAACGAGGGGTACGCGTCCAGCCTCGCCGCGCTCTCGCTGCACCAGCTCGGTCTGGCTCGCGCCACCGATGTGGTCGGCGGCTTCCAGGCGTGGCGGGCGGCGGGACTCCCGGTGGAACGCCCCACCGGCGTCTCCGTCCCCGCCCGGTCCATCGCGGGCTGAACCGTCCCCCGTACATCCGTCGCCTGCGGTCCGCTGATGCTCAGGCATGGGCCCGTCGTGACACCCTCATCCGGCGGGCAGCTCAACGCCCGCCCGGTACCGCGCTGCCGTCCATGGCACGCGGATACGCCTCCGCTGTCCGCCCGCCCTCACTCCTCGGGCAGATCGTGCTCCAGCAGCTCCGGGTCCTCGCCCTCTTCCTCCAGCGCCCGTCGGACGGCTCGCAGCGCCACGCCTTCGGAATAGCCCTTGCGGGCCAGCATCCCCGCCAGGCGCCGGATGCGCTTGTCGCGGTCGAGCCCCCGGGTGGCGCGCAGTTTGCGCTCCACCAGTGCACGGGCCGTTCGCTCCTCCTGTTCTCCGTCGACCTGGCCGACGGCATCGTCGATGAGCGCGGAATCCACGCCCTTGGTCCGCAGCTCCCGTGCCAGGGCCCGCCGGGCCAGCCCCCTGCTGTGGTGCCGGGACTCCACCCAGGCGTCCGCGAACGCCGCGTCGTTGATGAGGCCGACGTCCTCGAAGCGGGACAGCACCTCCTCCGCGACCTCGTCCGGAATGCCACGGCGGTGCAGGGCCTGGGCGAGTTGCTTGCGGGTCCGGGGCGTCCCGGTGAGCAGGCGGAGGCAGATCGCCCGCGCCTGCTCACCGGGCTCCATGGTGCCGGGGGTCGCTCCGCGCCCCCCACGCGACATCCCCTGCCCGGCCCTCGACGGGCTGAGGTCGCCGCTGTCCAGTTGCCCCGTGTCGCCACTGTCCGGCCAGTCGCTTCGCCGGGTCATGGGCTAGCTCTTGGCCGCGGTGGCCTTCGTGGCCTTGGTGGTCTTGGCCGCCGGAGTCGGGACCGACTTGGCCGCGGTCGTGGTCGCGGGCTCGGCAGCCGCATCCGCCGCACCGGCCTCCGGGGACGGCGCGGTCGGGTCCACCCCGATGCCGAGCTTGCCCATGATCTTCTTCTCGATCTCGTCGGCGAGGTCGGGGTTGTCCTTGAGGAAGTTGCGGGCGTTCTCCTTGCCCTGCCCGAGCTGGTCCCCCTCGTACGTGTACCAGGCGCCGGACTTGCGGACGAAGCCGTGCTCCACGCCCATGTCGATCAGCCCGCCCTCGCGGCTGATGCCCTGGCCGTACAGGATGTCGAACTCCGCCTGCTTGAAGGGCGGCGCCACCTTGTTCTTCACGACCTTGCAGCGGGTGCGGTTGCCCACCGCCTCGGTGCCGTCCTTGAGGGTCTCGATCCGGCGGATGTCGATGCGCACCGATGCGTAGAACTTCAGCGCACGGCCACCGGTCGTGGTCTCCGGCGAGCCGAACATCACACCGATCTTCTCGCGGAGCTGGTTGATGAAGATCGCCGTGGTCTTGGACTGGTTCAGCGCGCTGGTGATCTTACGGAGCGCCTGGCTCATCAGTCGGGCCTGGAGGCCGACGTGCGAGTCGCCCATCTCGCCCTCGATCTCCGCACGCGGGACCAGCGCGGCCACGGAGTCGATCACGATGAGGTCGAGGGCGCCGGAGCGGACCAGCATGTCCACGATCTCCAGCGCCTGCTCGCCGTTGTCCGGCTGGGACAGGATCAGGGAGTCCGTGTCCACGCCGAGCTTCTGGGCGTACACGGGGTCGAGCGCGTGCTCGGCGTCCACGAAGGCGACGGTGCCGCCCGCGCGCTGGGCGTTGGCCACCGCGTGCAGGGTGAGGGTGGTCTTACCGGAGGACTCCGGTCCGTACACCTCCACCACTCGGCCGCGCGGCAGACCGCCGACGCCCAGCGCCACGTCGAGGGCGGTCGACCCGGTCGAGATGACCTCGATGCGCTCGTGGGGCCGGTCGCCCATGCGCATCACGGCGCCCTTGCCGAATTGCCGTTCAATCTGTGCGAGCGCGGCGTCCAGCGCCTTCTCGCGGTCGGTTCCTGCCGCCATGGGCTCCACCCGGTTTGCTTGAGTCGATCGCTTCACGTCCACGACGCTAACGCCTGCCACTGACAATCGGCCCGGACACCCTCTCCGCCTGTGGATAACCGGGGCGGAACCGTCGGCCAGCATCACCATGAGAATAGATGTTCGATTTTACTGTCAAGCGACCTCCACGCCGCGCGGCGCCATGCCCGGCGGCTACCGTCCTGCGCCGTTCTACCTTGAGCGCGCGCCATCGACGTTTGGCCGACCTCTCGTGACGGACCCTGGGCAGTGGAGGCCCAGGCTGGTTCAGGGCACCGCCCCCCGCTTGCCTCACCGCCGTGCTCGGACCGGAGGCGTGGCGTGGTCTCAGATGGCGACTTGTGGCCGCTGCCGGGTGAGGTAGTGGACTGCGGTCGCTTCGGCGTGAGGCCGGAGCAGGCTGTGCAGTTCTTCGGCGGCTGCTTCGAGGAGGCGTCCGTCGCGGTTGGCGTTCAGGGTTTCGAGGACGAAGGCGACGTGGGTGGAGTCTTCGGTGACGCGGGTGCGGTGGGCGTCGCGGTGGTTCCAGTGGCGGGTGAGGACGCCGGTGGTGTCGGCGTAGATGACCTCGCCGGGCTTGGGGTCCTCGACGGCGTCGGGTTCGCCGAGCGGGGTGAAGGTCTCGGTGCCCTCTGCGTGGCGGATCTCGACGTCGCCGGTGACGCGGTCGAGGTCGAAGGCTCCGGCGGGCAGACCGTGACGGACGGAGACGGCGTTGTAGGAGTCGACGGCCGGGTTGATCCGGGGCAGGGTGCCCTTCTTCGCCATGCGGCGCCCCAGGGCGTCGATGCTGGGCCGGATGCGGCGGGGGTTGGTGCCGAAGGTCCGGTAGGCGGTGTGCCATGCCTCGATGCGCGGGTCGCTCTCGTCAGCGGGGGCCCAGGTGCCGGCGGCCAGATCCTGCTCCAGGCCCTCCACGATGGTGGTGGTGCGGGGCCAGGGCTCACGGCCGTTGAGGCCGGTAGCGGTGACGACGGCGATCAACGCGCCGGGAAAGGCGTCGGCGACGGCGGGGCCGATGCGGAAAGTGGTCATGGTGCGAGGCTCCGTTCCGGGGTGACGGGCAGGGGTGGCGGTCAGGGCTTCCGGGCGCTGATGTGGTCCAGGCGGCGGAGTTGCTGGTCGGCGGTGGGTACGTCCAGGGCGGCGCCGCGTTCGGTGAGCCGGCGGGCGGTGCAGTGGGGGCGGGGGTACGACGATGGGCGCGTTCCCGGGCAGGCCGGTGACGCTGAGGATGCCGAAGCCGTGGCCGCCCGGGATCCGGGGCTGCGGCTCGGCGTCGTCGAGGGCTGCGTCCCAGGGCTGGGGGAACATGCCAGGCTCCTTGCGTGGAGGTTGGTGGTTCAGGTGAGGGCGAGGAGGCCGACAGCGACAGCGGCGGTGCCGAGCCCCACGAGCTGGCCGCGGTGGATGCGTTCGGCCAGGACGCTACGGGCGAGCAGGACGGTGCCGGCCGGGTACAGGGCGGTGATCACGGCAACGGCGGCCAGGTCGCCGCTGCGGGCGGCGAGCAGGAACAGCAGGTTGGCGACCGAGTCGAGCGCACCGGCCGCGGCGGAGATCCCGTACGCGGGCTTCTCCGCGCCCAGCCGCCGGAACATCACCCCGGCGGCGGCCAGGGTAACCGCGGAGGACACGGCGCGGCCGACGATCAGCGGGCCCACTCCGCTGTCCGAGGGCGCCTGATGCAGGAAGACCAACTGGAGCGCGATCGCGGCGCCGGCACCGAAGGCCAGCAGCAGCGCAGTACGCGAGGGGCGGGCCGACTTCACGCCGTGTCCGGCACTGATCAGCACCACGGCCACCAGCGCCAGCGGCAGGCCGAACAGCCCGGCCGGCCCCAGGCGCTCACCCTGCGCCAGCCCCACGCCGACCGGCAGCATCGCGGACACCAGCGCGGTGACCGGGGACAGCACGTTCATGGGACCTATCGCCAGGGTCCTGTAGAGCAGGGCGAACGCGGCAGCCGACGCGACGCCGGAGGCGGCGCCCCAGGCCAGCGTCGCCGGCGCGAAGCAGGCACCGAGCACGGGCCACAGCAGCAGCTCGACGGTGAGCGAGGCCGGAGCGGCGATCATCACGGTGCGCAGCACATGGGCTTTGCGGGCCCCCACGCCGCCGAGAAAGTCGGCGCATCCGTAGGCCAGAGAGCTGCCCAGGGCCAGCAGCAGAGCGAGCACAGGTAGTACATCCCTTACCATCAGTGGAACGACCACACGGTACAACGCACCGACCGCAGGTCGTCAACCGAATGACCGCACGGAATAGTGCAATGACCGGCCTGGAGGGTTGCCAGCGATGACCGAGACCGACGGCGCGCTGCGGACGCTCGCGCACAACGTCCGCTCCGCCCGCACCCGCGCCGGGCTGTCCCTAGACGAACTCAGCCGCCGGGCCAAGGTCAGCAAGGGAGCCCTCGTTGCCCTGGAGAAGGCTCAGGGCAACCCGAACTTCGCCACCCTGGTCCGTCTCGCCGACACCCTCGGCATCTCGGTGTCCGCGCTGGTGGAGGCGCCGGCCGAGGGCCGGGTCCGGGTCGTGTCCTGCGGCGCGGTCACGCCTCTGTGGGCCGGTGAGAAGGGCGGCGAGGCGCGGCTGATGCTGACCACCTCGGGGCCGGCCCCGGTCGAGGTCTGGCGCTGGAAACTGGAGCCGGGCGAGGAGTACCCGAGCCACCCCCACCAGGCCGGCGTCGTAGAAACCCTCAGCGTCACCGCCGGGCGTCTGGTCCTCGTCGTCGACGGCGTCGAGCATCCCGTGGGGGTCGGGCAGACCGCCACGTTCGACGGGGACGTCCCCCACACCTACCGCGGCACGGGCACGGGCACCTGCCATCTGATCATGACCGTCCACATCCCACCCGGCCCTCCTCAGAGGCTGCCCGCATAGACCATGATTCCGCTCCCGCAGGTCGAGGCAGTCCCGGCGAACACGGCGGCACACGGGGCGGAGCCCGGGATCGAGCGGGGCCGCGTACCGGCCGGTTGTCAGCCCTCGGGGGCCGGCTCCCCCGCCGCCGGCCGCGTCGACCCGGCGTCCGGCGCCGGTGCCCCGGCCCCCGTCGGCTCGGCCCGCCCGGCCCCCGTCGCATCGGGGGCGGCCACCTTCGTGGTCGCCGCCGCGGCATCCGCAGCCACCGTCGACGGAGCGCCGGCCGCCGCCCCGTCCCCCGCGGCCACTGGGGCGGCGGGTCCCGCCCCGCCCCAGCCCAACGCGCGCCGCGCGCGGGCGAACCGCGACTCGCCCCGCGGCCTGCGCCGGCCGCCGTACACCCGCGGGTCGTCCGTCACCTCGTACCGCTTGATGTACGTGCCGAGGAACGCCTGCAACGTCGCGGTTGCCGGGATCGCGATGAGCGCGCCGACCGCGCCGAGCAGGGCGGTCCCGGCGATCACGGAGCCGAAGGCGACGGCCGGGTGGATGTCGACCGTCTTGGCGGTGATCCGGGGCTGCAACAGGTAGTTCTCGAATTGCTGGTAGACCACGACGAAGCCGAGCACCCACACCGCGTACCAGGGGTCCACGGTGAACGCGATCAGCATCGGCAGCCCACCGGCCAGATAGGTGCCGATGGTGGGGATGAACTGCGAGATCAGGCCCACCCACACGGCCAGCGCGGGGGCGTAGGGAACGCCAAGGATCTCCAGCAGTACGTAGTGGGCGATGCCCGAGATCAGTGCCATCAGGCCACGCGAGTACAGGTAGCCGCCGGTCTTGGCGACCGCGATCTCCCAGGCGCGCAACACCTCGGACTGGCGGTGCGGCGGCAACACGGAGCACAGCGAGCGGCGCAGCCGGGGGCCGTCGGCCGCGAAGTAGAACGCGAAGAGCGTGATCGTCAGCATCTTGAACAGTCCGCCGAGCACCTGCGCCGACACGTCCAGCACGTTGTTGGCGCTGTCCTGGACGTACTTCTGCAACCAGTCCGAGTGCAACAGGCTGTCCTGGATCTCCACCCGGGACAGCTCCGTGTGGAACGTCGAGTTCACCCAGCTGATGACCTTGTCCAGGTACTTCGGGAAGTCCTCGACCATGGTCACGATCTGGTCGGCCAGCATCGAACCGAGCAGGGTGAAGAAGCCGGCGACGGCGATCAGGATGCCGAGGAAGACCAGGCCGGTGGCGAGCCCGCGCCGCACCCCGCGGGCCGCCATCCAGTCCACCGCGGGCTCGATGGCCAGCGCGAGGAAGAACGCGATCAGGATGTTGAGCAGCAACGACGTCAGCTCGTGGAACGCCCAACTGGCGAACTGGAAGCCGGCCACCAGGGCGAGTGCCAGCACCATGGCCCGCGGTAGCCAACGGGGCATCCGCGCGCCCGCCACATCGCGCGGGCCCGCCGGCTGGCGCGGCCTTGCAGCGGCGTCTTCTGGAACGGTGTCTTCTGTCGTTACCACGGAGCAAGTGTGGCGCATGTGGGTGACGTCGCCCTGCACGGCCAATGTCATGTCCCCCACCACTAGCTACGGCGCCACCCGCTGGCTCCGTGGCTCCGTGGCTCCGTGGCTCCGTGGCTCCGTGGCTCCGTGGCTCCGTGGCTCCGTGGCTCCGTGGCTCCGTGGCTCCGTGGCTCCGTGGCTCCGTGGCTCCGTGGCTCCGTGGCTCCGTGGCTCCGTGGCTCCCGGCGGGAGGGTGCCGGGGGGGACGCTGCGGGCGTCAACCCTCCGGGAGGGGTACCGGTCGCGGGTGTCAGCGCTTCTCGTACGGGACGTCGACGGCCACGCACACCCCGCGCCACACGTCCTTGGCGCTCCAGCCGGCGGCCAGTGCCTCGTGCACCGTCCGTCCGCCCAGCTCGGACATCACGTGATCGCGCGCGAAGGAGTCCGCGTACGCCTCGCCGAAGTGATCCGCCATTCGCTGCCAGAAGACCGTCAACCGCATGGGCCCAGTATCCCGCCCCTGAGAGTGCAGCCCGCTCGCAACCGGCGTCCGGCCCCCGCCTCCGGTCCTACGGTCAGGGGATGAAACCCGCACCGACCTCCCCCCTCGCCCGTGCCGAGCACTTCATCTGGCTCACCGCCCGTGTGCTGGAGCAACGCAGGTTCGGCTACCACTTCCTGCCCTCGCGCGAAGGCGATCGGGAACGCGCCGCCGATGCGGTGGAGCGGGCGCTGGCCGCCTACCTGAACGACGACGGCGGTTACGGGCACGCCCTGGAGCCCGACCTGCGCGGCCCCGTCAGCCAGCCGCTGCACACCGCACACGCGCTCCGGGTGCTCGACGAGATCGACCGGTGCGGCGGACCGGGCATGGAACAGGTCTGCCGGTATCTGACCGGAATCTCCACGCCCGACGGGGCGCTGCCGGCGCTCCACCCCTCGCTGCGCGGGTACCCCGCCGCGCCGTGGCTGCCGGTAACCGACGACCCGCCGAGCGACCTGCTCGCCACCGGTCCCGTCACGGGGCTGCTGCACCGGGGCGGCGTCTGGCACGCCTGGCTGTTCCGGGCCACGGACTTCTGTTGGTCGGCCGTGGAGGAACTGGCCGACGGCGCCCCCACGCACCCGTACGAGGTCATCGCCGCCCTCACCTTCCTGAACTGGGTGCCGGACCGCAGCCGCGCCAGCACGGTCGCGCAGCGGCTGGGCGCGCGCGTGCGCGGGCAGGGGCTGGTCGTGCTCGACCCACACGCGGCGGCCAACCATCCGGTGCCCGATGGGTACGCCCCGGGAGAGCACCACTTCGCGCACGACTTCGCGCCCCGTCCGGACTCCGTCGCCCGTTCCTGGTTCTCCGACGCGGAGCTGACGGCCTCGCTCGACCACCTGGCGGCGGCGCAGCAGGACGACGGCGGCTGGCCGCTCATCTGGCGCCAGTGGGCGCCCGGCACCGCGCTGGAGTGCCGCCCCATGGTGACCATCGACGCCCTGCTGACCCTCCGCGCGTACGGTCGCCCGCTGCACTGACCACCTCGGGCCCGGCCGGCGCCGACCCGGTCCCGTCACGCCGTGGGCCCAACGCCACGGGACCACAGCTCCACGGCACCGCAGCACCGCGAGACGGCGGGGCGACGACCCGCCTGCGTCGCCCGCGCGCACGCGCGCCCGCGCGAGGCGCAACGGGGCACGGGGCGTCACGCACCCGCCACACGGAGCACGGAGCACGGAGCAACGACGGGGCGGGAGCGCAGGTGCGGGTGCTCCGTGGAGCATCCGTGTGGCTGGGCCTCGGCTGTCGCAGGGCTCGCCTCCGGGCGGCAACGACCCCCGCGTACCGCGGCAACGCCCGCCGCCCCGTACGGAGCCGGAGCCTGCTCCGTAGCGACGCCTTCAGCCGCCCACGGCGCGCACCAGCGCCGTCACGGCCACGGCCGATGCGACCACGACCAGGAACGGGGCACGCAGCAGCAGGGCGAGCGCCGCGGCGGCGAGCCCGAGCGTACGGGCGTCGAGGGCCAGGGTGTGCCCCGTGCTGAACGTCTGTTGCGCGATCAGCGCGGCCAACAGGGCGACCGGGAGCAGGGCGGCGAGCCGTTTGACGGCCGGCCGCTCCAGGACGCCCGCCGGGACCGAGAGTCCGAGCAGTTTCACCAGGTAGCAGCCGGCGGCCGTGAGGGCGATGGCGATCCACGTACTCACCGGCCCTCCCCCGCACCGTGCTCGGTCGGCGCCGCGGAACCGGCCCCGGCCGGTGGCGGGAACCACGCGGGGCGTCGGCCCGCCACGACCAGCACGAGGGGCGCCGCGAGCGCGGCCACGAGGACCGGCACACCGGCGGGCAGCACGGGTATGCAGGCCAGCACCAGGACGACGCCGAGGGCGGCCACCACGCGTTCCACTGCGGCCCGCAGCATCGGGGCGAGCAGCGCGAGGAAGACGGCGGGCCCCGCCGCGTCCAGGCCCCAGTCGTCGGGGTCGCCCAGTGCGGAGGCGCCGAGCGCCCCGATCAGGGTCGTCAGGTTCCACAGGACGAACAGGGCGGTCCCGGTCACGGCGAAGCCCAGTCGGGCCGCAGCCCGGTCGCGCTGGGCGAGTGCGACGACGGAGGTTTCGTCGATGACCCAATGCGCCGCCAGCGGACGCACGGCACGGGGCAGTCGCAACAGTTCCGACAGCCGTAGCCCGTAGAAGGCGTTGCGCACCCCGAGGAAGAAGGCTCCGGCCGCCGCGGTGAGCGGGTTCCCGCCCGCGGCGAGCGCCCCGACCAGGGCGAACTGGGAGGCCCCGGTGAACACCAACAGGCTCAGCGCACACGTCTGCAACAGGCTGAGCCCGGAGCCCGCCGAGGTGACGCCGAAGGCGAACCCGGACAGCCCGACCGCGACGCCCACCCCGAGTGCGTCACGCACCACGGCCGCGCGCCCCGCCCCGGCACCGGAGCGGTCCGCCCGAAGCCGCGTGTCCGCGTCCGCCACTCGCTCCGTCCCCGGGTCTGCCCGCCCCGTGCCCGCGCGCGCGGGCACCGCCTGAGGAAGCAGGAGGCGCCATGTCCACCGTGGCCTCGTGCCCGCGCGCGCGTGCCCCGCCTCCGCGTCCGCCCGCTCCGTCGCCCCGTCCGGCGGGGCCGGCCTCTCTCCCTCCGATGCCCGTTCCGGTGCTCGGGGTGCCGGGGTGCGCCCGGCCCCGTCCACCGCGCTCCGTGCTCCGTGCGGCGAGCACCGGGGCCTGTCTCCCAGGTCCGCCCCGCCTCGCGCCCCGTCCGGCAGGGGCCGGCGCCCGTCAGCGCCGCCGCCTTCCCGTTGGTCGTCCTCCCCTCCCGACCGCTCCGGGGCGCGCGTCACGGCGCCCGGTTGTTCCGCGTGCCCCGTGGGGCACCGCTGCTCTTCGTCTGCCGCTCGTCCGGCGTCCGTTCGTTCGACCACGGCGGCAACGTACGGGCAGCCGGTCCGCCCGGTCTTGTACGTTCTTGCGGCTCCGGTCAGGTGCGTCCGCGCGCCGTCGAGCGCTCCCTGCGGTAGGCGCCCGGTGGGACACCGACGATGCGGGTGAAGTGCCGACCCAGGTGCGGCTGGTCCGTGAAGCCGACCAGGGCGGCGGTTTCGGCCGGTGGCGTGCCGTCCTCCAGGAGGGTGCGGGCGCACCGTACCCGGGCATCGGTCAGCCACGCGTGCGGGGGCATCCCGTACGCCGCGCGGAAGGCGCGCAGCAGGGCGAAGGGACTGGTGCCGAGTTCGGCGGCGAGGCTCGTGAGGGTCGGCGGGGCGGCCATCCGGGACTCCAGGACCTCCCGGGCCCTGGCGGCGGTCCTGGCCCCGGCCCCGTGCTCCGTACGGCGCGGGTGCGCCCCGCCGTACCCGCGCAGCAGCCGGGTGACGGTCGCGCGCAGCATCGTGTCGGCGGCCAGCGCGTTGCCCCGTTCGGCCGCCCGGTGCACCGCCAGGATGAGCCGCGCCGCCTCCCGGTCGTCGACGACCGATTCGCGGAACCAGGCCGCCCCGCGCGTCCCAGGAGTCTCGGCGGCGATGTCGGCCACCATGGCGGCGTCCGCGTAGAGCACGTGGTACGCCCAGCCCTCGGGCGTGCCGGCGCGCGCCGTGTGCGCCACGTCGGGGTTGATCATGACGACGCCGCCGGGGCCGACCCGCACCAGCCCGCCGGGCAGTCGGACCTCCTCGATCCCACCGGTGATCGCGCCCAGGACGAAGCCGTCATGGGTGTGCTGGGGGAAGGCGTGCCGGATGTAGCGGGCCCGGAGCAGGTCGACGCCGGGCAACTCCGCGTATCGCCAGTGCCGCGCCTGCTCCCGTTCGCCCATGATCCCATTGTGCAAGGCGCGCGAACCCGCCCCGCGCTGCCGGCCACCACACCGCACAGACCACCCCAGATCCCCGCTGACCTGGTTCTTCGGCCCATTGTCAGTGGTGCGGTGCACGATGGGGGGCATGGCGACGAACCAGCGAAGCGATCAGTCGACGGGAGGCGGTCCCCCGAGCGGCAGCCCGGCCCCTGCCACCGGCCTTGAGGGCTTCTCGGCGGCCACCCGCGGCTGGTTCACGGGGGCGTTCACGGCGCCGACGGCGGCTCAGTCCGGTGCCTGGCGCGCCATCGGCGAGGGCTCGGACGTGCTGGTGGTCGCCCCGACCGGCTCCGGCAAGACGCTCGCCGCCTTCCTCGCCGCGATCGACGAGCTGACCAGCACGCCCCCGCCAGCCGAGCCGAAGAAGCGCTGCCGGGTGCTGTACGTGTCGCCGCTGAAGGCGCTCGCCGTGGACGTGGAGCGCAACCTGCGGAGCCCGCTGACCGGCATCCGGCAGGAGGCGGTGCGGCGCGGTCTGCCCGAGCCGGAGGTGCGGGTGGGCATCCGGTCCGGGGACACGCCGGCGGCCGAGCGCCGTGCGCTGGTCACCCGGCCGCCGGACATCTTGATCACCACGCCCGAGTCGCTGTTCCTGATGCTGACCTCCGCCGCGCGCGAAGCGCTGACCGGCGTCGAGACGGTGATCCTCGACGAGGTGCACGCGGTGGCCGGGACCAAGCGCGGGGCGCATCTGGCGCTCACCCTGGAGCGGCTCGACGCCGTGCGGGGCGCCGGCGCGGGCCGGGTCAGGCCGGCCCGCCGGATCGGGCTGTCCGCGACGGTGCGCCCGGTGGAGGAAGTGGCCCGCTACCTCTCGCCCGGCCGGCGGGTGGAGATCGTCCAGCCGCCGTCCGGCAAGGAGTTCGACCTGTCGGTGGTCGTCCCGGTGGAGGACCTGGGCGAGTTGGGCGGGTCGCCGGTGAGCGAGGGGCCTGGGCAGGCGGGCGAGCGGCCGTCCATCTGGCCACACGTGGAGGAGCGGATCGTCGACCTGGTGCAGGCGCACCGTTCGACCATCGTGTTCGCCAACTCCCGCCGGCTGGCCGAGCGCCTGTGCAACCGGCTCAACGAGATCGCGTACGAACGTGCCACCGGGGCCGCGCTCCCCGAGCACCACGCGCCGGCGGAGGTGATGGCCGAGGCGGGGGCGGCCAAGGGCGCGCCGCCGGTGCTGGCCCGGGCGCACCACGGCTCGGTCTCCAAGGAGCAGCGGGCGCTGGTCGAGGAGGACCTGAAGGCGGGCCGGCTGCCGGCGGTGGTGGCGACCTCAAGCCTGGAGCTCGGCATCGACATGGGCGCGGTCGACCTGGTGGTGCAGGTCGAGTCGCCCCCCTCGGTAGCCTCCGGCCTTCAGCGGGTGGGCCGGGCCGGGCACCAGGTGGGGGCCGTCTCCACCGGTGTGGTCTTCCCCAAGTACCGCGGCGACCTGGTCCAGTCGGCGGTGGTCACCGAGCGCATGCGCGCGGGCGCCATCGAGGCGTTGCGCGTGCCGGCCAACCCGTTGGACGTGCTGGCCCAGCAGGTGGTGGCCATGGCGGCGATGGACACCTGGGACGTGGACGAGTTGCTGGCCGTGGTGCGTCGGGCCGCCCCGTTCGCCACGCTGCCCGAGTCGGCGTACACCGGGGTGCTGGACATGCTCGCCGGGCGCTATCCGTCGGACGCGTTCGCCGAGTTGCGGCCCCGTCTGGTGTGGGACCGGATCGCCGGCACCGTCACCGGCCGCCCCGGGGCGCAGCGGCTGGCCGTCACCTCGGGCGGCACGATCCCCGACCGCGGCCTGTTCGGCGTGTTCCTGGCCGGCTCCGAGTCCTCCGGTGGGGCGGGCGGTCGGTCCGGTGGGCGCCGGGTCGGCGAGTTGGACGAGGAGATGGTGTACGAGTCGCGGGTGGGCGACGTGTTCACCTTGGGCACCACCTCGTGGCGGATCGAGGACATCACGCGCGACCGGGTGCTGGTGACGCCCGCGCCCGGGGTGCCGGGGCGGCTGCCGTTCTGGAAGGGCGACCAGTTGGGGCGCCCGCTGGAGTTGGGCCGCGCGCTGGGGGCCTTCCTGCGCGAGGTGGGCGCGCAGCAGCCGGAGGCCGCGCGCGCCCGGCTGACCGCGGCCGGCCTGGACGGCTGGGCGGCGGACAACGTGCTGGCCTACCTGGCGGAGCAGCGCGCGGCCTGCGGCCACGTCCCCGATGACCGCACGATCGTCGTCGAGCGGTTCCGGGACGAGTTGGGCGACTGGCGCGTGGTGGTGCACTCCCCGTTCGGCGCCCAGGTCCACGCCCCGTGGGCGCTGGCGCTCGGTGCCCGGCTGTCCGAGCGGTACGGGATGGACGCCCAGGTGATGCACGCCGACGACGGCATCGTGCTGCGGCTGCCGGACGCCGACCTCCTCGGCCTCGACCTGCTCGACGTGCCCGGGCCGGCGGACCCGGGCACTGGCGCACCGGCCCCGGGTGCGCGCCCCGCGCCCGACCACGGCACGGCCTTCGACGCCGAGCAGGCGCCCGTGGGCGCGGCCGACGTCACCTTCGACCAGGGCGACGTGGCCCAGTTGGTCACCGACGAGGTGGGCGGGTCGGCGCTGTTCGCCGCCCGCTTCCGCGAGTGCGCGGCCCGTGCGCTGCTGCTGCCGCGGCGCAGCCCCGGCAAGCGCACCCCCCTGTGGCAGCAGCGCCAGCGCGCCTCCCAACTGCTCCAGGTGGCGAGCGAGTTCGGCTCGTTCCCGATCGTCCTTGAGGCCGTGCGCGAGTGCCTCCAGGACGTCTTCGACGTACCGGGGCTGACCGAGCTGATGGGCGACATCGAGGCGCGCCGGGTGCGGCTGGTGGAGGTGACGACTCCGGAGCCGTCGCCGTTCGCGCGCTCACTGCTCTTCGGCTATGTGGCGCAGTTCCTGTACGAGGGGGACTCCCCGCTCGCCGAGCGCCGGGCCGCCGCGCTCTCGTTGGACTCGCGCCTGTTGGCCGAACTGCTCGGCCAGGCCGAGTTGCGCGAACTGCTGGACGCGGAGGTACTGGCCGAGCTGGAGCGCGAGCTGTCCTGGCGCACCGACGACCGTCGCGTCAAGGACGTGGAGGCGGTGGCCGACGCGCTGCGGGTGCTGGGCCCGCTCACCGACGAGGAGTTGTCGGAGCGGGGCGCGGAGCCCCAGTGGCCGCGCCGGTTGGAGGCAGCCAGGCGCGCCATTCGGGTGCGGATCGCGGGGCGGGACCACTGGGCCGCCGTGGAGGACGCGGGGCGACTGCGGGACGCGCTGGGCACGGCGCTGCCCGTCGGCGTCCCGGAGGCGTTCACCGAGCCGGTGCGCGATCCGCTGGGCGACCTCCTCGCGCGGTACGCGCGCACGCACGGCCCATTCACCTCGGCGGCTGCCGCCGGCCGCTTCGGTCTCGGCACGGCCGTGGCCGACGGCGCGCTGCACCGGCTCGCCGCCGACAACCGGGTGGTCCAGGGCGAGTTCCACCCCGCGGGCGTGGGCCAGGAGTGGTGTGACACGGCGGTGCTGCGCAGGTTGCGGCGGCGTTCCCTGGCCGCACTGCGGCAGGAGGTGGAGCCGGTGGCGCCGGCCGCGCTCGCGGCGTTCTTGCCGCAGTGGCAGCAGTTGGGCGGCGCCGGGTTGCGCGGCGTGGACGGCCTGGTGCGGGCCGTCGAGCAGTTGCAGGGGGCGGCGGTGCCCGCCTCCGCGCTGGAGAAGCTGGTGCTGCCGTCCCGGGTGGCGCAGTACTCCCCGGCCCTGTTGGACGAGTTGACCGTGTCCGGCGAGGTGGTGTGGGCGGGGGCGGGGGCGCTGCCCGGCAAGGACGGCTGGGTGACGCTGTATCTGGCGGACGCCGCCCCGCTGCTGCTCCCCGAGCCCCGCCCGCTGGAGCTGTCCCCGGTGCACGAGGCGGTGCTCGCCGCGCTCGCCGGCGGGTACGGGCTGTTCTTCCGACAGATCGCGGACCAGGTCAGGGCGGCCGGGCTCACGGAGGCGGCCCCCGGCGCGGAGGCCGAGATCGTGGACGCGGTGTGGGAGCTGGCCTGGTCGGGCCGGATCACCAACGACACTCTCGCCCCGCTGCGCTCCCTGCTCGGTTCGGGGCGTACGGCGGGGGCGACCGCGCACCGGGCCAAGCGCGCCGTGCCCCGCGGCAGGTACGGGGCGCTGGCCGGCCCGCGCGGATACGGCAGGGTGGCGCGTCCCTCCGCCTCCCTGGGCGGCCCGCCCACCGTGGCGGGCCGCTGGTCGCTGCTGCCCGCGCGCGTCACCGATCCCACGCACCGGGCCCATGCGCTGGCCAGCACGCTGCTCGACCGGCACGGCGTGGTGACGCGCGGCGCGGTGGCGGCCGAGGGCGTGGAGGGCGGATTCGCCGCCGCGTACCGGGTGTTGGCCGCCTTCGAGGAGAGCGGCCAGGCCCGACGCGGCTATGTCGTGGAGGGGCTCGGTGCGGCGCAGTTCGCGATGGACGGGGCCGTGGACCGGCTGCGCGCGGTCGGTTCGGCGCGCGAGCGCGCGCAGGGCACCGCCTTCGCCACCCCGTCCGCCGCCGACCCGTTCACACCGCCTGCGGAGTACGACACGGGGCACGACCAGCAGCACGGAGCGGGACACGGCGCACGGCCCCGTACGGCTGCCGCCCGGGCGATGGTGCTGGCCGCGGCCGATCCCGCGAACGCCTACGGCGCCGCGCTCGGTTGGCCCGAGCCGCCACCGGGCGCCACGCACAAACCGGGGCGCAAGGCGGGTGCGCTGGTGGTGCTGGTCGACGGGGACCTGCTGCTCTACGTGGAGCGCGGCGGCAAGACGCTGCTGGTCTGGCCCGCGACGACCGGGGAGCTGGCGGCGTCCCCCGAGCGCACCGGCACCGCGATACCCATCGGGTCCGCGCCGTTCCCCACGGCGTCCGCGCCGTCCACGGGACGGCCGGCCCTCGATGATCCGCGGTTGGTGGCCGCGTTCGAGGCGTTGGCCAAGGCGGCCCAGGAAGGCGCGCTCGGCACCCTCACGGTCGAGCGGATCAACGGGGCGGCGGCGTTGTCCTCCCCGTTCGGCGCGGTTCTGGAGGCCGCCGGCTTCCACGCCACACCGCGTGGGCTCAGGGTCCGCGCAGCCCGCTAGGACGCGGACCGGGGAGGCCAGGAAGGTCCGCCAGGCATTTGGCCGCGCCACGGTGCGCGGGCGCGAGCAGCCGGGGCGCCGGGCGGACGGCCAGCGGCCTGGCGCGGCGGCCGGGGCGCCGGGCGGACGGCCACGCACCGGCCAGGCGCGCGGCAGTGGACGGGGCGGCAGCCGGGCAGACGGGCCACCGCCAGCCCGACCCCGCCACTGCTCCGTACGCCACCACCTGGCCCGACCCCACTCCGTACGCCGGCACCGCACACCGCCCCGGCCGCGCCGGCCCAGCCCACGCGCCCCGGCACCCCACGCCCACACCCACACAGGGTTCGCCCTCCACACCGTCCCCCCGTCGACGCCCGAGGAGGCCGCCCCGATGCGGACAACAAGCGCGGAAAGCAGGACGGGAGGATGAATCGGGAGGAAGAAGAGGCCGTCCGCATCCGGCGGCGACGAGCCGCCGCACCACGACACCGCCCCCGTCACCACCTTGCTCCGGGCGCCCCACGCCCCGGCGAACGGCTGACGGCATGATGGGCCCATGCCCGAGGGAGACACCGTCTGGCGCACCGCGCACCGTCTGCACGCCGCGCTGGCCGGCAAGCCGCTGACGCGTTGGGAGCTCCGCGCCCCCAGCGGGGCGAGCCTGCGCCCCGACGCACGGGGTCGCCGGCGCCCCGCACTCCCCGACGTCGACCTCACCGGCCGCCGGGTGCACGAGGTCCTGCCACGGGGCAAGCACCTCCTCGCGCGCATCGAGGGCGGCCTGTCGCTGCACTCGCACCTGCGGATGGACGGCGCCTGGCACGTCTACGGCGCCGACGAGCGCTGGCGGGGCGGCCCGGGACACCAGGTCAGGGCGGTACTCGGGGTGGCCGACCAGACGGCCGTCGGCTACCGGCTGCCCGTACTCGCGCTGCTGCGCACGGCCGACGAACACACCGTCGTCGGCCACCTCGGCCCGGACCTGCTGGGCCCCGACTGGGACGCGGCCGAAGCCCTGCGTCGGCTGCTCGCCACGCCCCGGCGCCCCCTCGGCGAGGCCCTGCTCGACCAGCGCAACCTCGCCGGCATCGGCAATGTGTACAAGGCAGAACTGTGTTTCCTCCTCCGCGTCAGCCCCTGGCTCCCGATGGCCGACCTCGGCCCGGCCACGAGCGACCGGCTGCTGTCGCTCGCCAAACGGTTGCTGGAGGTGAACAAGGACCGCGCCGCCCGGATCACCACGGCCGAGCACCGTCCCGACCGCCGATTGTGGGTCTACGGCCGCTCCGGCCAGCCGTGCCGGCGCTGCGGTACGAGCATCCGCGTGGCCGAACAGGGCGACCCGGATGACCCGAACGGTTCCGCGGCCCGCCTCACGTACTGGTGCCCCCGCTGCCAACCCGGCCCCGCCCCGTCAGACGCCGCCTGACCTGCGCACAGCAGCGCCGCCCCGGAACCGCCCCACAGCCACGCCCCACCACCGCCCACCGCCCAACCGCCCAACCGCCCACGGGCATCCTGACCACCACCCGCCCGCCCAGTCACCGACGGGCACACGACCACCTGCCCCGCCCCGACACAGCAGGCACGGCACGACACGGCACCCCGCCCCGAAGCTCACCGCTCCACCGGGCCCCACCACAGCCTCACACCGCGCCGCCGCCCCGTACCTGCGCCCCGCTGCTCCTCAGCCGGGTCATACGGGTCACACGGGTCAGACGCGTCGTTCGCACCGCGCGCGCCGTACGCACGGCACACGCCGTAGGGCCCGCACGCTCCACCCGCCTCGCCGTCAGACTCGCCCGCAGGGCCGACCTCCCCGCCGTCACCGTCGCCCCTGACCGCCCCGTTCACCTCCGACGGGTAGGCCCCCTCGCCGCAAGTCGGATGCGTCTCGGCCCCGTAAGCCGCATGTGTGTCGACGCCGTGAGCCGGACGCGCTCCCGTGTCGTGGACCGGACGCGCTCCGGCGTCGTGTTCGACGCCGGCTGGGGAGTTCCCCTCGTCCCGCCCGCCCGGTACGCAATGCACCGGCAGCAGGCTGAGCCCCCAACCGCCCGCGACCAGGACCCCCGCGGTCGGCCCGAGCGGTGTCGGCCCGGCGGCCAGCCAGATCACGGCGCCGGTCCAGACGCCGCCCAGCAGCAGCGCGACGGCCCATCGCACGGGCTCAGGCACCGCCGGCCGTCGCCCGCTCCCCGGGCCCATGAGGCCCTCCGCCACCTCTGCGCAAGCGCCGCTCCCCCGCGCCCCCGCCCGTACGCGACCGCCCCGGCGGCCCCGTCCCGTCAACCGGATTCCCGGCGCCCGCTCCCCACCGGCACCGATGCGTACTGCGGCCGGGGCGTCCTGGCCGTGTCAGCCCGGTGCGTATCGGTCCGGTGCTTGCTGGTCCGGTGCGTATCGGTCCGTCCCACATGGCTGGGCACCTTTCGCTCGCGGCTCCGGCCACCGCGTTCCGTCGTGCGTCGCGCACGGAGCGTACGGTGCCAGTCTCCCCCGCCCCCGCCCCACCCGCATCCAGAGCCCACCCCACCCCTCTCACCTCGACCCACCCCACACGCATCCCCCACCACCTCGCCCACCCCGCACGTTCCTCGCCCCTCCGCCCGCGTCACCGGCCCCGCACATGCCGAAGCCGGCCCCTGGTTCGAGGGGCCGGCTTCGTGCGGGCGGGTCACGCCCTGGCGTCGGCGGTCGGTGACGGCGCTGAGGGCGCCCCGATCCCGAGGTCTCCCCCGCCGCGCCGGTCTGCTCCGACCGCGCCTCGCACGGCACGCCATCACCTACCCGTGCGGGCACATGCTCCTACGGGCCAGCGGCCCACGCGGGCCGGCCGGACCGGTCAGCCGGCCTCCGCCTGGAACATCCACGCGTGCTTCTCAAGGTCCGCGGTCAGACCGATCAGCAGGTCCTGCGAGACCGGGTCGGGCTTGTCCGTCGCGGCGATCCGCTCACGCATCCGCGCGATGACCGCGTTCAGCGCATCGACCAGGATTCGTACGGCTTCGGTGTCCTGGATCCACCCGTCCTTGACGGTGTCGATGCCGCTCGTCTTGGCGACGGTCTCGGCCCGCCCGTCGGGGCTCACCCCGATCGCGGAGGCGCGCTCGGCGACCGTGTCGGTGTGCGTGCGCGCCGTGTCGACCACCTCGTCGAGCTGGAGGTGGACGGAGCGGAACCGCGGGCCGACCACGTTCCAGTGCACCTGCTTGGCGACCAGGGACAGATCCACCAAGTCCACCAGCGCGCCCTGGAGAGCGTCGCCGACCGTCTTCCGGTCCGGCTCGGGCAGCGGGCTCCTGACAGCAGACATCAATTTCTCCTTTTGTCGAATAAGTCCCTTAGCTCACCCTGCCATACCTCGTGTACCCCGACATACGCGGCATACGACAAGGCAAGCCGTCCCCCTCGGTAGATCACCCGCTTACCCAGACCCACCGCCCCCACGCCCACCGCGCGCAACCACCCGACAGCCCAGCCCCACACACCCCCACCACACCGCCCCGTCGCCCCGTCGCCCCGTCGCCCCGTCGCCCCGTCGCCCCGTCGCCCCGTCAAGACAACACCCGGCGATGACCCGCACGGGCCCCGAGCCGGCCGCCAAACCACCCCGCCCCCAACGCGAACCCGTAACCCCCCGTAAGCCCCACCCACCCCAGCCCACTCACCAGAACCCGCCTCCGCCCACCTCACGCCCACAAAAAACCCGTAGGCCCCGTCCACTATGCGGACGGGGCCTACGGCACAGCCTGGTGGGTGGTTGCTGCGCAACCGGTTCCGGGTCGTCAGGCGGCCACCACGTTGACGGCCTCGGTGGGCGCCTTGATCGTCACTCGTTCCTCGGGGACGGACGTCACCGAAGTCACCGACACGGAGTTCAACCTGGGTCTCATGGGCGCCGGCACGGGCTCGCTCGCAGCGGCGGACTGGGCCAGCTCGGCCAGTGCCAGTTCGTCGCTGACCTCGCGCATCACCTGGGACATGCGTACGTCCAAGGCATCGCAGATGGCGGAGAGCAATTCGGAGGACGCTTCCTTCTGTCCTCGCTCGACCTCTGAGAGATAGCCCAGAGACACCCGGGCGGACGAGGAGACCTCGCGCAGCGTCCGGCCCTGGCGCTGACGCTGTCGGCGCAGCACGTCACCCAGCAGGCGACGGAGCAGAATCATCGCTGGCTCCCTCCTCGGACCGCATATCCCGTTCCTTCTCGCCCCACCGTACCGCCTCGGGCTCCGCCCGTGCGGGGGGCGATGTCGTGTTCACTCAGGGCTGCAAACATCAAATCCGCCCGCCCTGTTCCGTATCCTGTGCCCTCGCATTCTCGATCAATTCGCTCTGCATCAGTTCGAGGACGGATGTGACGCTGCGTGCGCGGATTTCTGAGCGACTTCCGGCCAGCGCCAGTTCGACCGTGACGGGCGCACCGGCGGGGCCCACGACCGCGATGTGGACGGTGCCCACCGGCTGGCCGTCCTGCGGGTCCGGGCCGGCGACGCCGGTGGTCGCGGCCCCCCAGTCGGCCCCCAGTGCGCTCCGTACGCCGCTCGCCATCTGGGCCGCGACCTGGGCGTCCACCGCGCCCCGTGCGGCGAGCAGCGCCGCGTCGACGCCGAGCGCGCTGGCCTTGACGTCGGTGGCGTACGCGGTGATCGCACCGCGGAAGGAGCGCGAGGCACCGGGTGCATCGGTGAGCACCGCCGACAGCAGTCCGCCGGTGAGCGATTCGGCCACCGCCACGGTCTCACCGCGCGCCCGCAGCGCTGCGGCCACCTCGGCCGCCAGCGCCGCCCCGGGCAGGTGCGGCCCCGCTTCGGCCCCCTCCGCCGGCCGAGCCGCCGCCGGGGCCTGGCCCACCGATTCCGAACCGGCCGAAACCGGCCCCACCGGGACAGGCCGCACCCCATCCGAATTCACCGCGGCCGAACCCACCGGACCGGGGCCGGCCGGAGCCGGGCCTACCGAACCCAAACCGGCTGGGATAGAGCCCGTCGAACCCGGGCCCACCGAGTCCGTCGCACTCCCGACACCTCTCACGCGCTCCCCGACCCCCGTATGCCCAGCGTTCCTCGCCTGCCCCGCACTTCCCACGGGCACCGCACTCTCCGCGCGTACCGCGCGCTCCGCATTCCCCACGTTCACCGAGGAGTGACGCACCGCGCCGCCCTCACCCTCATCCGCCGAGGTGGTTGCCTCGGTCACTTGATCTCCCCGTCGTTCGGCTCACCGCTCCGGTCCCGGCCCCCGGCCCGGCACCGCACGGGTCAGCGACCCGCTACCGCACCGATTCGCGGTCCGCCCCGGACCGCTCCCCCGCGCTCGCCCGCTCCGCCGCCAGGCCCGCGCGGCGCAGGACGACGGCCTGCCGCACGTAGTCCAGGCCGGTCGCCACGGTCAGTACGACCGCCAGCCCCATCACCCAGAACCGGAGCGTGGCCAGCGGTCCGGTCAGCGCGAGGACGTACATGCCGACCGCGGTCCCCTGGGCCAGGGTCTTCATCTTGCCGCCCCGGCTGGCCGGGATGACCCCGTGCTTGATCACCCAGAAGCGCATCAGGGTGATGCCGATCTCCCGGAACAGGATCACCCCGGTGACCCACCAGGGCAGGTCGTCGAGGACGGACAGGCAGATCAGCGCCGCGCCCATGATCGCCTTGTCCGCTATCGGATCGGCGATCTTGCCGAAGTCGGTGACCAGGTCGTACCGCCGGGCCAGATGGCCGTCGAAGAGGTCGGTGATCATCGCCACCGAGAACGCGGCCCATGCGAAGGAGCGCCAGGCCGGGTCGTAACCGTCGCCGTGCAGCATCAGCAGCACGAAGCCGGGCACCAGCACCAGACGCATCATGGTGAGGATGTTGGCGATGTTCCACAGCCCTACGGTGCGGGCGGCGGGCACCCTCGCCGCACGGGCGCCTCCCGCTGCGGAGGCCGGGACTCCGGTCATCTGCCCGCCCCCTCGGGACACACTTCGGTCAGCGGCTCCGCGATGAGGTCCACGCCCTCCGTCGCGATCACCTTCGCCTCGACCATACGGCCGGGCGCCAGCTCCCGCTCGGTGCGCAACGTCGTCTGTCCGTCGGTCTCCGGTGCCTGGTGCGCGCCCCGGCCGATCGTGCCTTCGCTCTCGTCCACACGGTCCACCAGTACCCGTACGGTCTCGCCCAGACGCTCTTCGGCGCGCTGCGCGGTGAGTTCCTCGGCGAGCCGGGAGACCCGCTCCAGGCGCTCGGCGACCACCTCGGGGGCGAGCTTGTCCGCGTAACCGGCGGCCTCGGTGCCCTCCTCGTCGGAGTAGCCGAAGACGCCGATCGCATCCAGCCGGGCCTCGGTGATGAAGCGCTCAAGCTCCGCGAGATCGGCCTCGCTCTCGCCGGGGAAGCCCACGATGAAGTTGGAGCGCGCGCCGGCCTGCGGGTCCTTGGCCCGGATCTGGCCGAGCAACTCCAGGAAGCGGTCGGTGTCGCCGAACCGGCGCATGGCGCGCAGCACGTCCGGCGCCGAGTGCTGGAAGGACAGGTCGAAGTAGGGCGCGACCTTGTCCGTCGAGGTGAGCACGTCGATCAGGCCGGGCCGCAGCTCGGCGGGCTGGAGGTAGCTGACCCGCACCCGCTCGATGCCGTCCACCCCGGCCAGCTCCGGCAGCAGCGTCTCCAGGAGTCGCAGGTCACCGAGGTCCTTGCCGTACGAGGTGTTGTTCTCGGAGACCAGCATGATCTCCTTCACGCCCTGCTCGGCGAGCCAGCGCGTCTCGTTCAGCACGTCGGCGGGGCGGCGGGAGATGAAGGAGCCGCGGAAGGAGGGGATGGCGCAGAAGGAGCAGCGTCGGTCGCAGCCGGAGGCAAGCTTCACCGAGGCGACCGGGCTGGTGCCCAGGCGCCGCCGGAGCGGGGCCCGCGGGCCGGACGCGGGCGCCACGCCGGCGGGCAGGTCCGCGAGGTCGGCCTGCGGCCCGGCGTCGGGCTCGGCCGCGGCCTCCCCGTGGCCGGGCAGTGCCACCTCGGCGCCCTGCCGCTCGGCGGGGCTGATCGGCAGCAGCTTGCGCCGGTCGCGAGGGGTGTGGGAGGCGTGGACGCCGCCGGCGAGGATGGTGCGCAGCCGGTCGGAGATGTCGGCGTAGTCGTCGAACCCGAGCACGCCGTCGGCCTCCGGCAACGCGTCGGCCAGCTCTTTCCCGTATCTCTCGGCCATGCAACCGACCGCGACCACGGCCTGGGTGCGGCCGTGGTCCTTGAGGTCGTTGGCTTCGAGCAGGGCGTCGACGGAGTCCTTCTTGGCGGCCTCGACGAAACCACAGGTGTTGACGACGGCGACGTCGGCTTCGGAGGCTTCCTCGACGAGCTCCCAGCCATCCGCCGCCAAGCGGCCTGCGAGCTCCTCCGAGTCCACCTCGTTACGGGCGCAGCCAAGAGTGACGAGAGCGACGGTACGGCGTTCGGGCATACGCTCAGACTACTTCGTTCCGGCGCCCGCCCCGGCGCCAAGGGCGCACGAGGCACCTGCCCGGTGTCATCGGGGCCCGGTCGTGCCGCCCCGATTCCGGGTATGCCCGATACGAACCCCTGGTCAGCCGGCTTCCGGGTCCCCCTTGGTGTAGCTCAGCCGCTGCACCTGGCCGTCCTCGCCGACCTCGCGGACCTCCTTGCCGTTCACGAAGAGCTTGACGGCCCCCGCGTCGCCGAGCACCAGGTCGATCCGCTGGGAGTCGGTGAAGGTCTTGGAGACGCCGCGCTCCAGCACGCCGACGTGCAGCAGCCGCCCGTTGTGGTCCTTGGCCGAGATCCACGCCTGCCGGTCGGCGGCGGTGAGCTTGACCGTCACCTTGTTGGCCGGTGCGGCGGCGATGGCGCTCTCGGTCGGGTCGGGCTTGGGGTCGGCGGGCTTGCTCGGCTTGCCCTTCTCCGGCGTGTCGGAGGGCTTGGCCGTGCCGGTGCTGTCGGCCGCGGTGCTGGCCTCGCCGCCGTCCCCGCCGGAGACCAGCGTGAAGCCGACGAAGCCGACGACGGCCACGATCGCGGCCACCATCGCGGCGGTCCAGTTCGGGCGGCGCGGCTCGGAGCGGATGCGTTCGGCCTCGAAGAGCGGCGCGGCGCCGGTCGGCTCGGGGCGACCGCCGTGCTCCTCGTCGAACTGGGCGATCAGCGGTGCCGGGTCGACCCCGACGGCGCGGGCCAGCGAACGGATGTGGCCTCTCGCGTAGACGTCGCCACCGCAGCGGGAGAAGTCATCCTGTTCGATGCCGTGCACGATGGGGATGCGCACCCGGGTGGCGGTACTGACCTCGTCGACGGTCAGTCCGGCACCGATCCGGGCCTGCTGGAGGACGCGACCGACGGAAGGGCGGTCGTCTGCGGAGGAGTTGCCGATGGACACGAGGGTGCCTTTCGAGCGTGTAGCCACCTGCTGGATGTTCAGTCTAGGGGTGGTACGAAAGGGTCGGGCAAGCGGGAGGCCGGACTTTGTACGCCATCAGAATGGCCGCACCTGACCCGACTGCGGGCAGTATCCGGTGCCCCCTTCAACTTGACGTATCAGCCGGGGAAACGGTTGCCCGTAACCTTATGACGAGTCTTCCTCACCACGGATCACGGCGAGGACTCCATCCAGCTCATCGGGCTTGACGAGCACGTCTCGGGCCTTGGAGCCCTCGCTGGGCCCGACGATGTTCCGGGACTCCATCAGGTCCATCAGCCGGCCCGCCTTCGCGAAGCCCACCCGCAGCTTGCGCTGCAACATCGACGTGGAGCCGAACTGGGTGGAGACCACCAGCTCCGCGGCCTGGCACAGCAGGTCGAGGTCGTCGCCGATGTCCTCGTCGATCTCCTTCTTCTTCGCCGTCCCCACCGTCACGTCGTCCCGGAAGACCGGCGCCATCTGGTCCTTGCAGTGCTGGACCACGGCGCCCACCTCCTCCTCCGTGACGAAGGCGCCCTGCATCCGGACCGGCTTGTTCGCACCCATCGGGAGGAAGAGGCCGTCACCCTTGCCGATGAGCTTCTCCGCCCCCGGCTGGTCGAGGATCACCCGGCTGTCGGCGAGCGAGGAGGTGGCGAACGCGAGCCGGGAGGGGACGTTCGCCTTGATCAGCCCGGTGACCACGTCGACCGACGGCCGCTGCGTCGCCAGCACCAGGTGGATGCCGGCGGCCCGGGCGAGTTGGGTGATGCGCACGATCGCGTCCTCCACGTCGCGCGGCGCCACCATCATCAGGTCGGCCAACTCGTCCACGATGACCAGCAGGTACGGGTACGGCGTCAGCTCGCGCTCGCTGCCGTCGGGCGGGTTGACCTTGCCGGCGCGCACCGCGGCGTTGAAGTCGTCGATGTGCCGGAAGCCGTAGGCGGCCAGGTCGTCGTAGCGCAGGTCCATCTCGCGCACGACCCACTGCAACGCCTCGGCGGCCCGCTTCGGATTGGTGATGATCGGCGTGATCAGGTGCGGGATGCCCTCGTACGCGGTCAGCTCGACGCGCTTGGGGTCCACCAGGACCATCCGTACGTCCTCCGGCGTGGCCCGCATCATGATCGAGGTGATCAGGCAGTTGATGCAGGAGGACTTGCCGGAGCCGGTCGCGCCCGCCACCAGTACGTGCGGCATCTTCGCCAGGTTGGCCATCACGTAGCCGCCCTCGACGTCCTTGCCGAGCGCCACCAGCATCGGGTGTTCGTCGCCCGCCGAGTCGGCCAGCCGCAGTACGTCGCCGACGTTGACCATCTCGCGGTCGGTGTTGGGGATTTCGATGCCGACCGCTGACTTGCCGGGGATCGGGCTGATGATCCGTACGTCGGGGCTGGCGACGGCGTAGGCGATGTTCTTGGTCAGCGCGGTGATCCGCTCGACCTTGACGGCCGGGCCGAGCTCGACCTCGTAGCGGGTGACCGTCGGGCCGCGGGTGAAGCCGGTGACCGACGCGTCCACCTTGAACTCGGTGAACACGTTGGTCAGCGAGGCCACCACGGCGTCGTTGGCGGCGCTGCGGGTCTTGCCGGGTCCGCCGCGCTCCAGCAGGTCGAGCGAGGGCAGCGCGTAGGTGATGTCCCCGGCGAGTTGCAGTTGCTCGGCGCGCGGCTGGAGGCCGCCGGGGCGCTCGGGCAGGTCGCCGGGTTCGGGCGTGGGCCGGGTCAGGTCGGGCACCTGCTCCACGGCCTTGCCCGCCGCGGCGCCCGGGCGCTCCGGCCGCTGGCCCGCGCCGTTCGCGGTGCTGCGGGCGCCGGGGGCGGTGCTGGTTTCGCTGCTGATGCCGCTGCTGAGCCCGGCCACCAGCGGCGAGGGCTGCACGCCGTGCAGCACCGCGCCGTCGAGTGCGGCGGCTGCTGCCGCCGCCACGTCGACCGCGTCCATCGGCCGGCTCTGCGGCAGTTCCACGGCGCCGGTGTCCGCGACGGGTGCGGCCTTGCGGGTCCTGCGCCGCTTGCTGAGCGCGGCCTCTTCGGCCCGCTCGGGGTCGGAGCCGGCGGCGTCCTCGGCGCCGGCCCTGCGCCGCGAGCGCTTGGCGGGTGCCTGCCGCCACTCCTCCGCGTACTCGTCCTCGTCGTCGTAGGCGCCGCCGACTTCCTCCTCCGCGCGCTCGCCGTCGTCGATGAGGCCGAGCCTGACCAGCAGTTGGCGGGCCCGCTGCGGAATCCGGTTGACCGGTGTCGCGGTCACCACGAGCAGGCCGAAGATGGTCAGCAGCACGAGCAGGGCGACGGCCAGCGGCTCACGGACGGTGGTGATCAGCGGTTGGGACGCCCCCCAGCCGATCAGCCCGCCGGCGTCCTGCATCGCCTCGGTGCCCTCCTCGCGGCTCGGCGCCCCGCAGGCGATGTGGACCTGCCCCAACACGCCGAGCACCAGGGCGGAGAGGCCGATCACGATGCGGCCGTTGGCTTCCGGCTTCTCCGGGTGGCGGAAGAGCCGCATGGCCATGATGGCGAACAGGATCGGCACCACCAGGTCGAGCCGGCCGAACGTCGCGGTCACCAACATTTCGACCAGGTCGCCGACCGGGCCGTCCAGATTGGACCAGGTGCCCCCGGCGACCACCAGCGCGACCCCGAACAGCAGCAGGGCCATCCCGTCCTTGCGGTGCGCCGGGTCCAGGCCCCGCGCCCCGCGACCGATCCCGCGGAACATCGCTCCCACACCGCGCGCCAGCCCCCGCCACACCGCACGCACCGCGCGCAGCAGACCGCCGGTGGGGGACGGTGCGGGTTTGGCCGCGGCCTTCTTCGCCGGCGCCTTCTTCGCGGGTGCGGCCGACTTCTTGGCGGGCGCCTTCTTGGCAGCCGTCTTCTTCGCGGGTTTCGCAGCAGCCTTCTTGGCAGCTCCTCCGGCGGACTGCTTCGAGGTGCCCGCCGCGCTCGGGGAACCCTTGCCGGACGTACGAGAAGCCATGCGCCGAGGTTACCCGGGACGGCCGTATGGGGCACGCACGCCCAGGGCTTTCTCCTGGGACACCTGCTGCCGCCCGGGCTGCGGGGAGACCACGGACACGAGGGATGCGAGGGGCGGGGAGTACGAGGCATGCGGCGCGCTCCGGGAGCCGGCCGGGCCGAGAGGGACGCGGGCGACAGCGGGCGCCCCGGCCCCGCCGGGCGAGGACGCACCAGTCGCGCGGAGCACGAGGCAGCGTCAGGGCCCGGGCACCGCACCCGGTCTGAGGAGCAGCCAGCAACCCCACGGGCCGGGGGCCGAGCCGTCGACCGGCACGCGGCACGGGTGGCGCGCGGCCGAAGCGCGGTACGGGGGCGGAGAGCAGTGCGGGGTCAGAGAGCAGTGCGGGACGGACGGTCAAGAAGTGCCGGAAAGAGAACGGCCGCCTCGCACACCGGTCGGTGGCTGGCGGCGTCCCGGGGCGCGCCGGTCGGGTGGGTGTCGGCGGCGCCCCCGTGCGTGGCGGGTCAGTTCGCCGACGGCAGCGGGCTCGCGCCGCTCCCCGCCCCCGGCTCCAACGCGTCCAGCGCCCTGCGCAGCCCGGTGAGCTTGCGCTCCAGGTGGGCGGCGGTGGCCACGGCTGCGGCGTCTGACGACTCGTCGAGCTGCTTGGACAGCGCCTCGGCCTGCTCCTCCACGGCCGCCAGACGCGCGGACAGCTCGGCGAGCAGCCCCGCGGGCTCCTTGGCCTCCGCGACCGGCTGCTGACCGCCGTCCAACTGGAGCCGCAGCAGCGCGGCCTGCTCCCGCAGTTGGCAGTTCTTCGTATACAGCTCGACGAAGACCGACACCTTGGCGCGCAGCACCCACGGGTCGAACGGCTTGGAGATGTAGTCCACGGCGCCCGCCGCGTACCCGCGGAAGGTGTGGTGCGGGCCGTGGTTGATCGCGGTGAGGAAGATGATCGGGATGTCCCGGGTCCGCTCCCTGCGCTTGATGTGCGCGGCCGTCTCGAAGCCGTCCATGCCGGGCATCTGCACGTCCAGCAGGATGACCGCGAAGTCGTCCGTCAACAGCGCCTTGAGCGCTTCCTCCCCTGACGATGCCCGCACCAGCGTCTGGTCCAGCGCGGAGAGAATGGCCTCCAACGCCAGCAGATTCTCCGGCCGGTCATCGACCAGGAGGATCTTGGCCTTCTGCACCATGCCTCGTCCTCCTCGCCCCGGCATGGGGTCCCCCCAGCTCGAAGTGGTGAGGGATGCACCGGGCGCCGCCCCGGGGGACGACTCCCTTACGCCGCCCGCCCTTGTGCCGGTCATGGTAGCCGCACCCCGCTGTTCGCCACACCCTGTCACCGCGATGTCACTGTGCACGTAACAGAAAACGCAGTGGAGGACGAGAAGGTTCCCCGAATGCCACGTTCCCACACGCATGTGGCCACGGTCCGTCAACAAATCCGCCGGGCGGCGCCCCCCGTCCAGTACGCTCCGTCACCCTTCGCGCATCCAGTGCCGCATCACGGTCAGCAGGTGATCGGTGTCCACCGGCTTCGTGACGTAGTCGGACGCCCCGGCCTCGATGCTCTTCTCCCGGTCGCCCTTCATCGCCTTGGCGGTCAGCGCCACGATGGGCAGGCCGGCGAACTGCGGCATCCGGCGGATCGCCGCCGTCGTGGCGTAGCCGTCCATCTCGGGCATCATGATGTCCATCAGCACCAGCACCACGTCGTCGTGCTGCTCCAGGACCTCGATCCCCTCGCGTCCGTTCTCGGCGTACAGCACCTGGAGCCCGTGCCGCTCCAACACGCTGGTCAGGGCGAACACATTGCGGATGTCGTCATCGACGATGAGCACCTTCTCGCCGTCGAACCCGCCCGCGCCGTTCGGCTCGGCCACCAGGTCCTGGCCGGCGAGCAGCCACGGCTCCGGCGGCTGGCCGCCAGCCGCCCGCCGGGCCGGCTGGCGCTCGCGCGGCGCCGGCGCGCTCCGCTTGGCCCCGTCCTGTTCCCCGGCCCCACTTGGCGCACTCGCTCCCGGCTGCGGCGCACGCGCGGCCGATGGCGCCCTCAGCTCGGCCGCGGACTCCGGCTCCACGCCCGCCGCCGGCGCCGTACCCGCCTCGTCCGCACCCGCCTCCGCCGGCCGTACCGCCGCAGCCGCCTCGATGGCCGGTGTGCCGGCGCCGCCCGCGGACAACTCCGGGTAGCCGGGCGCAGGCAGGTCATCGGGCCTGAGCGGGAGGTAGAGGGTGAAGGTGGAGCCGCGGCCCGGCTGGCTGTCGGCGTGGATCTCACCACCCAGCAGCCGGGCGATCTCCCGGCTGATGGACAGCCCGAGCCCGGTGCCGCCGTACTTGCGGCTGGTCGTGCCGTCCGCCTGCTTGAACGCCTCGAAGATCACTCGCATCTTGCTGGCGGCGATGCCGATGCCGGTGTCGGTGACCGAGAACGCGATGATCTTGGAGTCCATGTCGCGCAGCCCGCCGTGCTCAAGGAGCTGCTCCCTGATGGCGTCGGGCACATCGGCCTCGGCCGGCCTGATGACCAGTTCCACCGCGCCCACGTCGGTGAACTTCACCGCGTTGGAGAGCAGGTTGCGCAGCACCTGGAGGAGCCGCTGGTCATCGGTGTGCAACGTGGCCGGCAGCTCGGGCGAGACCCGTACGGAGAAGTCGAGCCCCTTCTCCGCGGTGAGCGGCCGGAAGGTGGCCTCCACGTAGTCCACGAGCTGGACCACCGCGATCCGGGTCAGGCTGACGTCCATCTTGCCCGCCTCGACCTTGGAGAGGTCCAGGATGTCGTTGATGAGCTGGAGCAGGTCGGAACCGGCTCCGTGGATCGTCTCGGCGAACTCCACCTGCTTGGGCGAGAGGTTCCCGTCCGCGTTGTCGGCCAGCAACTTGGCCAGGATCAGCAGCGAGTTGAGCGGGGTGCGCAGCTCGTGCGACATGTTGGCCAGGAACTCTGACTTGTAGCGCATCGACACCGCGAGTTGCTCGGCGCGCTCCTCCAGCCCCTGGCGGGCGTCCTCGATCTCGGTGTTCTTGACCTCGATATCGCGGTTCTGCCGGGCGAGCCGGTCCGACTTCTCCTCCAACTCCGCGTTGGACGCCTGGAGCGCCTTCTGCCGGTTCTCCAACTCGGCCGACCGCTCGCGCAGTTGCTCGGTGAGCTCCTGCGACTGCTTGAGCAGCACCTCGG
Organism: Streptomyces sp. 796.1; assembly: GCF_047525675.1. NCBI lineage: Bacteria > Bacillati > Actinomycetota > Actinomycetes > Kitasatosporales > Streptomycetaceae > Streptomyces > Streptomyces sp. 796.1. Next base: position 7,803 of record NZ_JBLIWA010000038.1, on the reverse strand, counting down.
TCTTGATGTTGACGCTGATGGTGTTGACGCTGGTGCCGATCATCTCGGCGATCTGGTTGAGGAAGTCCTTCTGGATCTGTGTGAAGCACTGGAAGGACGCCAGCTCGATCACGCCGAGCACCTGCCCCTCGAAGAGCACCGGCAACACGATGACCTGCGCCGGCGGCGCCTCACCGAGCCCGGAGCCGATCTTGAGGTACCCGGCCGGCACGTTCTCCACCAAGATGGTGCGCTTCTCCTCGGCGGCCGTGCCGATCAGCCCGTCGCCGGGCTCGAAGGTGGTGGGCATGTCGCGCTTGGAGTAGCCGTACCCACCGATCATGCGCAGCTCGTACGCGCCGGCGCCGGACCCGTCCCCGGTGTCCTGGCCGGTGTCGATGGCGTCCCCGATGGGCGTGGCCAGGAAGAACGCGCCGTGCTGGGCGGCGACCACCGGCGTCAGCTCGCTCATGATGAGCCGCGCCACGTCCTCCAGGTCCCGGCGGCCCTGCATCAGCCCCGAGATGCGCGCCAGATTGCCCTTGAGCCAGTCCTGCTCCTTGTTGGCCAGGGTCGTCTCGCGCAGGTTGGCGATCATCGTGTTGATGTTGTCCTGGAGCTCCAGGATCTCGCCCGCCGCATCCGCCTTGATCTTGAGGTTGAGGTCGCCACGGGTCACCGCGGTGGCGACCTCGGCGATGGCGCGCACCTGCCGGGTGAGGTTGCCGGCCATCTCGTTCACCGACTCGGTCAGGTCCTGCCAGGTGCCGGCCACGTCCCGCACCCGCGCCTGGCCACCGAGCTGCCCCTCGGTGCCCACCTCCCGCGCCACCCGGGTGACCTGCTCGGCGAACGAGGAGAGCTGGTCCACCATCGTGTTGATGGTCGTCTTCAGCGCGAGGATCTCGCCCCGCGCATCGATGTCGATCTTCTTGGTGAGGTCGCCCTTGGCGATGGCGGTGGTCACCATCGCGATGTTGCGGACCTGGCCGGTCAGGTTGGAGGCCATGCCGTTCACCGAGTCGGTGAGGTCCTTCCACGTGCCCGCCACGCCCGGCACCCGCGCCTGCCCGCCCAGGATGCCGTCGGTGCCCACCTCGCGCGCCACGCGCGTCACCTCGTCGGCGAACGAGGACAACGTGGTGACCATGGTGTTCACCGTGTCGGCGAGCTGGGCGACCTCGCCGCGCGCCTCGACGGTGACCTTCTTGGTCAAGTCGCCGTTGGCGACCGCGGACGACACGTCGGAGATGTTGCGCACCTGGATGGTCAGGTTGTTGGCCATCAGGTTGACGTTGTCGCTCAGGTCCTTCCAGATGCCGGTCACCCCCGGCACCCGGGCCTGACCGCCGAGCTGCCCTTCCGTACCCACCTCGCGGGCGACGCGGGTGACCTGCTCGGCGAAGGACGACAACTGGTCGACCATCGTGTTGACCGTGGTGACCAGCGCGAGGATCTCGCCCTTGGCGTCCACCGTGACCTTCTTGGACAGGTCGCCCTTGGCGACCGCGGTGGTGACCTCGGCGATGTTGCGGACCTGCGAGGTCAGGTTGTTCGCCATGAAGTTCACCGACTGGGTGAGGTCCTTCCAGGTGCCCGAGACGCCCTGCACCTCGGCCTGGCCACCGAGCATGCCCTCGGTGCCCACCTCACGCGCCACCCGCGTCACCTCGTCCGCGAACGAGGAGAGCTGGTCCACCATCGTGTTGAGGGTGTTCTTCAGCTCCAGGATCTCGCCCCGCGCGTCCACGTCGATCTTCTGCGACAGGTCACCGCGCGCCACCGCCGTCGCGACCTGCGCGATGTTACGGACCTGGGCGGTCAGGTTCCCCGCCATCCCGTTCACCGAGTCGGTCAGGTCACGCCAGACCCCGGCGACGCCCGGCACCTGCGCCTGGCCGCCGAGCCGGCCGTCCGTACCCACCTCGCGGGCCACCCGCGTCACCTGCTCGGCGAAGGCCGAGAGCTGGTCGACCATCGTGTTGATGGTGTTCTTCAGCTCCAGGATCTCCCCGCGCGCGTCCACGTCGATCTTCTGCGACAGGTCACCACGCGCCACCGCCGTCGTCACCTGCGCGATCTGCCGCACCTGCGACGTCAGGTTCCCGGCCATGAAGTTGACGGAGTCCGTCAGCTCCTTCCAGGTGCCGCTCACGCCGTCCACCTGGGCCTGACCGCCGAGCCGCCCCTCGGTGCCCACGTCCCGCGCCATCCGCGTGACCTGGTCCGCGAACGAGGAGAGCTGGTCGACCATCGTGTTCACGGTGTTCTTGAGCTGGAGCATCTCACCGGACACGTCGACGGTGACCTTCTGCGACAGGTCTCCGTTGGCCACCGCCGTCGTCACCTGCGCGATGTTGCGCACCTGGCCGGTGAGGTTGCGGAATGCGGTGTTGACCGAGTCGGTCAGGTCCTTCCAGGTACCGGCGGCACCCGGCACCTGCGCCTGACCGCCGAGCTCACCCTCGACGCCGACCTCCCGGGCCACCCGCGTCACCTCGGCGCCGAACGAGGAGAGCTGGTCCACCATGGTGTTGACGGTGTTCTTCAGCTCCAGCATCTCGCCGTAGACGTCGACGGTGACCTTCTGCCCGAGATCGCCGTTGGCCACCGCCGTCGTCACCTGCGCGATGTCCCGCACCTGCGTGGTGACGTTACGGAACGCGGTGTTCACCGAATCCGTCAGGTCCTTCCAGGTGCCCGCGGCACCCGGCACCTGCGCCTGACCGCCCAGCAGCCCCTCGGCCCCGACCTCACTGGCCACCCGGGTGACCTCGTCCGCGAAGGTGCGCAACGTCTCGGTCATGGTGTTGATGGTGTCCGCGAGCTGCGCGATCTCACCGCGCGCACTGACCGTGACCTTCTGCGACAGGTCACCGTTGGCGACCGCCGTCGTCACCTGGGCGATGCCGCGCACCTGCGCGGTCAGGTTGCCGGCCATCAGGTTGACCGAGTCGGTGAGGTCCTTCCAGACTCCGGCCACGCCCGGCACCTGCGCCTGACCGCCGAGCTCGCCCTCGGTGCCCACCTCCCGGGCCACCCGCGTCACCTCGGACGCGAACGAGGAGAGCTGGTCGACCATCGTGTTGACGGTGTTCTTCAGCTCCAGCATCTCGCCGGCCACGTGCACCGTGACCTTGCGCGACAGGTCGCCCTTGGCCACCGCGGTCGTCACCAGCGCGATGTCGCGCACCTGCGCCGTCAGCCGGGACGCCATCGTGTTGACCGAGTCGGTGAGGTCCTTCCAGGACCCCGACATGCCCCGCACCTTGGCCTGGCCGCCGAGCTTGCCCTCCGTACCGACCTCGCTCGCCACGCGCGTCACCTCGTCGGTGAACGCCGAGAGCTGGTCCACCAGGCCGTTGACGGTGCGCCCGACCTTCAGGAACTCCCCGCGCAGCGGATGCGCCGCCCCGTCCGCACCGCGCGAGCGCAGGTCCATCCGCTGCTCAAGGTCGCCCTCGGCAACGGCCGAAAGGACCCGTCCGACCTCGGACACCGGCCGTACGAGATCGTCGACGAGCGCGTTGGACGCGTCGATCGCCGCGGCCCAGGACCCCTCGCAGGCGCCGGTCTCCAGCCGCTCCGTGAGCTTCCCCTCACGCCCGACGACCCGCCGCACCCGCGCCAGCTCCCCGGTGAGCTGCACATTGCGGTCGGCGACCTCGTTGAAGACGGCGGCGATCTCCGCCATGACGCCCTCGCCCGAGACCGTCAGGCGTTTCCGGAAATTGCCGTCCCGCATGGCAGTCAGCGCCGTCAGCAGCCGGTTCAAGGCCGCCGTGTCCACCTCGGTCGTCCCGTTCGTACGGGTACGTCCGCTCTTTGCGCGCGTGCTCGTGCCCCGCGCGGCTGCGCCAGACTCCACCGTATGCCTCCCGCAGGGTCGACCGTGCTCGTCGGGCTCTCTTTTGAGCCTTCCCAGTGTTTCACCATGGCCCAACCAGGCCATAACAGTTCGGCAGCATCGCACACCACCGAGGACGCGCTCGGGGTGGATTCACAGCGGACTGGCATCCGCGCGCTCGGCGAAGGTAAGTAACCTGGCATTCGGCTAGGCATCGGAGGGGCGCTGCGACATGGGTGAGCAGATCGCCGAGACACGCATGAGGAGACCTGTGATCACCGCGCGGGCAGCCGCCACCTTCGACCCGGTCGGCCGCTCCGTCGCCGCCGCCCGCGCCTTCGTCCGCGACACGCTGCAAGGCTGGGGCTTCACCGACGTCGTCGACGACGCAGTGGTCCTGACCAGCGAACTCGTCACCAACGCGGTGGTGCACGCGGGCACCGCGGCCGATGTCGCCTGCCTACGCACCGAGGACGGCGTGCGCGTGGAGGTCGCCGACCGCTACCCCGAGCGCGAGGTCCCGCTGCAAAGCGCCGGAGTGCACTTCGGCAGCCCGGACCGCGAAGGCGGCCGGGGACTGCTGCTATGCGCCGCCCTCGCCTCCCGCTGGGGCGTGGAGTACACCGCCACGTACAAGCAGGTCTGGTTCCAGCTCGACCTCCCCGACCGTCCCGCCGGCACCCGCTCGGCCGGCCCCGCGCTCCCCGCCGAGGCGCTGCCGGTCACCGACGCGCGGGTGCGGGTCGCGGTCATCCAGATCGACGGCCCCGGCGCCATCAGCTCCTGGAACGAGGACGCGCAGGAGCTCTTCGGCTTCGGCCCCGAGCAGGTCACCGGCAAGCCCCTCACCGACTTCGCGGCCTGGCCGCACACCCCGGGCACCAGCACCGGCATCGCCGAGGCCCTCCAGCTCTCCCGTTGGGAGGGCTCGTACGGCATCCGCGGCGCCGACGGCCGCGTCATCCCCGTCTACGCCTCCCACCTGCGGGTGCGGGACGCGGACGGCGATCCCTCCACCGTCTGCCTGCTCGTCCGCGACCACGAGCGCGCCGTGCTCCAGACCCCCTCGCGCAGCTCAGCCGCCGACAGCACCTCGGCCATCGAGCGCGGCTCGGCCAACGACGCCTTCGAGGTCTTCATCGGCTCACCGGCCCCCGACGACCTCGACGGGCTGCTCCAGCGCACCGTCGAGCGGGCCCGGGACATGCTCGACGGCGACAGCGCCTACCTGCTGCTGGCCACCGACGACGAGACCGAACTCGAAGTCCGCGCCTCCACCGGCCTGCCCTCCTCCAGGCAGCGCTTCGCCCGGGTGCCCGTCGAGGCCGGCTCGGGGCGGTACGGATCGGCGCGGATGCCCGCCGTCCACGAGGACCTCAGCGCCGTGCCGGGCGCCGTGCCGCTGCTCAGCAACACCGGTATGCGCTCGGTCGTCACGGTCCCGCTCAAGGTCGAGGGCCGGCTGACGGGTTCGCTCGGCGTCGCCGCCGAAACCCCCGGCCGGTACAGCAACGAGGAGGCCCTGCGGCTCCAGTTCGCCGCCGACCGCATCGCGCTGGCCGTCGAGTCCGCCCGGCTGACCGAACTGGAACGGCTGCGCCGCGGCTCGCTCTCCTTCCTCGTCGAGGCGTCCGACCTGCTCGCCGGCACCCTGGACCGGGACCAGACGCTGGCCCTGATGGCCCAGATGACGGTGCCGACACTGGCCAGTTGGTGCGCCGTGTACACCATCGCCGACCCGGCGTCCGAGCCCGAGTTGTCGTACGTGCTGCACGAGGACGAGGACCGCATCGACGGGCTCAAGGCCCTGCTGGCGAAGGTCGAGCCGCCCGAGCCGGTCACCACGCCTGGCGCCCGGGTGTGGACGGCGCCGTCGGCCGCCGCCCACGCCGCCGCGCTCCGCACCTCGCTGCGCAGCCTGGGCCTCGGCGACTCCGTACGGCCAGCGACCGGCCCCGGCACGTCGCTGGCGACCGCGTCCGCCGTGGGCGGCGAGACGGTCGTCCTGCCGCTGCTCGCCCGCAACCGGGTGATCGGCATGCTGACCCTCGGCAAGCCCACCGACGAGCACTTCCGCCAGGAGATCCTCGAACTCGCCGAGGACCTCTCCCGCCGCGCCGCCCTCGCCCTGGACAACGCCCGCCTGTACTCCGAGCGCACCGCCATCAGCCAGTCGCTCCAGCGCAGCCTGCTGCCCCCGGAACTGCCCGAGGTGCCGGGCGTGGAGGTGGAGGTCATCTACCGGGCGGCCGGCGAGGGCAACGAGGTGGGCGGCGACTTCTACGACCTGTTCCCGATCCGCGACGGCGCGTACGGCTTCGCGATCGGCGACGTGTGCGGTACGGGCCCGGAGGCCGCAGCCGTGACCGGCCTGGCCCGCCACGCGCTGCGGCTGCTGGCCCGCGAGGGCTTCGGCGGCCCGGCCGTCCTGGAGCGGCTGAACGCGGCCATCCTCGACGAGGGCGCCCGCAGCCGCTTCCTGACCCTGCTGTACGGCGAGTTGTGGCCGCAGGACGACGGCAGCGCGGTCCTGAAGATCGTGTGCGCCGGCCACCCGCTGCCACTGCGACTGCGCCAGAGCGGCCAGGTGGAAGCCGCGGCCGAACCACAGCCGCTGCTCGGCGTCATGGACGACCTGGAGCTGTACGAGCAGACGGTGGCCCTGGACCCCGGCGACGTACTGCTGTGCGTCACCGACGGCGTCACCGAGCGCCGGGAGGGCACCCGCATGCTCGGCGACGACGGCCTGATCGACGTGCTGACCACGTGTACGGGCCTCACGGCTGGCGCGGTCGCCGCCCGGGTGCTGCGCGCGGTGGAACGCTTCGCCGCGGAGCCCGCATCGGACGACATGGCCATCTTGGCGATGCGCGTCCCCGAGCCCCAACTCGCCGGCCACAGCGGCTAGCCGGGCAGTGCGGCTGGCTGATCGGCCAGCCGCGGACGGCCCCCGAGAACCGCACGGGGATATCACCGGCGGGCATGCAAAAGGCCCCCGCCCAGAGGGCGAGGGCCTTTCTTTGGAGCCCCAATACGGAATCGAACCGTAGACCTTCTCCTTACCATGGAGACGCTCTGCCGACTGAGCTATTGGGGCGCAGCGACGAGAAAAATCTTACCCGAACTCGCGAGCGCTTTTGACCACTCCGCTGCCCGAACCGGCGGCAGGACCGACGTGGTTCGGTCGCCTCACCCAGCAGGTTGCAGAAGACCACCGAGCGCGTTGCACGCGGACACGACGCGCTGCAACTCCCGCCGGGTCATCTCGGCGGCCAGCGGCAGCTCCAACGATTCGTCACAGGCGCGCTCGGTCTCGGCGAGCCAGAGTTCGCGCCGGAACGCGGCGCTGCGGTGCACGGGGGTGGGCAGGGGTGCCCGGCAGTCCACTCCACGGGCCCGTAGCGCCCGGGCGAACGCGTCCCGGTCCGGCCGCCCGTTGCCCGGCACCCGCACCACGTACTTCTGGTAGCCGTGCTCGGCCGCCCGCTGGGCACAGGGCGTGCGGACGCCCTTGAGCCGGGCGGTGAGGTACTGCGCGTGTGCGCGCCGGCGCGCGATGGCCGCGGTCGGCTCGGCTTCCAGGCCGTGTCCGAGTACCGGTACGCGGTGCCTACGGCTGACGTCGCCGAGGGCGGCCAGGTCCGCAGGATGCCCAAAGGTGTGGACCGCCACCACTGCGGCGGTCCGCTCGGTCATCGCGCCCTCCACCGAGGCCGCGGACAGACAGAAGGTGACGGGATCTATGTCGGCGAACACCGGCTCGGCCCCGACCGACAGCACCACGTGCGCCGTCTCGCACACGTCGTACGAGGGCACGATCACTTCATCACCGGACCGTACGCCCGCCCGCGCCAGCTCACATCGCAGCTCATCCGCTGGTGTCACCATACGAGCGATAGTGCCCAGGGAACGTGAACGCCGAGTGACCTACAGCACAACGCAGAAGAGCCTTGTTGGGACCACGGTCCCAACAAGGC
>NZ_JBLIWA010000037.1:0-73843 GCF_047525675.1 Streptomyces sp. 796.1 | reverse complement strand
GGCCGGGCCCCGGCGGCCACCGCCCGGCCCCCCGCGACCCTGACGCCGAGCGCGCGGCGGCAGCCCGTGCGGCGGATCGGGCCGCGGAGCGAGCTGCGGAACGGGCAGCCGCCGAGGCGGCCCGCTCCGCCCACGCGGCCGACCGCCGGGCCCTGGTCGAACAGACCGACCACGCCGAGTGGGTGGACGACCGCGAGCGCGAGCGCGGCGGCGTGACGGGGGCGAGCTGGGACCCGGTCCCGGTGCCGCTGCCCACCTACGTCACGGCCCCGGTCGCCCCCCGGGCCAGCGGCAACGCCGACCTCGGCGGCCCCGACGGCTGGAGCCCGACCCGTTCCAGCGCGGCAGGACCCACCGACGGCCCACCTGCGGAGACGGCCGTCGACCCGATCGACCCGGCGGATCCGGCGGGCACCACCCCCCGCGCACCCGGCCGCGACCGCGGGCGCACCCCCCTCTTCGACCAGTACGCCGACGACCCCCACCCCCGCGCCGCCAACGAGTGACCCCCACCACCCCGCCACCGTCCTTGACCAGCAGCGACCGGATTTCCGAGCACCCCGCGGAGGATGCTAGAGTTTCACTCGTCGCAAGGGCCTGTGGCGCAGACTGGTAGCGCACCTCGTTCGCATCGAGGGGGTCAGGGGTTCAAATCCCCTCAGGTCCACGGCAGAGCCGTTCGCGGGTAGTCCGTAAACGGTTCACGAGATCCCGGTCAGACGGTCACCGTCGGGCCGGGATCTCGGCTTTTGAGCCTGGTGTTGTGTGAAATGCGGTCCGTCAGGTTGTCGGGAAGCGCGGCGGGCGGCCCTGGAGTGGACCAGGGGTGGAGATGTGGGCATGCCGCGGGGACCGCAGGCGTGGAGGCAGGCTCCTGCGGTCTCGCGACGTGTCGATCTTCAGTTTCGGTGTGCGGGCGGGCTCAGGGGCTGCGGCTCAGCCCCTGGGGGCTGGGTGTAGGCGCCGCGTCGGCCAGCGGGTAGGGCGTGAGGGATTCGCTCGGTTCGAGGCTGAGGCCGGTGACGGGGCTCTTCTTGCTCGCGATGAGGTAGCGCTCTAGCTCGATGATGTTCTCGACCATGACGACGATGGCAGCGAGCAGGGTCTGGGCTACGCGGCCTCGGGGCTGTCGTTTTTCCCGGGCGTGCAGCGCGGCGTCGACCGAATTCAGGCGCCCGTTGCCGCCTTCGATGTGGGCGCGCAGTGTCTGGTAGGCCAGGGCCCACGACGGGGTCTGCCACGGCAGTTCTTGCCGCATGCGGGGCATGACGTGTGCCTGCACGGTGACGGAGGACTGGCGGCAGCATTTGGGCCGGTCGCCCAGGGGGATGACAGGAGGCTCGACCGTGGGGCGGGCGGCCGGGTGCGTGGCACGTGCCTTGGGCGCGTCGAGGTCGATGACGACCGGTGTAGGACCTCTTTCTTTGCGCGCTGTGGCCTTCGCGTTCTTGTGCCCAGGGGCAGTTGACTTTGGTGATGGGGCAGGCGAAGCGCTCGGTGCCGCGCTCGTCGAGGGTGTCCTTGCGGGTGAGGGCGTAGGCCTCGATCTCCTGCAGCCGCTCACGCAGGGGGATGCGCTCGCGCTCGTTCTTGGCGCTGCGGATCTGCTGGTAGAGGTCGAGCAGGCGGCGTGGGGTGAGGGGGCAGAAGAGGCGGCCGACTTTGGCGATGGCGCCTTGGTGGTGCCCCTCGGCCTGGTCAGTGACCTGGGTCTTGGTGAGGTCGAGCACGGGCAGGTAGCCGAGGGCGCGCAGGGGCTGGCGGAAGTTCTTGGGGCGGAGTTTTGTGTACGCGCGGTCGGCTGCCGTGAAGCCGCGGAGCTCGGTGAGCTGGGTCAGGACCGTGTGGACGTACTGGGCGTGTCGCCCCATGTCCTTCTCGGGGGTGTGCAGCACCATGCCGAGGATCAGCTGCGGGTAGCGCCCGGCCCGGCCCGGCCCGGTCCGGGTCCGCGTGCGCGGCGATGGTGAGGGTCGCGCTGTAGCCGAACTCCCGGCCTCCACCGCCCTTGTGGTGCCAGTTGGCGCTTGCCTCGAGCGAGGAGCGCCTGCGGGTGTGGGGGCGGGCCCAGGTAGGCACGGCGGTGGTGTCGATGGCGGTGTCGCCGTGCCAGTGGCCCACAGGCCCTTGGCGAAGGCCACCCTCACGGGGGCTGCGACCAAGCGGTTGGCGAGCTCCTCAAGGTGCCGCAGAGCCCGCTCGCCTCTGCTGTCGTTCCACTGCGCGGCGACCTTACGCCCTTCCGCCCGGCCAAGTCGGCTGCGTCGCTGGTGCGGGGCCGGATCGAGCAGGTGGTTCATGTGGCTCCAGGTGCGGTGGAAGCGGTTGTACAAGGCGTTGACCGCGTCCTGGTCCTCGATGTCGCAGGTGGGGATGGACAGTTCGGCACGCAGGCGCTCGCTCGTGCCGAAGGTGATGATCTCGAAGGCGTCGTCCAGGTTGGTACTGGCCCGCTCGTAGCTCGCGCAGACCAGGCCGAGAAGGACCAAGCTGATCGGGTAGCCGCGTGGGCCGGGCAACTCCGTGAAGCGTTCCTCGACCGCCTCCACGACGCCGCTGTGTTGAAGCATCCGGAGAAGCCTCTTGACCTTGCTGTCAGGCAGCCTGGATGGTTCGTGTGAACGCGGGTATGGGCACCGGAGGCGGCCGTTTCCTGCCTGATAGCGGGGGTCGTCGGCGGGTGTCCTCATGCGGGCCCCGTAGCACCCGGGCGGTGGCCGCTGGGGTGAGGGGCGGGACCGACGCACGGTAGGGGGCCAGGGCGGCAGTCGACTGCATCCCCGCCGCACGGGCGATCACATCCTCGGGGACGCGCTGGCGCAGCAGCTCCATGATCCAGGTGCTGCGCAGCCGGGCCAGTTGCAGGCCGGGCAGACCCAATGCGTTCCTCGTGGTTCGCTTGATCCAGTTGGAGATGCCGTTCTTCGGTGCGGCCACCTGCCGCTGGGGCAGGAACAAGTAGCCGTCGCCAGCGGCACGTGCGCGTGCGGCGAGATCTTCTTCCCACATGGCCCGGCAGACCACCAGCCGGTCGCTGTCCGGCACGGCGACGACGACCGCCTCGGACGGCAGCACCGTGACGCCGGTGCCGCGTACCGCCAGTACTTCACGGCGTGTGAGCCCGCAGCCCGCACCGAGGGCCAACAGCGCCAGGGCGCTCCCGCCCAGGGCGGATGTCGGCGGCAGCGCACGGGCCCACATCAGCTAGCGAGCGAGTTCCGGCGGGGTGTACGGGGTGGCGCGCTGTCGCCTGGCGCTCATCCGGGGCGTGGGCCGCTGTCCGTACTCCAGCCACAGCAGGGCCTCACGGATGCGCAGCAGGATGGCCCGGTAGGTCTGGATGGAGCTGCCCTCAAGCTTCGTACAAGCCAGCAGGAACCGGGTCATCGTCTCGGGGGCCAGCCAGACCAGTGGGTCACGGGCGACGCCGGAGCGCTCCGCGTACACCGCGAGCCCAGCGAACACCGACATCAGCCTCGGCACCGGGTACGGGACGGAATCGCAGATCGCGGCGGCCACCATCCGCACGCCGTCGGACGAGCGGCCATTCTGGCCGCTCGTCCGACGGCTGGTAGCTGAGGATCGCGCCGCTCATCTCCGTCTCCACAGGGACACACCGCGAGAAGTGGCTACACAAAGAGCCACCTGTGTCGTGAGTGTGCACTTCGATCGTCAGGAGCGCATTCGCATGACCGGAGGAAGAGGCCGCAGCGTGCCGCCGCGGGAGCTGGCCAAGGACCCGGAGAACTGGCCCGAGGCGTCGATCGACGGTCCCACTGAGGCGCGGGTGGTGCAGGCCATCGCGCATGCCCTGACCAGGCAAATGGCCCGGCACGGGCTGGGTCTGCGGCGTGTCGCGGCGCTCAGCGGCGTCAACCGCCAGGCGGTGGCCAACCTCCTGGCCGGCGGCAGCTGGCCGGATGTCGCGACGCTGAGCCGATTGGAGGACGGGCTCGGGATCGGGCTCTACCCGGGAGGAAACGGTCCGGGTTCGGGACATTGCTGAACCTCCGCAAGCCCGCACGAAGAGCGCGGGCAGGGTGAATTTCGGCTCAGCGCGCCACACGTAGCCGCTGCTGGGCTACGCTCCACATGGGTACGCCGAAGCCATTGCCTGGACGGACGTGTACCGGTGCCGCCGGGCTGATCCCCTGGCGGCACCACCACTTCTTGCCTCGCGCCCGGCCCCGGTCTGATCCCCCGGCGCTGAGTGCCGCTCTTAACGTGTACCGGCGGTCTCTAGGCGGCTCCCGTATTAGCGATGAACTCCCCGGTGTCGAGCGCGCGGAGGAAGCCGGCCGAAGCGAGCTTATGAAGAGCACGGCGAGGCCTCTACCTGGCCGCGCGTCGGCTCCGTCTTCCCGAGGGCGATCGCGACCTCCCTGGCCCGAAGCGGACGGTCCGAACTCCCCACGAGCATCACCATCCGCTGACTGACGGCGCCCCGGGGCTTACGCTCCGGATGTTCTGCCTGATCTTCCTCTGTATTCGGGGCGTTCTCGGAGCTCTCGCCCTTGGAAGGCTGCTGGGCCTTGGCGCTGCCGTCCTCGTCGGTGCCGAGGGGCTGCCCGTCGGAGTCACCCTCCAGGAGGTCCGAAATCGTGCGCCGCGTGATCGCCAACTCAGCCAAGCGCTGCTCCAGGGCTTCAAGCCTTTGACGGATGCCAGTCATCTCTTCCTGCACGGCCATCTCCTCGTGCCGCAAACGCTCGACAATGACGCGAGGAGTCATGGCTGATTCACCATCAAGATGCAGGTGTGAACGGCGAGTTGGACAAGTAGCAGGCGCTCCGTGTGATCACGTGCACGCTGCGTGTATCACTGTAGGGGGATCACTGCGGTGCGTGAAGCGGATCACGGAAGATCGGCTGCGGATGCAGCCCCCAGGGTGAATCGGTGGCATGGTCTCGTGCGCGGGCGTGACGGGGCTCAGTCGTACAGCGTGGATGCGTGGGCCACGCGAGAGGGTTCCACGCTTCCTCAACTAGTGCCGCATCAGGCAACGTTCGCCCTGTCCCGTGACCGTCCTGGTCGGGGGCGACGGGCTCTGGCGTGGTCCCGTTAGAAGGGCGGAATCTGCTCGGGTACGAGTCCGGCCTGGCGGAGGAGGCCGTACAGATCGGTCTCGCCCCAGAACTCGACGATCCGTCCTTCTCGGAGCCGGTAGGACTTGACTCCCGTCATGGTGAGATCCCGGCCGCTTCGGTCGTGGGTGTAGGTGAGCGTGAAAGCCACGGTCACCCGGTCGCCCGTGGAGAAGAGATCGTCCACCTGCACGCGGCAGTTGGACAGCCCCGGAGTCAGCACCGATCCCTCGGGAAAGTGCCGCCCCTGGCCGTGGATGCCCGCGCCGTGAACGAGGACGTCCTCGGTGACGAGCTCCTCGAACTCGGCGACTTCCTTCGTCTCGAAGACCCGAAGATAGCGGCGGACGACATCGGCATTGCGCTGGCTGACGGCTTCGGCTGAGTCGGACATGGAAGGACCGTATCCATCGGGCGATCGGACTCGGCAGTGCACGCCCCCTTGCCGGCCTCGGTCGCCCGCGCCGCGGGAACCGGCCGCCGGAGCATCCAGAATGACCCCGTGGCACAGGAAGTGAGAGTCCGCGAGATCGATGACGACGAGGGCAGGCGGCTGCTGCGGATCGTCCGCCGGGGCACCGGGTCGGTGGTGACCTGGCGGCGGGCCCAGATGGTGCTGCTGTCGGCGCAGGGCATGCCCGTGGCGAAGATCGCCGAGGTGACGTTCACCAGTGCGGACCGGGTCCGGGACGTGATCCACGACTTCAATGCGGACGGCTTCGAGGCGCTCTATCCGAAGTATCGGGGCGGGCGGCCGAGGACGTTCACCCTGCCCGAGCGCCGGGAGATCAAGAAGATCGCCAAGTCCAAGCCGGCCGAGCACGGCCTGCCGTTCTCGACCTGGAGCCTGGCCAAGCTGGCCGACTTCCTGATCGCCGAGGGGGTGGTCGACGACATCAGCCATGGGCCTTCGGGTCTTGCTCCGCGAGGAGGGCGTCTCGTTTCAACGCGTGAAGACCTGGAAGACCTCCCGCGACCCCGAATACGCGGCCAAGAAGGCCCGCGTCGAGCACCTCTACGCGATCGCCGACGGCGAGGTCATACCCGAGGAAGGCGAGCCCGAAGTCATCTTCTGCATGGACGAGTTCGGGCCGCTCAACCTCCAGCCCCACCCCGGTCGGCAGTGGGCCGAACGCGGTGGGAAGCACAAGGATCCCGATCGCGATCCACGCCCGCGTAGGCGGGCGACCTACACCCGCCCGCACGGGGTCCGGCACCTGTTCGCCGCCTACGACCTGGCCAAGGACCAGCTCTACGGGCACATAAAGAAGACGAAGAACAGGTCGAAGTTCCTGGAGTTCTGCCGCTACCTGCGCTCGCTGCACCCGGCGGACGTGCGCATCGCGATCGTCTGCGACAACTACTCACCGCACCTGACGACGAAGCGGTGTCAGCGGGTGGGAACGTGGGCGGCGGCGAACAACGTGGAGATCGCCTACACCCCGACCAACAGCTCCTGGCTCAACCGGATCGAGGCCCAGTTCACCGCTCTGCGCTACTTCACTCTCGACGACACCGACCACGCCAGCCACCAGGAGCAGGGGAGCATGATCCGCCGCTACATCATCTGGCGGAACAGGCACGCCGCCGACGACCGCCTCCGTGAGGTCGTGAACAGGGCGAACGTTGCCTGATGTGGCACTAGGTGATGCAGGAGGCGCTTTACGTCATGCAGAGCTTTCGTTGTGGCGGCGAGCCTCCTCCGTTGGTCAGCTCCTGCGCTGTGTGCGCCATGGTGGCCATGACACGCCGGTACACCGTTGACTTAGAGGGCGGTAAGTGACATTCTGCCCTCTTCGCGCTTTGCGGCTGGGGCTGTCGGGCTGGTGGTGGCCTCTCCCGGTGACTATGGCCGTGGCTGGGTGAACAACCCCTGTTCGGGCTCGATCAGGATCCCGCGTTCGGCCAGCCGCTTGAGCAGCCGGACGTTGTTGACGTTGCTGGGCGCGATCTCCAGATCCTCCATCGCCTCGCAGACCGCCCGTGCCCGCAGCGGAGCGTCGGCTGCGGCGATCACCGCCATGATCCGCGGGTAGGCCGGATGGTCCGGCAACTTCGCCGTCGGCGGGGTCGGGGACGGATCAGGCAGCGCCAGCAGGGTCTTGCGGGTGCTGCGAAACTACTCGGTGACCCGGTCGAACTCCTCCAATTGCGCGGTGAGTTCCGCGATGCGTTCCGTGTGACTTCGGCCTGCGCAGCGATTTCGCGCTTTTGCTCCTCCAGGCGTGCCAGCACCGCCCCCAAGGTCAGCTCGCTGCCGCTCATGCGCCGCGCCAGGTGGGGGCGCGGTCAGCATCCGGGTCATCCGGTCGCTTATGGCCCAGCACACCCTCGGCTCGGCGGAGGCGGGCCGGTGCTCGTAGTCCCGTACCAGCCTGCGGTGCAGCATCATGATCCCGTTCACCTGCTTCACCACCCACCTCTTGAGCTGCGGGACGAACCCGCCAGCTGCCGGGTTGCGCTCGACGACTTCGACGTCGATGCTCACCTTCTGCCCGTGATCGATGACGGCGGCCTTGAACCCCTGGTCCACCGGGGCCGTGTGCACCGTGTCAGTGTCGGCGGCGACCTTGTCCAGCAAGGCGATGCCGGCGGCGCTATCGTGCACGGACGCGGCCAGCACCACCACCGCGATCACCAGGCCGAGAACATCAACTGCCAGGCCGAGCTTGCGGCCCGGGACTTTCTTGCCGCGTCCCTTCCGGTGGTGTCGGCGGGCACCCCGACGGCCGCGTGCAGGCTCTGGGTGTCGAGCACCACCAGGCTCGGGCCGGCCTTGCGCCCCGGCCCTCGCGGACCTGCCAGCGCAGCAGGTCGTGGATGATCTGGTCGGTGCCGTCGTCGCCCCACTTGTAGAAGTAGTACTTCACCGCGCCGAACGGGGCAGGTCGTGGGGGAGGTAGTCCCACTGGCATCCGGTACGGGACTGGTAGAGCAGGGTGTTGACGATCTCCCGCATCTCGTAGGCGCCTTGGTGGCCGCTGACTGTGGGATGCCGACCCTTCCAGGAGGCGATGACGGGCTCGATCAGAGCCCACCGCTCGTCGGATAAGTCGCTCTTGTAGGGCTGACGGTCGCTCACGCAGACCACTCCGGCACGACAGGACTCCCCGATCAGTTCCGATACGTCTGCGCCACACATTCCAGCGACAACAACCGCGACATCACGTCACATACCGCCCTCGCAGGAACTGGTGCGAACGGAGTCATGGACGCTACAGGGGCCACCGCATCCCACACTCCCAGACTGCGGGCAACGAACAACCCCACAACGGGCAGCGAGCTCCACGCCCCTCCATCAATCGCTGATCATCGGCACTCGAGAACACCCCTATGCGCGGCTCCATGATGTTCGAGACGTTGCCCTGGAGGTACTCCGCGAGCGGCGAGCATCCCTCGTCGCCGATCCTCTGACCGTCACGGTGCAAGGGGTGGCCACCGTCAACAACGCAGAGAATGCCCGGGCTCTGGAGCGGCAGATTGCCGAGCTGGGTGCTGCCAAGACTGGCGCCGCCGAGTTGACCATCCCGGTGCTCCTGCAGCGGTGATGGACCCGCTGAGCGCAGACAGCGTCGGCACCAGGAGTTCGCGCTCAGTCCGGCGAATTGTCGGAGCTGTTCGCTCGCAGGACCAGACAGCTCCAACGGACCCCGTCACGACCTTGAAGATCAGAACATTCGCCGCAATAGACCGTTCGCAGCCCATTCGCATGGTCCAACTCAGCTATCTCAGAAGCGGACACACTGGACATGTGTCGGCCATCCGGCACAGGGCCGTGACGCAGATTTACGAAGAAGTGGCCGCCAGCCACCAGCAACTCGGCGATCCTGGCCATCGCGCGATGACGTTCCTCGGTGTTCAGATGCATCCACACTGCGGTTGCGAAGACGGCCTCGAACCGTCCCGTGTGCCGGCTCAGAGCCAGGTCCGGGAGCATCGTCGACCCAGTCGATCTTGCTGCTCGCATG
Source organism: Streptomyces sp. 796.1 (assembly GCF_047525675.1). NCBI lineage: Bacteria > Bacillati > Actinomycetota > Actinomycetes > Kitasatosporales > Streptomycetaceae > Streptomyces > Streptomyces sp. 796.1. Next base: position 64,791 of record NZ_JBLIWA010000037.1, on the reverse strand, counting down.
AAGGCGCTGTCCATGCGCCCGAAGCGCTGCGGTCGGTTCGACAGCCACGACGCCGTGTCCACGGGCCACCAACGCGGCGGCATCGCGTCCGGTGCCTGCGCCCACATCCAGGATGCGGGCGGGCTCGGTAGGAACCAGCTGCAGCACGTAGCGGTGGATCTCCTCGAAGGTGACCTTCTCGTACTGAACTGCCAGAGCATCCGCCATCTCGGCATACCCTGCGGTTCACCTGATCTGGCTGTGACTGTTCTTAGCAGGAGGCAGGTGAGCACCCGTGGCGCGCAGGCTACCGGCCCGCGTCCTACATCTCTCCAGCGTCGCATGAAAGGTGAGGGCCGTAGCCGTTGGGCTGGGGCCCTCACCTGATGCCGGGATCAACTGCCCCAGCTGTACTGGCAGTACAGATCAGAGGTGGCAAACCGCGCAGGCGGCATCGTCGTCGTCATCGTCTAGAGCGTTAGACAGGATCTCCAGCAACGGACGGTTCGGCTTTTGCCGCTTAGCCGCACGTTCAAGTGCCGCCTGATGCTTGGCCTCGATCTCCTCGCGCCGCTCTATCAACTCGTCGAGGGATTCCCCCTGCGACCAGGTGTACTTGCGGCCCTGCATAGCAGTGTCTTGGTGCTTGACCTTGTTCTCGTAGGCTATGGCCTTCTCGAACAGCTCCGGGTGCCGGTCCTTGAGGCCAACCCACTCGTGCTTGCGCTGGAAGAAGCAGAAGTAGCAGCCGGATCGGGTGCGCCACTCGTAGTAGCCCGGGAGGCCGATGCCGGCCTCGTCGAGGATGCGGTCCACGCCCGCGCGATCGATCCCGTCCTCACGGAAAGGGAAGACCGCGGTGATGTTCGGCTTAGTGCTGACGTAGCCGAGCCGGTTCTCATCCGCCCTGATGGCTACGTACGAGATGGCTTCGTCGTCACCGATCCATTCCTCAAGTGGCTTGATCTTCAAGTTCTTCGTGCACCAGCGCATTTGAGGGCTGGGCAGCGTGCCCTGGTAGACCTCAAGCCAGTGGTCAAAGTCTCGAGAGGCATTGAGACGCGCGATGGGCTTACCTAGAGCGCCTTCGAGGCGGTTGAGGTACTCGTACGTCTCCGGAAGCTCGGCGCCAGTGTCGCAGAAGAAGTATTCCATCTCCGGCACGCGGTCTCGCATGTAGATCGCGAGGGACGAGGAGTCCTTGCCTCCCGAGATCCCGAGTACGTGGCGCTTCTTGCCGTTGGAGCTGTTGGCGTCTGTCACAGCTGCTCCTCCTTCTCGGATGCGTCGCTGTCCTGCCCGGACAGGTGCTCGGCCAGGGCGGCGAGCAGGATTCGCGCGCCGTCGGGGCCCAGTGCCTCTTCAGCTTGCCTGATGACACTGACAACGAGCTTGTCCGCGGCATTCCGCGACTTCTTCGGGACATGGATGAGCGTGCGCTCTTCCGTTCCCTGCGGGGTAGTGAGGGTCAGCAGATGGGTGTCGATCTGGCGCTGCTTCGGCTTGCTGCGTTTGCCAACTTCCTGGATGACCTCGTCGACCCGCAACTCCTCTGCAGCGTTGTACAGATGGCTAACGCGGTCCAGCGCACGCGCTCTGTTCCGCACAAGACGAGGGAAGACATCGACATCTCGGTCCGTCCAGTCGCCCAGGGCCTGGTTGACGAGTTGAACCACGACAGTCCCGAGCCAGTCGTCATCGGGGAGCATCTCGTTGAGCACACACGCCACGAAGCCATGAAGAGTGCTTTCGAGCGAGGCGTCAGCGAAGCCCCGCATGCGCTCAGCCAGCCCAGCACGCAACTCGCCGATGTCCGATGCAGGAAGCCGGAACTCCTGAGCCAGCGTCTCCACCACGTGCCGGGACAAGCCCTCACTGGCGCCGGCAATCTCATCGAGCGCGGCGGTGAGGCGTACGACGTACGCCTCTGCCGAATCAGAGTCCTTCTTAGCGCGAGGAGCGATCTCCTCGAAACCGAGGGCCTCGGGAAGCTGCTCGAAGACAAGCTCGTCGGGGTCAGTCGCTTCCGACAGCACCTCACGAACCGCGGTTGCGTCATCGCTGAGCCGACGAGTCTTCTTCGAATACTCGTCCAGCTCCCACATGGGTTCCAGCAATCCGCGAGTGACTGCGAGTAGTGCAGGATTCCGGTTTGCTCTACTCCGAGGGATATCGACGCCGAGCGACTTCACCAGCTTGTCGAGAACAAGACTGCGCTGGCCTCGGCCAGCCGGAGTCGCCTTCACAGTGAAACGCTCTGGATTGACGTTTAGGCGCTCAATGATGGGGGCGGTGAGGCGCGGGCAGTAGTTGCCTTCCTCGAAGAGGGCCACGTCGTTGCCCCGCATGACGAGCGCCGCGACCACCAAGATCGGGACGACGCCAGCCTTGACGCCGAATGGAGGAGCCATGAGCCGCTCGTAGATCTCTACGAGGTTGGTTGACTCCGTGGCCTCACTCAACGCCCCCTCAAGTGCCTCCCACACAGGCATGACGCTCGAGTTCGTGGCAGCCTCCGGGCGGGACATCCCGTGTGTGTGGATACTGCCTTCAGAGTTCTGGCCGCCAGTAACCTCGCCAGCAGCGCGGTGCAGCCCGAGGTGTTCAACGACACCGTCGTACAGGGCACGTTCCGCAGGGAACTTGTCATGGGGCCACCCGAGCAGTGGCAGCCCGGTCTTCTCGATCATCGACGTGAGGACTTCGCGGCGCGTACGCGCCGCGTTACTGGTGAGCTGGTGGCGGCCCACCATCTCGTTCCTTACGTGCGGGGTCTGGTGGTAGACCACATTGCAAGCTTCGGATACGAGCCCTGCATAGCTGCGGGCCTTGAGCTGCTGGGCGGGGTCGCCGTCGGTGTCCTCGCCGCTCTTCCACAGGAACCAGCTCGACTCATCGCTGCCCGGCCGGAACGCCTCGGCAAGCATGGCAGTGATGCGCTGGGAGAATTCACCGGCCCGCTCCCCGATCTCCCGCCGAGCGACATGGTCCAGTTCCTCGTCACTCATGAGGTCCTGGAGCGCCACGAGAGTGTTGCCGACATCCAGCACGGCCTGGGGACTCTTGGTCACGCCGACGACGACCGGGAGAGGTGAGTCGATCCGAGGGGTACTTTTCAAGTCTCCGAAGTGGAAGACCAGCATCCCGTCGGCCGCGTCCTGCACGACCTTGGGGCCCCGCAGCTTCTCGGTCTGGTGGCTGACGGCGGTCACGAAGTGACGCTGCATACCGGTGAGCTGACTGTGCGCGCCTGCTGCAACCGCGTTCGGGAGGACGTTCGTCCCGAGGTGCTTGTTGAAGTAGCGCACTACGTCATCGGGCTGCAGCTGTGTAGCGATCTCGCGTACTCGGGCGTCGATGTCGACATCGGTGCCCTGCCAGATCCGGTACTCGTCGCTGTATGACCGGTGTACGACAAGCCCATCCTCCACCAGCTTGTCGAGCCGCTTCTTCAGCTGATCGAACCGCTTGGCGTCGGTGGCATCAGTTGGGTCGTTCAGCGCGAACTGGATCATCGCCGGCGTTGCGCGCAGCAGTCCGTCAGCGTCGATGAGGTTGAGGACACCGATCGCCTTGAGCAGCTCCTGATCGGCTTCGGGGAGCCCGTGGGCTTCCTCAAGGCGGGCGTTGATCTCCAGCCACCGACTCGATTTAGAGGAGGCAAGGATCGTTGTACGGCCTGCAGAGAAAAAGAAGTCGTACAGCTGCGGGATTCGGATTGTCGAGGCACGCTTCGGTGCCTCGTCCGCGCAAGTGTCGAGAGTGCGCCGCACCGTGAACGGCTCGTCGTTGACGAGGAAACCGCTGAGACTCCGGTCGTTCTGGCCGATCTGTGCCGCCATGAGGGGAGCCGCCACCGCGGTGAGAGGGTGCAGGGGGTACAGGTTGGCAAACGACTCTGCTGAGATGTCAACGACCGAGTGCAGCGACTGCTGACGCCAGATACCGGATGCAGCCTGCGCCTGAGCCTCGACCAACTTGCGCCCCTGCTCGGGCACTTCGGAGTGCGCTAGCTTCCTCTGAAGCAGGTAGACCGCGTCACCCAAATTTGGGGCAAAGGTGACGTCCTCAAAGCGCCCTTGGATCTTTGCCCATTCCTGGGTTTGGACGGAACTGGATCGCGAGGCGTAGTCCGTGAAAGCCAGATGCTGCAGAGTGAACATGAAGAGCGGCAGCCCCTTGGCGCCAGCGCCCTTCTCCGCGAGCAGTTGCAGCAGGAAGACGTCGCTTTCGACGTGGCTGCCCTCCCCGCTGGAGACCAAGTACTCCAGCGCCTTGCCGAACTCGTCGATGATCAGCAGGAGTGGTGCCTTGCCACAAAGCGTAGTGACCGCATTCAGCAGGGCGTCCGTCGTCGGGACGTCCGTCTCAGCACAGGCTGTCATGACGGTGGAGACGTCCCTCGGGACGCGCTTCTTCCACTTACGCTCCACCGCAGTCTGCAGGGCGCGGTAGATGGTGGTTGACAGCGGCTCACGACGTGCAGTGGTGACAGCTCCCAGGAAGCCATCTGCCGCGAGCACCTGGCGATTCTCGGCAATCTCCTGGGCCAGAGCAGCGTTGGTCTCAGCCACCGCCTCGTAAGCGCGAGTCCTGCGCTCATGGTCGTGGCCAAGGAGGGCGTCGATCAGATTAGAGAGGGTCGACTTACCGGAGCCGTAAGGGCCGGTAAAAGACCAGGCACGAGTGCGCTTGAGATCGCCTAGGGCGTTACCAACACGGTCGAGAACGTCGAGAGCGCGTACACCGACGTACGGGGAGTGAATGTCCTGGGCCCGGACGTCACGTTCCAGGTTAGTGGAACGAAACTCCGTACCGACAAAGCTGATCCCGGAGGGGATCTGGAGATCCGTGCCCTTCCGCTTGGTGCGGGAAGATGGCTTGGTTGCCGTGGTCACGCGAGCTCCTCGATCATGTCGGGCTGCTGGGGGATTTGGCCCTGCGCGGCCTCAGCATCGTCGTCCGTTGTCTTCTTCAGGCCGGGATTCTGCCGCGCCCACTCCTCCGGAGTCGGGAAACTATCGCGGTCACGAACACGGCCATACTGCTCGTCGAGGATGTCCCAGGCCAGTGTCTCCGGGTTGTCTGCAAAGCGCAGGCTCCGTTGCCCGAGCGACTCGACGATCTCCAACTGGGGGTGATTCTCGACGAAGGCTTCAATCGACCTGGCAAGCTCCGGTTCACGCATGTGGAACGCGCGCCCGGGGGCGCCGGGTTCGCTGGCGAGGCGGGCCAGTGAGATGGAGTCTGGCTTGCGGCTGAAACGGGCCGCGTAGTCGAGGCAAGTGTGAACGAGGACACGCGGCGGCAGACTAGGGCGGATGCCACTGGTGAATCGGTACGTACGCTCCTTGCCGCGGCCACCCTGGAACTCCAGCAGCCCGAGCTCACGGAAGGGGCAGAGGAGGGAGTCCTCGAAGCTGCCCGGAGAGAGAGGGTTCGCATCGGGGTCCGGCGCGTACATCTTGATGAAGCACTCGACGTCGCGGTTGATCGATTCAGGTGCCGGCCACTTCTCGCGGTCGAAGCTGTTGTGCACCTCGCGTGTAATGAAAGTGGTCATCTCCTCGACCGTGACGCGAGCCAGCGGCGTGAGGTGGAACATGACGTACCAGCTCGGGGCGAGGCACTTGGCTTCCTTGTCTCCGGAGACTAGCCACCAGTGCAGCAGCCACAAGCTGCCAGTGTCCTCGAGGTAGGGGTCGGCTCCATCCTCATCCAGCAGCCACCGAGCACGCCAAGTCGGAGCTGCCGCGAGAGAACGTGATTGCGTATCCGCGTTGCGGTACTCGTGGGTGAGCTTGAATGCCTGCGACCAGTAACGCATGGAGTAGACCATGTTCTTACCCACGCCCAGGCGCACCAGCGCATCTGGAGCATGGAAGAGCATCTCGTCCTTCTTGATCTGCAGGTACGCCTTGTGAAGCCAGCCGAAGCGCGGAGGAAAGCTCTCGTGCCTGTTGAATTTCAATCCGACGAGGTCGGTGGAGAGGCGGCCTTCTGGCATTACGGTCGAACCCTTCAGCTCAAGTAAATAAGTACGAAGTCTTAAGGGCGCCGCTCAGGGACTGTCGGTGGATCCCATGACGGCCCGTACGTGGGTAACGGCCCCGACGGCGATATCGACGGCTCGGTGAATTTCCTGCTCCGTCGTGGCGTAGCCCAATGAAAAGCGAACGGTGGAGTCGGCGTCCTCCCGGCTGAGCCCCATGGCGAGCAGAACATGGCTGGGACTTGGCGCCCCTGCGGAGCAAGCACTGCCGTCGGACGCAGCTACCTCAGGCATCGAGGCGAGGACCGCGTCGGCGGGCGTTCCCGGGAGGGTGATGCTCGTGACACCCGGGAGCCGTGGGGCGGCTACGCCATTGATGTAGCTGTCTGGAATACGGGTGAGGAGCTCGCCTTCAAGGAGATCACGCAACTTGGCGATGCGCGGGGCCTCTTGATCAAGTTGTCGCCGGGCTGCCTCGGCCGCGGCCCCCAAACCGGCGATTCCTGGAACGTTGAGCGTGCCCGCGCGCCAGCCGCGTTCGTGTCCACCGCCGAAGACCAGTGGGCGCTGCGGAAGTGGAGTGCCGCGTCGAATGAACAGCGCACCGATGCCTTGCGGGCCGCCGAACTTGTGGGCAGACAGCGACAGCATGTCGACGTCGAGATCACCCAGATCGAGAGGGAGCCGACCAGCGTACTGCGTCGCGTCCGTGTGAACCAACGCGCCGACCGCGTGCGCGGCGTCGATCGCTGGGGTGAGATCGGTAATCACTCCAGTCTCGTTGTTCGCCAGCATGACGGAGACAAGGGACACCCCGTACCGCTCCACAGTCGCCTTGAGCGCATCAGGATCGGTCAGCCCCTTGTGATCGACAGGCAAGACAAACAGGGCATCGGGAGTGTCGCCTACGAGCGCTCTGGCAGTTTCCAGGACTGCGGGGTGCTCGACAGCCGAGGTGATGATCGAGCCCCGCTCTGCATAAGCGGCTTGCAGTGCAAGGTTGTTGGCCTCGGTCGCTCCAGAGGTGAAGACGATTTCGCCAGGGCTGCAGTTCAGCAGGTCAGCAAGTTGCCGACGTGCTTGGTCAACCTTGCTCGCGGCGTCGCGACCGTGGTGGTGGATGCTGGAGGCGTTCCCCACGGCATGGAGAGCGTCACAGGTGGCCTTGAGTGCTTCCGGGCGCAAGGGGGCGGTGGCGTTGTAGTCGAGGTACACCGGCTGCGCTCGGAGTGTGTCAGGCTCCATGAAATGCCCCCTACGATCGGCTTCGCTCCCTATTTCGCTCCTGGTGAGTTTCCTCAGGCGGTAGCTCATGTTCCACCAGGAGTACTCTGAGATCCTAACGAACGTCGGAGGCTAGTTAGACCGGCGCGCCGCAGGAAGTGCCCTCCCTAACCTTGCGTGAGTGAATCCTTCCGCAGAGTGTCCACTCCCGACCGTACGGCGCACGACCGGCACGAGAGTGCACTGAGCGGGAGCCAATCTTCCGTCCGGCCCTCGTTGTCAGTGGTCGGCCCTACTGTTGATCGCATGGCTCGTGCTCTCAGCATGGGACGACGACAGCGAGGGAACATTGCACAGCGAAGGGCTCCGGGAAGTGCGTGGTGAGAGCGTACGAGGCGTGGGGACGTCTCGTCAGATGTGCGAGGGAGTGAAGGCCGGATGAGCGCCCCCGGCATCGCATTCGCACGCGTTCTCGACACAGCGCCCCTTGAATACGTGCGGGGGCTACTCGGGGAAGACACTTGCGCGCTGCTTGACCTCTTGAACGGAGGATCCACTGACGAGGCCATGCTCCGCTCGGTTGCGACGGCTGCGGTCTCGCCAGACGAGCTACTCGCCGACTCGGACCAACGGGACCGCTTTCTTGCACTGCTGCCCGACGAGAAGAAGACAGAGCTCGCGGGGAGGCTGGGGTGGAAACGGTCCGGTCGCTCTTCCGTCTTCATGGCAAAGTGCGAGTGGGGAGCAGAGCAGAGGCAGGCCCTTCTGGGGTTCCTCGGCCTGATCGTCGAGCGGGCGCCGAAGGCTCCGGCTGCCGCCCGGCGAATCGCAGAACCTGATTATGGGCTCTTTTCTCATCAGCGCCGTGCCGCCGCGCGCGCCCGTGATCTTCTCTACGGGCATGAGCGCCGCGTTGTGCTTCACCTACCGACCGGTGTTGGAAAGACCCGGACGGCGATGAACATGATCTGTGACCACCTGCGGTCACGAGAGCCGGCTCTCGTCGTCTGGCTGGCGCGGGGCAACGAGCTCCTGGAACAGGCTGCCTCGGAGTTCGAACGGGCATGGGCGTCCCTTGGAAGCAGGGAAGTGCACGTCGTCCGGATGTGGGGAGATTCCGCAACGGACCTAGACGGGATCACCGACGGCATCGTGATCCTAGGACTCGACAAAGCAGTGGCGGCAGCGAAGAGGGACAGGGAGTTCTTGGACCGCTTGGCGCTGAAGACCACGCTGACCGTCTTCGATGAAGCGCATCAGGCCATCGCACCGACATACAGCAGAGTCACAGACGCATTGACCCTGCGTCGTGACTCGAGCTTGCTCGGACTTACCGCGACGCCGGGGCGCTCATGGGCAAACATCAGCGAGGACGAGCAACTATCGGAGTTCTTCTCTCGACAGAAGGTCATGCTGGAGATCGAGGGCCACGACAACCCGGTCAGCGCCTTGATCGAGCAGGAATATCTGGCCAAACCCACATTCCGCACAGTCGCCGCAAGTTCCGGCGTGAAGTTGAGCGCGAGCGACCACCACGCACTGGCTGATGCCTTCGACATCCCGAAAGAACTACTTGAGCGCCTGGCGATGAACGTGCAGTGGAACCTGCAAGTCGTTCAAACAGTCCTCGAACTGATCAAGGAACACCGGCGGATTCTGCTCTTTGCGGGGTCGGTCGAGCACAGCCGGCTGCTCGTAGCGACACTCTCGGCGCTCGGCGTCGAGGCGGATCAGGTGACGGCTGAGTCTTCGAAGCGGCACAGGGAGAAGGTGATCGGACGCTTCAAGGGGAACTCCGATCGCCCGATGGTGCTCTCAAACTACGGCGTACTGACGACCGGTTTTGACGCGCCGGCCGCCAGTGCTGCCGTGATCGCGCGCCCCACGACGTCTCTGGTGTTGTACAGCCAGATGGTGGGGAGGGTCATTCGCGGGCCGAAGGCAGGCGGGACGGCTACGTGCGAAGTGGTAACCGTGATTGACCCCGAGCTCCCAGGGTTCGGGGACGTGGCAGAGGCATTCACCAACTGGGAAGACGTATGGAGCAACTAGTGATCGACGGCGACGAGAAATACCCGATCGTCAGCTCTGACATGACGATCCAGGCGATGCGTGACAGCGGGTACAAGTCCACCGCTCATGCCATTGCCGAGCTCATCGACAACGGAATCGAAGCCGAGGCCGATGTCGTGGAGCTCTTTGCCGTAGAAGGTACAGAGCGCCCCTCTGCCCGGTCTCGCTTCCGTATCGAAAAGATCGCCGTCATGGACAACGGTGAGGGAATGGACCGCGAGACTCTGCGACGCTCCCTGCGCTTCGGCGTGGGCAGCCGGAGGGACCGCAAGGGGATAGGGCGGTTCGGCGTTGGACTGCCCAACTCCAGTATGTCGCAGTGTAAGCGTGTCGACGTCTGGTCTTGGCAGAACGGACCGGAGAACGCCCTGCACACGTTCCTTGACCTTTCACGGATCGACAGCAACGACGCCGAAGTTCCCGAGCCCGAGCACCTTGCCCTCCCCAAGGAATGGCAGAACCTCAGTCAAGGTCTCGGCCCCTCGGGCACCCTCGTCGTCTGGACGGACCTTGACCGTGTGCAGTGGCTGGGTGCCCGCACCACACTCCGCCACACCGAGGAGCTCATCGGGCGCATTTACCGAAGGTATATCGCCAAGGGGAAATGCCGCATCCGGCTCGTTCCGGTTCAGGGATGGGATGAGCTCGACGGTGCCGATGACGCTCGGCCCAACGACCCGCTGTACTTGACCGAGCGGTCCTCTACCCCTGCCCCGTTCAACGACAAGCCCATGTTCCGCCCCTTCGGGGCAGGTTCTGTCGGCAAGATCGGCGTTGAGCGGTTCATGGTGAAGGGAATCGATGGGGAAAGCTACCCCGTCACCGTACGGGCGTCCATCGCCACAGATGCGGCGCGGCGATCTGACATCGATGGTGCCCCGTGGCCGGAGGGAATCTCTCCCAACCTCGACCCTGGGCACACGCCCTGGGGTAAGCACGCTGCGCGAAATCTTGGCGTCTCGCTGATCAGGGCTGACAGGGAGCTTGACCTCGACAAGGGGTGGGTCAGCACATACGACCCGGTGGAACGCTGGTGGGGTATCGAGATCGATTTCCCGCCGGAGCTCGACGAGGTGTTCGGCGTCACCAATAACAAGCAGGCGGCAACGCTCTTCTCCCAACTGTCCCATTTCGACTGGAAGGAGGAGGCGGAGGGAGCCACGCGGATTGAGTTCAACGAGAGACTTGCCGAAGAAGGCGACCCGCGGGTTCCGCTGCTTGAGATCGTTCACTATGTCCGCGACGAGCTCATCACGCGTTTGCGGAAGGACCTCGCCGAGCAGAGGCGAGGAACACGGCAAAGCCGAAGTCGCCACGCGCCGGCCGAGAAGCAGGCCGACGAGGCAGTCCAGCGGCGTCGCGCGAACCGCCCGGCTCCCGCCGACGCAGCTGACAGCGAGACGACGGCGGAGGAGAGCGCAAACGAGCAGCGTAAGAGCTTGATTGAGCGCCACAAGTTCTCGCCGTCCGATGCAGAGCGTCTGATCGAGGAACGGATCACCAATCACAAGACCGTTCAGCTTGTGACGAGCCGCAACCCCGACTCCCCCGCGTTCTTCAACGTCGAGTTCATTCCCGGTGTGCTCCAAGTCGCCCTGAACATGGACCACCCCGTCTACGAAGACCTCGTGGCGGTCCTCGATGAGGGTGTTGAAGAGGCTGGTCAGAGCGAGCTCGTTGATCGATTGCAACGAGCATCGAACGCCTTCAAGCTCCTCCTCTTTTCATGGGCACGTTTCGAGTTCGAGTCCGGCTCGAAGATGGCGGAGCGGATCAAGGATTACCGTCAGGACTGGGGGCGAGTATCGAAGGACTTCCTCACCGTCGACGAAGAGGACGACGAGTGAGGCAGGACCACATCTGGAATCAGCTCCATGAGCTGCTCACGTCCGCTCACGAACGCGTCGTTCTGGTCGCTCCCTTCATAAAGAAGGAAGTGTTCGCCGCGGCAATTGCAGCTCTCGGTGATCGGGACGTCGAGCTGTTGTGCGTAACCCGCTGGGCAGTCATGGAAATCGCCGCAGGTGTGTCGGACCCAGAGATCGCCGAGATCGCGGAGCATGACGATCGCGTGCAAATCATGCTCTGCCATAATTTGCACGCGAAGTTGTATGTCGCTGACGAGCGTTGCCTTGTGGGCTCTGCCAACTTGACAGGTCGTGCAACCGGGCGGCGAATCCCGAAGAACCTAGAGCTGCTTGTCGAGGTCTCCGTCGAGCATCCGGAAGTGCAGTCCGTACTCGGCCAGATCCAACAGACGGCTACTCCTGCCGATGTGACGACGGCAAGGCAACTTCGCGAACAGGCCAACCTCCTGGCTGCAGATGAGGATCGTCCGAGCTTGGTGGTCGTCGTAGACGAGACAGAGTCACCGGCGGGGTGCTGGCGTCCCGAGACGCGCATGCCTGTCCGGCTCTTCCCCGTGTACAGGGGACAGAAGTACGACTACCCCGGCGAGATCCTTGCCGGGGTAGTTCGTGATCTTGCCTATCTGAATATTCCCCCTGGCCTCGACGAGACTGGTTTCGCGAAGGTTGTGAGCTCCCGGCTGTACGAGCTCCCCGAGGTAGCCGAACTGACCACCACGGGCGCCCTCAACCTTGCTGACCTACAGCGGTCAATCCTTGAGGCTGACAGCTGCGAAGAGGAAGCAGCGCGACGCGCAGCAGAGAACATCGCTGAATGGCTTCGCTACTTCGGTGAAGTGCGGGTAGTACCCACCGGCTCTTGGGAGATAAGGCAAGGCCGCGAGCTCGGGTAAACCTGGGCGAGCCCTTCAAGTGATCATAACTCGGTCGGTGGGGTGCGAACCGCACTCCACCGACCGAGCCAGCGGAACTCCCCGATCTGGGCCACTAGCGCGGCTCCTGGGCCAGGCTCACGACGGCTGGGGGAAGCCATTTTGCGTTGGCAGCGTGAGGGCATCGAGGCGATACTGCTCGGACTGAACTCGGTACATGCGACGGAAGAGTCCCGCCTCACCATTCTGCGCTCTCACAAGCTCATGAAAAGTCCCGTGCTCGGCGACGCGCCCCTATTCCAGTGCATAGATCTCATCAGCATGCCGAACGCTATGCAGCCGGTGTGTGATTAGGATGACCGTCTGCCCCCCCCAGCAGCGAGGTTGCGGATCTGGTCGCAAACTCGCTGTTCGGCTTCCGTGTCGAGCGCGCTGGTCGGCTTGTCGACCACCAGAATCTGCGCGTCTCTGTGGCGAGCTCGTGCAATTCCGATGCGCTGCCATTGTCCGCCGGAGATCTGGTGACCGCCCTTGTATCCCCGTGCAAGCAGGGTGTCCCATCCCCGCGGGAGGGACTCCATGGTTTCATCGGCGCCGGCGTACTCGGCCGCCCTATGCAGGAGGTCTTCGCCGTGCGGGGCGTCGAGGCGTCCGATGGCGACGTTGATGCGGGCGGTGAAAGGACAGCGATAGAAGTCCTGGGCGACGACTGCGGTGCGGGCGAAGAGGCCAGCGCGGTCGGCCTCCGCGGCGTCGACGTCATCCCAGCGGATCTGGCCGGCGTCGGGGAGGTAGAGGCCGCAGAGGAGCTTAGCCAAGGTGGACTTGCCGCTGCCGTTGTTGCCCACGAGCGCGATGATCTTCCTGGTGGGGATCGTGACGCTGACGTTCTTGAATGCGGGCTCGCCGTCGGGCGTACCGGGGTAGGTGAAGGTGACGTCGTCGAAGCGGATATTGCCCGGCTCGTGTGAGCTCCGAGTGATCCGGGCGCGGCGGCCCCTGACAACCGGCTGCGTCCACTGTGACGAGCTCGGTCAGTCGAGTGTGATCGGCCCATCCGGTAGCCAGCCGTTGAGATATCCGTCGACTAGGACGCTCACACTCTTGACTTCCGGACATCCCAGCCAGAGCCCCAGGACGGCTCGGGGCACCCAGAGGATGCGCCCTCCCGGACCTTCGTTGTCCGGCTCCGTGTCGACCCGGACGATGTAGAACCGCACCTCCGCTTCCCGGGCCGGACCCTCGGGCGCCGGGGCCCAGCGGCGGCCGGTGACCGTGCCTAGCCTCGTGGGGTACGGCGAGAGCAGGTCACGGCAGAGCCGGACCACGGTGTCCGCGTAGGGCTCGTTCAGCCGCGCCGAGTGCTGAGGCAACCGCCACGCCCGGTTGTTGGCCAGATGCGGAAGCAAAGCGATCCGATGGGTCGCGTCGATCGCGATGTCCTTGGCGATACGGCGGAACCGTGAGGCTGGCAGATGAGGCACGCCGCAAGCCTCACGATCGGCTAGTTATATAGCCAGTCGGTTCGGGCGGAAGGGTGATCTGATTGGCGAGGACGTGGCAGGCCAGGGGCAATCTTCTAGTTCGCGGAAAGGGGAGTGGTCGAGGGCGTCGGATCGTTGCGGGTCGGACCCACTCGTCAGCAGGTTTTGCCGAGCTCGTCGTCCTCGGTGTGACTGGCCCTAGCATCTTCGCCAAGCCGGCCCTCGTGGTCGCCACGGTCGCCTCCCTGGCTGTCGGCTCCTCTGGCGTACCTGTGCTCGATACGTGGCTGACGATCTTGGGTGCGGTCGAATTTGGATGCATTCCGCATTGATTTGGGAAATTGGCTGTGCGGCGTTGGGAAGGTCTCTGCGGACGTCCGCGTTCGTGCAGGTGGACCCCACCCGTGAACGGCCCACGGCACGGCACGTGAGAGCCCCGGTCGCCCGCGCCCGCCCTCTGCAAGCCCTCGCCCCGCCTGCCCCTCCCACCGTACGTCCCGGCCCTCCGCAGTCCCGGTCTACCCATCAGGGGCGCACTGCGGGATCGTCGTGGCCATGGGCGTCGACGAGGGTTGCCCGGCTGCCCCGCCCCGCCACCGGTTGGCTGTAACCGGGAGCTCGGGTCGCCGCGCGCCCTGGGGGGCTTGCCCTTGCTCGACCGACTGACCGACCAGCCCGCCCTGCCCCGCATCCGCCCGTGCGTTCGGTCCCCTCCCCGGTCCGACTCGACGGCCCACAGTGTAGGAAGGCCCACCCACGATGACCCACAGCGACAGCCCGGCCATGCAGGTCCCCGACGTCTACGCCGGAGTTCTGGGGGCCGGGGCGGGCGCAGTGCACGGCCGTGAGCAGGAGTTGGCCCGTGCCTTGCTCGCCGCGGTGCCCTCCGCCGCCCTGGTCGCCCGGCACAACCGGGCCTTCGTCCTCGCTGCCGCGGCGGCTTGCGTGCGCCAGTACGGCATGACGCAGATCCTGGACCTCGGCGCCGGGCGGCCCACCGGGCGCAACGTCCACGATGTCGCCCACGAGGCCGATCCGACGGTCTCCCTCTGCTACGTCGACCACTCCCACGCGGCCGTGGCCCAACTGGAAGAGCAGGGCCCCACCGCCAGCGAAGGCCGGGTCTCCTACCTCGTGGCCGACATCGGTGATCCCCGAGCGGTTCTGGATTCCACCGCCGTCCGCGAGACCATCGACCCCGCCCGCCCCACGGCCGTGCTCCTGGGCGCCGTCGTCCCGTACCTCACCGAGGTCGACGTCCCCGACATGCTCAGGGAGTACGCGGACGCCCTCGCCCCCGGCAGCATCCTCGTACTCTCCCACGGCACCTACGACTTCGACCGGCCCAAGGTGCAGCGGATGCAGGAGGTCTACGAGGCCCACGGCATCCCCTCCCGCATGCGCAGCGAGGACGAGGTGCGGGCGCTCGTGGAACAGGCTGGTGTCACCGTCCTGCCCCCGGGCATCGTGGCCACCAACCAGTGGCAGCCGGACGGGGTCCGGGCGGGGGAAGCGGGTGAGGCGTGCATGTACGGGCTGTGGGGGCGCATCGGGTGAAGCGACCACCGCACTGTGCCCGCCCGGCCCCGGGCACCATGCTCTTGGGACCGACGCGGCAGCCCCGGCGCGGCAGGCGTGCGCGGGCCTAAGGATTCTGCTCGACGGTGAGGAGGGTTCGGTATGCGGATCGGCATCGTGGCGGCGCCGGGGCCGGGGGTGGAGGGGCTGGCCGTGCGGGCGGAGGCGTTGGGGTTCGACAGTTTTTGGGTGTATGACACGCCGATGGTCTACGGCGATCCGTTCGTGGGGCTCGCGCTGTGTGCCAGGGCCACTCGTCGGATCAGGCTCGGCATCGGCGTCACCTCGCCGGCGCTGCGTTCTGCGCCCGCCGCAGCGGCGGCCGTCGGAAGCCTCAACGCACTCGCTCCCGGCCGCGTCATCTGCGGCGTCGGCACCGGGAACACGGCGCGCCGCGCGCTCGGTATGCGGCCCACGAAGCTAGCCGAGTTGGAGGGGTTCGCTGCTGATCTGCGGGACCTCACCGCCGGCCGCGAGGTGGCGTACCGCGAGCCGGGTCGGGCCAGCAGGGTGCGGTTCCTGCACGTCGGGCCGTACGTCGACACCGCGGCACCGGTGGAGTTCGTCGTGGCCGCGTTCGGGCCGAAGGCCGCCGCGGTCGCCGGGCGGCTCGGGGCCGGCCTGATCTCCTTCGCACTGCACGACCCCGCGGCCTGGTCCACCCTCGGCGAGGCCCGGCGGGCGGCGGCGCAGGAGGCGTACGGGGCGGGCCGAGGGGCGGTACGGGTGGTGGGCGGGGCTGGTCGGACCGAGGGGGTGGGGCAGGTTGGCGGGGATGGTCGGGCCTGCCGGGCCCGTTCGTACCTCATCTCCGCGCTGCACGTCCTCGCCGACGGCGAGGACCGTTACGGCGATCCGGTCAGGGACTCGGTGGGGCACATCGCGCTCGGCGCGCTGGTCCTCGGGGCGGAGGAGCCCGCCTTTCGCGCGGGCCTGCCGCCGGCCGAGGCCGCGGCCGTCGACCGGCTGCTCCAGATGCGCGACACCACCGCCACCGATCCCCGACTGCACCAGGCGCTCTACCGCAACTACCTGGGCCGGCTGTCCGCCGCGGAGCGCGAGCTCATCGTGCCCTCCCTGGTGGACAGGTTCGGCCTGGTCGGTACGCGGGGCGAGGTCGTCGAGCGGATCGCAGCGCTGGAGCGGGCGGGCGTCGACGAGCTGTTGATCCAACCCGTGGTGGACCCGGAGCGGCAAATGGTGGAGTTTGCCCGGTTGTTGGGGTGAGGGCCGGGGGCGGGTGGGCGTGCGGGGGGCTCGGCGGTTCGGGCTGGCGGGTCGGCGGCTCGGTGGGCTGGCAGGACGTGGCGCGTCGGTGGGCCGGCGGGGGCGGCCTTCCATGGGCGCGGTGTTGCGACCGGCTGCTGACCGCCCGTCAGTGCCTGGTGCGCACGCCGTACCGCACGGCCGTGGGGCAGCGACGCCTGCGGCCCGTCGTACGCGGCGTCACGTCCGCTCCGGGGGCGGGGAGGTGCGGGTGGCGTGGACGGAGCCCAGCAGGGCCAGGGCCTGGGCGCTGGGGCTGCCGGGTTCGGCCTGGTAGATGACGAGTTGCTGGCCGGGGGCGTCGGCCACGTCGAAGACCTGGTAGCCGAGGGTCAGCGGGCCGACGTCCGGGTGGTGGAAGTGCTTGTTGTCCTGGGTCTTGCCGCGCACGGTGTGGGTGTTCCACAGGCGGGCGAAGTCGGCGCTGTGTTCGGTGAGGAGGCCGACGAGTTCCCACAGCCGCGGGTTGTTCGGGTCGCGTCCGGCTGCCTGGCGCAGATGACCCACGGTGGCCCGTGCCGTACTGTCCCAGCGGGTGTAGAACTGCGGGCCAGCCGGGTCGATGAACGCCATCCGGGCCAGGTTGTCCGCCGGATCGAACGGCGCGTGCAGGGCGTCGGCGATGGCGTTGGACGCCAGCACGTCGAGCGTCCGGTTGATGACGAGGGTCGGGGCGCCCGGATGCCCGTCGACCACCTGCCGTAGGGCGGCACTGACCTGGTCCGTAGTGGTGGCGAACCGGTCGACGGGCACCGTACCGGCCAGCCGGTACAGATGCGCCCTGGCATCGGGATCGAGCCGTAGGGCGCGGCCGAGCGCGTCGAGCACCTGGGCCGACGGGTGGCGGTCGCGCCCCTGTTCCAGGCGGGTGTAGTAGTCCGCGTTCATCCCGGCCAGGACGGCGACCTCCTCACGGCGCAGCCCGGCGACCCTGCGCGTGCCGTGGCTCGGCATGCCGACATCCGTCGGTTGTAGGGCGGCCCTGCGCGCGCGGAGGAACTCTCCCAGGTGGTTGTCGGTCATGCCGCCCAGGCTAGGTCGCGGGCCCGGTGTGTTGCCTGGGTGTGTCACACCCAGGCAGGAAGCGTCCTGGTCGGCCCGCGCCGGCCGGCCCAGACTCGGCCGGGCAGCCGACGTCACACCCAGGTGACGTCGCACCCAGGGACGGGGGAGCCCGCGACCGTGCGTACCGGCGCATGCGCGTACGCACTGGTCGGGCGCCCCGTCCAGCATCGAGGGGGAGTACGAACGTGATGGAGCAGAGCAAGGTCGTCGCGATCACCGGGGCGAGCAGCGGGATCGGCGAGGCGACCGCCCGCAGGCTCGCCGCCGACGGGCACCGCGTGTTCCTCGGAGCACGGCGCACCGAGCGGCTGGCCGCGTTGACCGCGGAGATCGCCGCTGCCGGCGGCGGGGCCGCGTACCAGCGGTTGGACGTCACGGACGCCGCCGACGTGCGGTCCTTCGTGGCCGCCGCCCGCGCGCGGTACGGCCGGTTGGACGTGCTGGTGAACAACGCGGGGGTGATGCCGCTGTCGCCGCTTGAGGCGCTGCTGACCCACGAGTGGGACCGGATGATCGACGTGAACCTGCGGGGCGTGCTGTACGGGATCGCCGCCGCCCTGCCCGTGATGCGCGCCCAGGGCGGCGGGCACGTGGTGAACGTCGCCTCCGTCGGCGCGTACGAGGTGTCGCCCACCGCGGCCGTCTACTGCGCCACCAAGTTCGCGGTACGGGCGGTCTCCGAGGGGCTGCGCCAGGAGTCCGCGGGGGACATCCGGGTCACGCTCGTCTCGCCGGGCGTGACCGAGTCCGAACTCGCCGACAGCATCTCCAATCCGGTGGCCCGCAAGGCCATGGAGTCCTACCGGGCGGTGGCGCTGCCCGCGTCGACCATCGCGGACGCCATCGCCTACGCGCTGTCCCAGCCCCCGGAGGTCGACGTCAACGAGATCGTGGTCCGGCCGGCTGCGAGCGCCCAGTGAGCGGGCACGGGGTGGGCGGGAGCGGGAGCAGGCGCGTGTTGTAGCAGGGTGCGCCGGCGCGTAGCAGTGAGGGGGGAAGGTGACCGGCCCACCGGTCGCCGGGCGCACGGGCGGGGGAGGGCGGCGTGCGAACGGGGCCGGTGGGCCGGGGGCTTGGCGGCCGGGTGGCCTAGTAGATGGCGTCGGCCACGTTGTCGTGCCAGTACGTGACGTGCGGGTCGTTGACGTAGGTCTTGCCGCCCGGGAGGTTCAGGGTGACGCCCGGGCCCTCGCTGCCCTGGTCATTGGCGCTGTTGAAGTACACGCCGAGCTTGGAGGTGTAGTAGCCATCGGTGCCGTCGTCGGCGGGGGAGGACGGCTGGGTGGAGGCGTACGCGGACTGGCCGGGCTTGAGGGTGACCACGGACTGCGGCTTCTCGCCCCACACCTGGGCGGGCGACTGGGCCTCGCCGTACTGGAGGAACACGTAGTTGTAGGCGTTGCAGGACTTCTTGGACGTGTTCTTCGCGGTGATCAGCAGGTGGTTGATCGGGCGCTGCAACTTCTCCACGGTGACCTTGGTGTTCGCCGCCGTGCAGGTGGGGGTCTTGGCGGCCGTGGCGCCGTGCGGGCCGGCGGCGGATGCCACACCGGCGCCGAACGCGCTGGCGGTCACGACGGCCACGGCGACGAGCGCGGCCCCGCGCAGGGTGCGGTGGGAAAGTGCGGAGATGTTCATGATGTCTCCCCTGAGGTGTTTGGGGTGGTGGTCCCGACATCACTGAGCTTCTCGGAAACGCCTAACACGCGGCTAACAGTTGCTTGGTGATTGACCATCACTTTTGCGCGTATGGGGGCGGTGAAGGGTGGGGGTGGGGTTGGGGGCCGCATCGGGTGGGGCGTCGGGAGGGTGCGGTGGATTGTGTGGTGGGTGTGGGGTGTGGGGCTGGGTGTGGGACTTCCGGGGTGGTGAGTGGGGGCGTACCGCGGGTGGTTGGGCGGCGTGCGGGGGCGGTGGCGGGGGGTGGGGTGTGCCGGTGGGGGCGCGGGGTGGTGGTCGGGCTCGATTGTCAGAGGCTGCTGCCACACTTCGAGGCATGAGCGAAGGTGGATGTGGTTTCGCGTGGCTCCAGGACGACCTCGGCTCTTTCGGCTTCTGCCTGGAGGTGGTCAAGGGTGTGGGAGTGGAGGAGTTGGCGGCGATGCTCGGGGCCGACGCCGGACTCGGCATCGTGGCCCCGGACGTGTTCAACGCGGCGGTGGGCGGCGCCGGTACGGTGCCCGACTGGGCGAGGCTGGGGGAGCACGGCGGGTGGGCGTACGCCTGGCTCGGGGGGAGTGACGGTTTCTACATGCGGCACCCCGATCACGTGCGGCACCTGTGGGAGGGGCGGACCTGGCTCTCCGTCACGGACACCACGATGGACCCGCCGACCGTCGACGTCGTCGTGGACGGTGCCCTGGACTGGAGCTACTTCGACGGCGAGGTGCACGAGATGGTCCGTGCGGACCATCCGCTGACCCAGCGCATGGTCGCCGAGATCGGGCTCGGGACCGCCGACCCGGACCCCGACTTCCCCGACGACCCGGACGAGTGGGGGTTGCACATACCGCCGATCCGGGAGGTGTACCGGCTGGTGGGCGAGTACTACGGGGTGGACCTGCCGCGCACCAGCACCGCCGGTGCGGACCTGGTCGGCGTCTTCACCTCACCGCGGGTGTACGCCAGCGGGGAGCGGAACAGCAGGTACGACAACCTCCGGTTGCCGTAGCGCGGGAGGCCCCGCCCGCAGTGGCGCGACGGCCTCGGCCGGCTGCGGTGCGGGAAGCTCCGCCCGCAGTGGCGCGACGGCCTCGGCCCGGCGTGGCGCGGGAAGTTCCGCCCGGTGTCGCGCGGGGGCGCGCCCCGGGACGGAGCGAGCCCGGCCCCGCCCCCCGAGGTGCGTGGGGGCGGGGCCGGGGCGGGTTGGCGACGGGGTCAGCGGTGGGTCTTCGGGTCCACCGTGCGGAGGTAGCGCGGGGCGCGCCAGGCGTCCAGGCGGTCTTCCACGGCGGCGCCGAGCTTCAGGAGCTTGCCGTCCTGGAAGTTGCCGGCCGTCAGGAGTACGCCGACGGGCAGTTCGCCCACCGAGCCGGCCGGCACCGAGAGCGAGGGGTAGCCGGAGACCGCGGCCGGCGTGGAGGAGGGGACCACGTCGTTGTCGCCGCGGGCGCAGTCGATGGTCCAGGCCGGCGGGTTGGTCGGCGCGGCGATGGCGTCCAGCCGGTGCTTGGCCATGGTCTCGTCGATGGAGCGCCGCGAGAGGTCGTTGAGCTCCGCCCGTGCGGCCTTGTACGCCGGGTCGGAGGTGGGCGGCGCGGCGAGGGCCTGCTCGAAGAGTTCCTGGCCGGCGAAGCAGGTCTGCTCCTCCGGGTGGGCGCGGTTGAACTCGATGAGCTCGGCGAGGTTCTGCGGCCCCTTGCGGGTGGCCAGATAGGCGTCGATGTCCCGGTGGAACTCGCTGAGCAGCGCCGGGAACTCCAACTCGGCGAGCCGGTCCTGGTAGGGCAGTTCGACCTCGACCACCTCGGCCCCGGCGGCGCGCAGCTTCCGTGCCGTACGGGTCATGAGAGCGTCCACGTCGGCGCCGAGCACGGGCAGCCGCCACAGGCCGATCCGCTTGCCGTGCAGGTCGCCGGAGACCGGGCGGGTGGAGAGGCCGGCGCGGCGGGCGGCGCCCTCCTCGCTGAGCACGGCCAGGGTGAGGGCGGTGTCGATGACGTTGCGCGCCATCGGGCCCGCGGTGTCCTGCTCGACGGAGATCGGCACCACGCCGTCCCCGCTGACAAGGCCGAGGCTCGGCTTGTGGCCGACCACGCCGTTCATGCCGGCCGGGCAGACGATGGAACCGTCGGTCTCGCTGCCGATCGTCACCTGCGACAGCGAGGCGGCGAGCGCGGCGCCCGAGCCGGCGGAGGAGCCGCACGGACTGCGGTCGAGCACGTACGGGTTGTGGGTCTGGCCGCCGACCGCGGACCAGCCGGACGTGGGCTTCGCGGCGCGGAAGTTCGCCCATTCGGAGAGGTTGGTCTTGCCCAGGATCACCGCTCCGGCCTTGCGCAACCGGGTGACCAGGGCGGCGTCGACGGTCGGCGGCTCGGCCAGCGCCAGCGAACCGGCCGTCGATGCCAGCCCGCGGGTCTGCACGTTGTCCTTGATGAGGACGGGGATGCCGTCGAGCGGGCCCAGCGTCTTGCCCTTGCGGTGCCGGTAGTCGCTGGCGGCTGCCTGGCGGCGGGCCGTGGGGTCGGTGCGCAGTACCGAGTTGACCGTGCGGTCGACGGTCTTGATCCGCCACAGATAGGCGTTGGTCAGGGCCGTAGAGGTCAGCGACCCCTTCTTCATGCGGGCCTGGAGTTCGGGGATCGTCACCGTATCCAGATCCACCCCCAGCCGCTGCGGCGCATCTGCGGGTGGTGCTCCACCGGGTGATGTGGCTGCTTCCGCGCGCGGGCTCGGCGCCCCGGTCAGCAGGGATCCCGCCAGTACGGCGGTGATCAGCGTGGCAACGCTCCTCTTCCTCATGGGGGTTAGCGGACTACACCAGGCGCCCCGATGCAAGAGCACGACACGGCGTATGTGCCCCGGCGCGTATTCACTCGTACGCGCCGGTGTCGCGGTGCCCCGCTCGCCCGGGTGTGGGTGACTTGGAGGTGAGTTGCGGGCTTGGAGTTGCTGTGGATGTTTGTGGGCGTGCCTGGGTGTGTGCCTGGGAGGTTGCGAGGGCGCGGGTGTGGGTGGCAGGTGGGTGTGGGTTTGTCCAGGGTGGGCCCCAGGGTGTGGGGGCGGGGTGGGTGTGCCCAGGGTGTGCTCGGAGCGTGTTTCAGGGGGTGTTCTGGAGTGGGTCGGGGCGCGGTCCGGCGGTGGGCGCTCGCCCGTTCCGGGGGGCTTGGGCCGTGTCATGATGACGTGGTCGGCATGGTGGGGGAGCGATGGACCTGCTGCAACTGCGCTATTTCCGGGCCGTGGCTCGCTTCGAGCACATCAGCCGCGCCGCGGAGGAACTCTGTGTCGCCCAGCCGTCGGTGAGCCGTACGATCGCGCGCCTTGAGGCCGAGTTGGGCACGGCGCTCTTTGACCGGCAGGGCCGGCGTATCCGGCTCAACCAGTACGGGGCGCTGTTCCTGCGCCATGTCGAGCGGGCGTTGAGCGAGCTCGATGACGGGCGGCGGGCGGTGGCCGACGCCCGCGACCGCGGTCTCGGCCGGGTCAGCATCGCCGCCGAGACGCTGCTCACCGTCTCCCGGGTGCTCGGCGGGTTCCGCGCCGCCTATCCGGACGCCGCGATCCGACTCCACCAGTCCAACGCGGTGGAGATGGAACGCCGGTTGCGCGTCGGCGACGTCGACTTCTGCGTCGCCTCGCAGCCGCTTTCGGGGGCCAGGCTCGGCCGCATCGAGCTGATGCAGGAGTCGGTGTTGCTGGTCGTGCCGCTCGGGCACCGTCTCGCCGGCCGGGAGAGCGTGACCGTTCCGGAGCTCGCCGACGAACCCTTCGTCGTCAACCGGCGGGGCAACTGGCAGCGCACCCTGCTCGACCGGCTCTTCGCCGCCGAAGGGCTGACTCCGGTGGTCGCCTGCGAGGGTGACGAACTCGGCGCCAGCCACGAGCTGATAGCCGCAGGACTCGGCATCGGGCTGCTGCCCGAGATGTCGCGCCAGGCGGTGCTGTTGACCCCGCTCGCCTGGATACGCGTCGACGCGCCCGACTGCCACCGGGTGCTCACCCTGGTCTGGCACCGGGACGCCTATCTCTCGGAAGCGGCCCTGAAGTTCCGCGACTACATCACGGAACGGCCCTTCATGGCGGGCCCGGCGGGGTCCCGGGCCGAGGAGTCGTAGGCCGCAGCGGCGGGGCTGGCGGCGGGGTGGCCGCTGGGGCCGCTGGGGCCGCCTGCCGTACGGGGGTTCCCTCGGACGGTGTGCCGGCGCATTGTTGCCCCATCCCGCGTGGCTGCCGCTTCGGAGAGCTGCCCCGGGGAGGCGCCCCGAAGGGCCGCCCCGGCGGGCCCCCGCACCGTCGAAGCCCAACCGGGGCGGCAAACCCCTTGCCGAACCACTACGGATGGAGCACTATGAATGCAGTGGTCGCGGGGGAACGCCCGATGCGGCCCTCCGTAGCATCCTTGTCGTCCACAGAAGAAGAGGACCATCTTGCGCAAGCTCACCTACTTCGTCGCCTGCTCGATCGACGGGTTCATCGGCGACCCGAGTGGTGATGCCTCCTCCATGTTCGCGTTCCTGGACGAGCAGTTCTTCGGGCACCTCGCCGCCGAGTACCCGGAGACGCTGCCGACCGCGACGCGGGAGCACCTCGGTCTCACCGACCGGGAGCACCGCCGTTTCGACACGGTCATCCAGGGGCGCGGCAGCTATCAGGTGGCGTTGGACGCCAACGTCACCAGCCCCTACGGGCACCTGCGGGAGTACGTCGCCTCGCGGAGCATCGAAGCGTCACCCGATCCGAACGTGACGCTCATCTCCGGCGACCTGGTGGCCGCGGTGCGCGAACTCAAGGCCGAAGAGAGCGAACTGGGGATCTACCTGTGCGGTGGATCGCAGCTCGCCGGCGCGTTGCTCGACGAGATCGACGAGCTGATCATCAAGACCTATCCGCAGGTGTACGGGGCGGGCATGCCGATGTTCGGGGCCGGGTTCGGCGTCACGGACTTCACCCTGGACGGCGTGCAGACCTTCGACAACGGCGTCCTCATCAGGACGTACCGCAGGAAGCGGTAGCGGGAAGCGGCGCGCGGGCGGTGGCACGTGCGGGGCGCGTACGGGACGCGTACGGGCGGGCCGCGGGTGCGGGACGCGGGCTCACCGGCGCGGGCGCGGCGCGCGGACGGTGGCCGCGCCGGCCCGGTGGCCGGTCGGCGTCAGGCCGCGGGGGCCGGCTTGCGGAGCACCTCGGTGAGGGCGGCGACGCTGTGTTCGCCGTGGCCCGCGTCGACGGCCCGGCGCACCAGCTCGTGCAGCGGTGCCTGCCAGGACGTGTCGACATGGGCCTCGTCGGCCAGCTCCGCATCGTGCGCCGCGCCCGCGTGGAAGAGGTTCACCGAGGAGGCGGCGTCGGTGTAGTCGCCGCTGTCGATCTCGTGGGCGTACGTGGGCAGCAGCGCCTTGATCATGTCCAGCCACTTGCCCGCGAACGGCACCATGCTGTCCACCGGCAGGCCGCGCGACTGGAGCGCCGCCGCGCCCTGGAAGAAGCCGACGAGCGCCGGCAGCAGCATGGCGCCCACCGCCATCTCGTACAGCGCCGCGAGGTCAACGGCCTCGCCGAGGTGCACCGTGTCGCCGCCCATGACCTGGAGCGTCTGCCGGTACTGGGCGAAAACTGCCTGGTCACCGCCGTAGTAGAGCAGGGTGTCCGGGGCGCCCACGGCCGCCGGTACGTTCTTGACCGCCCCGGCCAGGAACGCGGCGCCCTGCTCGGCGGCCCAACCGGCCGTGGCGCGGGCACCGGCGGGCGAGCCGCTGTTCAGGGTGACCAGCGTGCGCCCGGCCAGTGCGCCGCGGGCCGGCTCCAGGGCCTCGCGCGTGGCGTCGAAGGTGGTCAGGCACGTGATCACCAGCGGGCTCGCGGCGACGGCCGCCGCCACGTCGGGCGCCGCCACCGCGCCCCGCGCCAACAGCGGCCCGTCCTTGCCGGGCGTACGGTTCCACACCGTCGTGGGGTGGCCGGCGGCGAGGTACGCCGCGGCCAGTGCCCGCCCCATCGAACCCAGGCCGATGACCGTCACGGGCAGCCGATCGTTCTCCGTACGCATGGTGTGCTCCACTTCAGAGGGAAGGTGTAGGGGGAAATTCGGGGGGAGTTCGGGAGAAGGGGGTCGGCGCCGATATGCCCTGTTGCGGGCGGTCGGGCCGGTGGCGATTCCGTTTCGGGGTGGCGCCCGACTCATACTGGGTGGGTCCGTGATTTCCTTCAAGTACCGACAATTTTGTGGGCACTTACCTTCTTGTCAGGGGGCATCCGTTGCCGAAGCGGACCTATGTGTGTGGCTTTGACGCCGCGATGGCCGTCATGGGTGGCAAATGGAAGGGGCTGACGCTCTTCGCGCTGGGAGAGGGACCGCTGCGGTTCGGGCAGTTGCGGCGCGCGGTGCCGGGAATCAGCGAACGCATATTGACGCTGCAACTGCGGGAGATGGAGGCGAGCGGGCTGGTGCACCGTGAGGTCCATGACCAGGTGCCGCCCAAGGTCGAGTATTCGCTCACCGAATTCGGGCACTCCCTCAATGCGGCACTCGCACCGCTCGGCGCCTGGGGAGAAGAGCACATCGACCGCATCGAGGCGCTTTCCTGAACCTTCCGGATTCCGTTCCGCGCACGGCTTTTGGCCGGGCAGCTTTCTGGCCGGCCGCGGGGGAGCCGGGAATGGGCGCACCGACCCGCTGAAGTATTCCCGCGCGCAGTGCTTCCGGGCCACCGTGATCTTGTGCGGCCGTGCTCCCGTGCGGCCGTGTTCCCGCGCCGGCGGGCCGCCCCACCGCCGGGCCGTCCTCACCGCCGGGCCGTCCCCCCCCGCCGGGCCGCGCTCGGGCCGTACGCCGCGCCCCGTTGCGTGCTTCGACCGGGGCTGCCGGGCGGCAGGGGCGAACGGGGCGGCTGGGGCGCACGGTGCGGTGGGCCGCCCGGGCGGGGCGCCCGGCGTGGCTAAACCCCTGGTGCACCCGGTTCACGGGTTCTGGTGAGCCGTCCGGTGGGCGTTGCCCCCGGCCGCGGGCCGCGGTGACGCTGGGACGAGCCGCACGGCACGGCCGGGCAGCACGACGCCCGGGCCGGCGCGGCAGCCGAACGAGGGGGATGCCATGACGGTGTCGAAACCGGGCCGGTCGGACCGGCACCAGCCCACGACCTCCGCACCCGTACGACCCGGGCCGCGCCAGGCCCGCCCACCCGCGCCCGGGCCCGCACCCGCGCCTGGACCTGTATCCGCAGCCGCAGGCGTTCCCGCACGCGTACCCGATTCCGTACCCGGCGCCGGGGCCGGTGCTGCGCCGGCCGTGCGCCCGTGTCCGGACGGCTGGTTCGCGGTGGCGACCAGCGCCGAGCTGCGGCCGGGGCGAGTGGTCAGCCGGCGCCTGGCCGGCGAGGACGTGGTGGTCTACCGCACGCGGCAGGGGCGGCTTCGGGCGGTGCGGCCGTTCTGCCCGCACCTGGGCGCGCACCTGGGGCACGGCGGGCGGGTGGCCGGTGAGGAACTGGTCTGCCCCTTCCACCACTTCGCTTTCGGGCCCGACGGTACGTGCGTACGCACCGGGTACGGGGCGCCCCCGCCCAGGGCGCGGCTGGGCGTGCGGGAGTGCCGGGAGGTCGCCGGCCTGGTCTTCGTCTGGCGGCACGCCCGCAACGCGCCGCCGTCCTGGGAGATCGAGGCGCCACCGGCGGACGGCCTCGGGCCGCCGGGGTGCACGGTGCGGGCCCTGGTGGTGCACCCGCAGGACTTCATGGAGAACGTCATCGACGTGGGGCATCTGGAGCCCGTGCACCAACTCGCCGTGGAGGTGGTCGAGGCCCCGAGGTTCGACGGTCCGCGGATGACCACCACGTACCGGCTCGGTCGCGCGACCGGCAAGAACAACGTGCTCTTCAACTCGGCCC
This sequence comes from Streptomyces sp. 796.1, assembly GCF_047525675.1. Lineage (NCBI taxonomy): Bacteria > Bacillati > Actinomycetota > Actinomycetes > Kitasatosporales > Streptomycetaceae > Streptomyces > Streptomyces sp. 796.1. Next base: position 37,842 of record NZ_JBLIWA010000037.1, on the reverse strand, counting down.
CGGCCACCAGCGCCACCGTGCAGGGGCTCGGGATCTTCATCACCGATGCGTTCATCCGGCCGCTCGGCATGCGGGTGCGGGCGTGGTTCTGCCCGACGCCCGTCGGCCCGACCCGCGTTGACCTGCGGCTGGCCGTGAGCGTGGGGTTCCCGCGGCTGCGCCCCCGCGGGGTCGCCCGGGCGCTGGCCGCGGTGGCCCCGCGCCCGCTCGCCTACCTCAGCTCCTTCGAAACCAACCGGGACGTCCCCATCTGGGCGAACAGCACCTATCTCGCCCATCCGCGACTGGCTCAGGGCGACGGGCCCATCACGAAGTACCGCAGGTGGGCGCGGCAGTTCTACAGCGAGGGGGAGGGGGAGGCCGAGGGGTAGGGCGGTGGGCGGATGGCTGGCGCGTGGGGAGGGGCGGTGGCGGTGGGGCGCGTGGGGGTGCGTGGCGGTGGGGCGGGGCGCTGCGGGCGTGCGCCCCGTCCCGCCGGACGGGGCACCCGTGCGCCGCGTCACTCAGCCCTTGCGGGCGACCGCCCCGTACATGGCGATGTCCCGGTCGTCGATGTTCGGGTCCGTCGAGGCGTCCGGCTTCCAGTGGTGGACCTGGGTGATACCGGGCTCCACCAGGTCGAGGCCGGCGAAGAACGCCTCGGCCTCCGGGCGGGTGCGCAGCCGCATCGGCATACCGCGCCGCTCGTACTCGCTGGCCACCTTGCCGACCTCGGCCGGCGCGAAGTCGGCCGTACCGATGGTCATCGCGAGGAAACTGCCGGACGGCAGCGGGTCGAGCAGCCGGCGGACGATGCCGATCGCGTCGTCCTCGTCCACCAGGAAGTGCACGATGCCGATGATCATCAGGCCGACCGGCTTGCTGAGGTCCAGCGTGTCGGCGACCTCGGGGGCCGCCAGGATCGCGGCCGGGTCGCGCATGTCGGCGTCGATGTACGCGGTGCGCCCCTGCGGCTTGCTGACCAGCAGCGCTTGAGCGTGCGTCAGGACGATCGGGTCGTTGTCGACGTAGACCACACGGGCGTCGGGCGCGGTCTCCTGGACGACCTCGTGCAGGTTGGGTTCGGTGGGGATGCCGGTGCCGATGTCGAGGAACTGGCGGATGCCCTCCTCGCGCGCGAGGTACTGCGCGGCCCGGTGCATGAAGAACCGGTTCTCTCTCATGTGCACGGGGAGCGCCGGCCACTCCTGCGTCATGATGTCGCCGGCCTCCTGGTCGACGACGTAGTTCGTCTTGCCGCCCAGGATGTAGTCGTACACGCGCGCGGAGTGCGCCTCTTGGGTGTTGATGCGGTCGGCAGGGTAACCGTTTTTGGCCATCTTGCTCGCTCCCTCGTCGGTGGCCGTCCACGGTGTGCACGGCGTGTGACGAGTCTACGGATTACTTTGATGGGCCACCTAGTTGGGACCTCGTTGGCCCGGGGCGGCGAACGGGTGTTGTCGGGGGCTGGAACAGCGGATTTACGGTGGGTTGGGGGGATGTTGCGGACGCCTGGGGCGCCGTGTGCCGGGTCCGGTTGCGCCGTGCGTGCGGCGACGGCGACGGACCGTCATCGTCTTTGTGCCGTCGTACGGCCGGTCGCGGCGCCGTGTCGCGGTGAGCGGGCCACCTCCGCGAGGGCGGGTGGGCGTCTCGTGTCCGGCGTGGGTGGGGGCCGGGCGGCGCCCGGTGTGCTGGGTTCGTGAGGGGCGCGGCCGGGGACGTCCGCGGCCGGGTCGCCGATCGCGGACGCCGCTCAGCGTTCGTCTGGGTGAGCGCTCCGAGCGCCTCCCGTACGTCGCTGACCAGCGGGTATTGGCCTTTGATGGGAGGGCGGGCCGGGGTGGGCCGGGCGGTGGGGGCGGCTGGTGACGGGTCGCCCGGCGGTCGGGGTGGAGGCGCCCGTGGGGGGTCAGGGGGGCGGTGCGCCCGTTGGTGTCGCGGTGTCTGGCGGGCCTGTGGGGCATGTCGGGTTCGGTGGTGACATCACCGGTTCCGTCTGCTGCGGTGGCTCGAACTTGCCGTCGCGGGCTGGTCGTTGGCCGGTGCGGACGGTAGGTCGCCGCGTCCCATCTGTCGCACGCCCCGCCGGCCGCGCACCGCCCACCGCCCTGGCGCGCGCCCTCACCTGTCGCCCGCCCTGTCCCGGCTGCCGCACGCGGTGTCAGACGAGCGGCTTCACCATGCAGCGGCTGGAGTCGTACTCCCGGTACAGGCCGAACTTCTCCTCCTGGTACGCGTACCCGCAGGACGCGTACAGGGCCAGCGCCTCCGGCTGGGCGATGCCCGACTCCAGGACCATCCGGGTGCGGCCGGCGGCGCGGGCGTCCTCCTCCAGGGTGGCCAGGATGCGGCGGGCCAGCCGCTGCCCGCGCGCTGCGGGCACCACGTACATCCGCTTCAATTCCGCGTCGCCGTCCGCGTACCCCTCGTCGCTGCGGTCCTGCCGCCGCCAGCCGCCGCTGGCCACCGGCGCGCCGTCGGCGTCGTACGCCAGCAGGTACAGGCCGTTCGGCGGGGCGAACTGGCGCGGGTCGAGCGCGGTCAGGTCCGGATCGCCGTACCGCTCGACGTACTCCTGCTGCACCAGGTCGTTGAGCTTGACGGCATCGGGGTGGTCGTACGGCACGGGCGCGATCTGCATGCTCCATATCGTACGGGTGTGCTGTTTTCGGGCGGCGGGGTTGTGGGCTGCTGCTCGACGGGGCCGGTGCGGTCCGGTCCGGCGGGGCGGGGGCGGGGGACGCGTTGAAAGCGTCAGTTGCACGACAAGTAGTGAGATCTTCGTCACATTGGGCTTCTCTCGGGGGCGCGGTGTCGGCTTTTCTCCTCTTTCTGGGCGGAGGGGGCCGCTACCGATGGGGCGAGGTGCGGGCGTGCCGAGTGACGGAGAGGGAGCACGATGGGCCAGACGTTGACCGACGCGGAGATCTTGCGTGCGGTCCGCCGCGTCCACGCCTTGGAGCAGCAGCACGAGGAGTTGCGGACCCGCCTGGACGGCATGGCCGAGGCGCGGACGCCGGAGGACGTGGCCGAGCAGAACCGCTGTGGCGAGGCGATGGCCGCCACGGTCGAGACGCTGCTCATCGAGTCGGTCGTGGCGCTGGAGAAGATCGGCCTGTCGCTCGCGGCCCGGGCCGTCGAGGTCACCGCGGCGGCCGAGGGCATCGCCGTACCGGCGTCCGTGGTGCACCGGGGCTGAGCCGGGCGGCGCGTAGGCTGCCAGGGGTTTGGTGAACGATCCGGGAGTGACGCCTTGCGTACGGTTTCGACGGTGACGACGGTGAACGTGAACGGTCTGCGGGCCGCCACGAAGAAGGGCTTCGTGGCCTGGTTGGCGGCGACCGAAGCGGACGTGGTCTGCCTCCAGGAGGTGCGCGCGGAGCCGGCGCAGCTTCCGGCAGAGGTGCGTGAGCCGGCGGGCTGGCACGTGCTGCACGCCCCGGCGGAGGCCAAGGGCCGGGCCGGCGTCTCGCTCTACACGCGACAGCGGCCCGAGCGCAGCCAGATCGGATTCGGCTCCACCGAGTTCGACGGCAGCGGACGCTACGTGGAAGCGGACCTTCCGGGCCTGACCGTCGCGAGCCTCTACCTGCCGTCCGGCGAGGTGGGCACGGAGCGGCAGGAGGAGAAGGAACGCTTCATGGGCGAGTTCCTGCCGTACCTGAAGGAGCTGCGCGAGCGCGCCGCTGCCGCCGGGCGCGAGGTGCTGGTCTGCGGCGACTGGAACATCGCCCACCGCGAGGCCGACCTCAAGAACTGGAAGGCCAACCGCAAGAGCGCCGGCTTCCTGCCCGAGGAGCGCGACTGGCTCAGCCGCGTGTTCGACGAGAACGGCTACGTGGACGTCGTCCGCAGCCTGCACCCGGACGTCGAGGGCCCGTACTCCTGGTGGTCCTACCGCGGCAAGGCGTTCGACAACGACAGCGGCTGGCGCATCGACTACCACGTCGCCACCCCCGGCCTGGCCGCCCGCGCCGCCACCGCCGTGGTCGAACGCGCCGCTTCCTACGATCTGCGCTGGTCAGATCATGCGCCGGTGACGGTCACGTACGCGGCGGAGTAGCCGCGGCTCGCGCCGCCGGGCGGCGCCCCGTGTGGGCTTCGTGGCGGGGCGCTCCTGGCTCGTACGGGCTCTGCGCAGTGGTTGCGTACGGGCTCCGCGGATGCGGTGCGTACGGGCTCCGCGGGGCCGGGCGCTCAGGTCCTGCGTCGCCCTGGCTCAGCGGGTGGGGTTCGCGGCGGCGTGCGGGGCGGCCCGCCGTTCCTGTGGCGGGCCCGGCCGACTCAGCCGCCCGCCTCGGTGACCTGCCCGCCGGCCTGGTCGCCGGTCTGCCCACCGGCGTCCTCGCCGGCCCGTCCGGACGGCGGCCGGTCGATCCATTTCTCCAGCTCGGCCCGGATGTGGCGGTCCAGGGACAGGGAAAGTTCCGCGTCGACGATCGACTTGGCGTTCTGCCGCAGCGTCTCCAGGGTCTTGGTGATGTGCGCGGCCTCGTCCGCGGTCGGGCCGTCGCCGGCGGCGGCCCGGGCGATGGCGTCGGCGAGCACGTGGGTGCGTACCAGCCGGGTGAAGGTCTCCGACACGGCGTCCATGTGCTGCCGCAACTCGCGACCGGCGGCCAGCACGGCGGAGAGCGGCACGCCCTTGCCGACCAACTCGCGTGAGGCGTCCAACAGACGCCGGCTGACGTGCACGAAGTCGTCGCCGTCCACCGCGAGGTAGCCGAGGTCGAGTGAGGCGGCGAGGTTCTCCGGGGTGACCTCGCCGGTGAAGTAGTCGGCGAGCTCCTGTGGCGTGAGCTTGACCGGTGTCTCCTGCGGCCAGGGCATCGGCAGCGCGTCCGCGAGACCGAGCACCTCGCCCACGTCCCGGCCGCTCTCGAAGGCGGCGAGCAACTCCGCTATGCCGCCCAGGGTGTGGCCGCGCTCAAGCAGCGCCGCGATGGTGCGCAGCCTGGCCAGGTGGTGCTCCGTGTACCAGGCGATCCGACCCTCCCGCCGGGGCGGCGGGAGCAGCTTGCGCTCCCGGTAGAAGCGCAACGTCCGCACGGTGATCCCGGCCGCCTCGGCCAGCTCCGCCATCCGGTACTCGCGCCCCTGCTGCGCCTGCGTCGTCTTCGCCACCCGAGCAGCCTATGCCGGCCCGTACGGATGTCACCGGGGTATGCCAGCGGTATCGGCCCACTTGGGCCACGTTCCGCGCCCCGCCCCATCTCGGCCCAGCCCGGCCGGCCCCCGCCCCGTACCGTCCGCTTCCCGCGGGTGGGCTGCCGCCGGGTGCGAGCCGCCGGCCGGTCTGGTCCTTGCACCCCACCGGGCCGTGTACGGCTTGCATACAAGGTGTGCGCAACTTGCCTCCCACGGGCTGGCCGCGGGGGCTCCCGGAGTTCGCCGTGTACGGATTGCATACAACCTGTCCGCAACCCGCCCCCGGTGGTCGGGTGCTTGGTCATGCCGGCCGGTCGTCGTGCACAGGTCGCATACAAGGTGCGCACGACCTGCGCCGCCCCACCGCCCCACCGCCCCGCCCCCGCCGCCCCGCTGCCGAGCCCCCCGCCGCCAAGCCCCCCCGCAGCCTGCCCCGCAGGGTCCCCGTGCGGGCCGTGGCAACTTCCCGTCGTACGACCCCTACCGCTCGGTATGGGGCTGCCCTACGCTCCTGACTGTGCCAGTGGTTGCTGGCGTGGTTCCTCGTCTTCGGGAGGCGGCGGCATGGCCGAGCAGGGGCATGTGCGGGTGGCGGTGATCGGCAGCGGCTTCGGTGGGTTGGGGGCGGCGGTACGGCTGCGGCGGGCGGGGGTCACCGACTTCGTCGTGCTGGAGCGGGCCGACGCCGTGGGGGGCACCTGGCGCGACAACAGCTACCCCGGGTGCGCCTGCGACGTGCCGTCCCACCTGTACTCCTTCTCCTTCGCGCCCAACCCCGAGTGGCCGCGCAACTTCTCCGGGCAGCCGCACATCCGGGCCTATCTGGAGCGGGTCGCCGACACCTTCGGGCTCCGCCCGCACCTGCGGTTCAACTCCGAGGTGAACAGCGCCCGGTGGGACGGCGATGCGCTGCACTGGGAGCTGGAGACCGCCGGCGGCACGTACACCGCCGACGTCGTCGTCTCCGCCACCGGGCCGCTCTCCGACCCGCAACTCCCCGACGTGCCAGGGCTCGACGGCTTCCCCGGTCGGGTCTTCCACTCGGCGCGCTGGGACCACGACTACGACCTGCGCGGCAAGCGCGTCGCCATGGTCGGAACCGGCGCCTCCGCCATCCAGATCGTGCCCGCCATCCAGCCCACCGTCGGACGGCTCACCCTCTTCCAGCGCACCCCGCCGTGGGTGCTGCCGCGCGCCGACCGGAAGATCAGCGGGGCGGAGCAGTGGCTGCACAGCAGGGTCCCCGCGACCCGTGCGCTGCGCCGCGGACTGCTGTGGGGCATCAGGGAGTTGCAGGTCAGCGCGTTCACCAAGCGCCCGGGGCAGCTCCGGGTGGTGGAGCGAGTGGCCAGGAAGCACCTGGCCAAGGCGATCAAGGACCCGGGGCTGCGGGCCAAGTTGACCCCCGACTACCGCATCGGCTGCAAGCGCGTGCTGCTGTCCAACAGCTACTACCCGGCGCTCGCGCGGCCCAATGTGGAGCTGGTCGCCGCGGGGCTGCGCGAGGTGCGCGGCTCCACCCTGGTCGCCGCCGACGGCACCGAGACCGAGGCGGACGCGATCGTCTTCGGTACCGGGTTCCACGTCACCGACCTGCCGATCGCCCACCGGGTCACCGGCGCCCGCGGCACCACGCTGGCCGAGGAGTGGAAGGACGGGATGGAGGCGCTGCGCGGCAGCGCAGCCGCCGGGTTCCCCAACTTCCTCACCATCATCGGCCCCAATACGGGCCTCGGGAACAGCTCCATGATCCTGATGATCGAGTCACAGCTGAACTACCTGGTCGACTACCTGCGGCAGTTGGACGTGCTCGGCGGGAAGGTCGCGCTCGACGCGTACCCGTCCGCCGTGCACGCCTGGTCGCACCGCGTACAGCAGCGGATGCAGCGCACCGTGTGGAACGTCGGCGGCTGCCAGAGCTGGTACCTGGACGCGCGCGGGCGCAACACCACTGTCTGGCCGGGGACCACCAGTGAGTTCCGCCGCGCCACCCGCGAGGTCGACCTGGCCGAGTACGAGGTGCTGCGCGCCCCACGGCCGGCGCGTCCTGAACCGGCCGGTGCGCCGGCCGCGGGGCATGGCGGCACCGCCGCCGTGGGTAGGACGGGCACGTCCGCCCACCCCACCAAGCAATCCCAGTCCGCCAACCCCGCCAAGCAAGCCACGGAACCAGCCGCTCCGACCGGTGGTCCGCAGGCCGATGGCCCGTCCTCGGAGACCGCCGCGTGAACCCGCCAAGCCCTGCCAGCCAAGACGTATACAACCTGCCTACCCCCACTCGGGAACTGACCGTCACCTCGGCCGACGGCGCGCGCATCCACACCGAGCAGTACGGGCCTGACGACGCCCCCGCAGTCGTGCTCGCGCACGGCTGGACCTGCTCCATCGGCTTCTGGGCACCGGTGATCGCGGCGCTCGCCGGCGAGTTCCGGCTCATCGCGTACGACCAGCGCGGACACGGCCGCAGCGCCCCGCCCGAATACGGCCGCTACACCGTCGAGACCCTCGCCGACGACCTGGCCGCGGTGCTCGATCAGACGCTCGCCACCGGTCCCACCGGCGACAAGGAACGGGCCCTGGTGGTGGGCCACTCGATGGGCGGCATGACGATCATGGCCGCGGCCCGCAGGACCGAACTGCGCGAACGGGCGGCTGCCGTGCTGATGTGCAGCACCGGGGCGGGCCAGTTGCTCGACGAGACGCTGGTGGTGCCGACCCCGCGCGGCTGGCTGCGCCGGCGGGTGCACACCTTCGTCCTCGGCTCGGCCGCACCGCTCGGCCGGGTCACCCCGCTCGCCCGGCGGACGATGAAGTACGTGACGATGGGGCGCGGCGCGACCCCCGCAATGGCCGATTTCTGCGCCCGCATCGTGCACGCCTGTCCGCGGCTCGTCCGCGCCAAGTGGGGCCACATGATGGGCGACATGGACCTGCGCGGCAACGTCGCCGCGCTCACGCCGCCGACCGCGGTCATCGTCGGCACCGCGGACCGCCTCACCCCGCGCGTGCACGCGCGTCGCATCGTCTCCGCGCTGCCGAACTCGCTGGGCCTGACCGAACTGCCCGGCATTGGCCACATGACCCCCATCGAGGTGCCGGAGACGGTGGCCGGCGCCATCCGCGGCCTGGTCGCCGACCACCTCATCGGCCACCCCACCCGGCACCTCACCGACGCCCGCAGCGCCACCCCGCGTACCAGCACGCCCCCGCGTACCGGCGCGGCCGACGAAGGCCGCACGGACCACCTCGGTGACCGGACCCCCGCAGCGCCCCCCCACCCGCCGGCGGTGCCCGGCGGCAGCACGGCGAAGGAGCAGACGGCATGAGCACGCGCAGCAGCCTGGACGGACAGGTGGCGGTGGTGACCGGGGCGGCGCGCGGCGTGGGCGAACTCCTCGCCCGCAAGCTCTCGGCCCGCGGCGCGACGGTGGCCCTGGTCGGCCTGGAGCCGGACGAGTTGAAGCGGGTGGCCGCGAGCCTGCACGGCCCGGGCGCGCACTGGTACGCCGACGTCACCGACCACGCGGCGATGTCCCGCGTCGCCAGCGAGGTGAAGGATCGCTTCGGCAAGGTCGACATCGTGGTGGCAAACGCGGGCGTCGCCGCCGGCGGGCCCTTCGCCGACTCCGACGCACAGTCCTGGAACCGCGTCATCGAGGTCAACCTCATCGGCAGCGCCACCACCGCCCGCGCCTTCCTGCCGGTCCTGCTGGAGAGCCGCGGCTACCTGCTCCAGATCGCCTCGCTCGCCGCGATCACGCCGGCGCCGCTGATGAGCGCGTACTGCGCCTCCAAGTCCGGCGTCGAGGCGTTCGCCCACAGCCTGCGCGCCGAGGTCGGCTACCGCGGCGTACGGGTCGGGGTCGGCTATCTGAGCTGGACCGACACCGACATGGTGCGCGGCGCCGACGAGGACGAGGTGCTGCGCGACCTGCGCGCCAGGCTCCCCTGGCCGAGCAACCGCACCTATCCGCTGGGCCCCGCCGTCGACCGCCTGGTGGCGGGCATCGAGCGCCGCTCGGCCCATGTGTACGGGCAGTGGTGGCTGCGCGGCATGCAGTCCGTACGCGGCTACCTGCCGGCCCTCATCGGCACCGTGGGCCAACGCGAGATGCGGCACTTCGCTCCCCGCCTCGAAGCCCGCCGAGCCCCCCGCACCGGCCTGGTCGGCGCCGGCGGCACAGCCGACGAACGCGCCCGCGGGAACGGAAGCGGAAGCGGGAGCGGCCGACCCTGACGCGCCGCGGGCCCGACGCCACCCCACGGCTCCGGGCCCGCAGCGCGTCTGACCTCTGGGCTCCGTGTCGATCGGCGACGCGGTGTGCGACATGCATGTGGCTTGTATGCGCAGCGCGGGCGCGCTCTTCATTGCGCATACAGCTTGTATACGCAGCGTGCGCACTCCGCTCCCCGCGCGTACAGCTTGTATGCGCTGCGTACCTTCCCTGCTTGCCATGTATGCAGCTTGTATGCACCACGCGCCCGCCCCCGCCGCTGCGCATACGGCTTGTATGCGCTACGTACGCATCCCGGCTGCCGCGGATACAGCTTGTATGCGCCACGCGCGCACTCCGCCCGCTGTGCATACGGCTTGTATGCCCCACGTGCCTGCCCCACCCGCCCGTGCATACGACTTGTATGCATCACGCGCGCTCGTTCCCCCGCGTGCTCCCCCTCCCGTTTCCGCTCCCCCCGTCCCCACTCCGCCACATGGCGAAGGGACGCACCCGTGGGGTGCGTCCCTCCTGGGGGTCGCTCGCTGCTTTCGCGGGCGGGGCGGCCGGGGGCCGTGGTGAGGCGGGGGAGTGGGGTCACATGAAGCGTCGCTTCGCGTCGTCCAGGGTGTCCTGGACGCCCTCCTTCGCCTGGGAGCCCTTCTCCTTGGCGCGCTGCTTGGCGTCGCCCTGTGCGTCGTCCTGGGAGCGACCGCCGTCCTCGTCCTTCTTCTCCCGGGACTTGCCGAGCTTCTCCTTGGCCTGTTGCTGAAGTTGTTCGGCCTTGTCCTTGAACTGGTCCGAAACGCCCATGGTGTTCCCTCCTCGGGAGTGATCGGGGATGGGCCCCGATCAGCCTGACACGGGCCAGCACGCTTCGCATGTCGGGTCATTTGCCCCACGGCTAACCCCGCCGCTAACCCCCACGGCTAACCCCGCGGCTGACCCAAGGTCCCCCTGCGGCGACCCCACGGTTTCCCCGTGGCTACCCACGCGGCGGCAGCGGCGGCCGGCTGCGGTTGGGCACGTCCGAATAGTCGGGCGGCTCCGCCGCCGGATGGCGTTCCAGCAGGTCGAGGGCGGTGCGGACGGCCACGGCCAACTGCGGGTGGCGGCCCTCGGCCCAGTGCAGCGGGGAGCGTAGGGCCTCGATGTCCGGCTCCACGCCGTGGTTCTCCACGCCCCAGCCGTAGGCGTCGAACCAGGCGGCGTTCATCGGCACGGTGATCGCCGTACCGTCCACCAGCCGGTGCCGGCCGGTCACCCCGACCACCCCGCCCCAGGTCCGCAACCCGACCACCGGGCCGAGGCCGAGCAGCCGGAACGCGGCGGTGATCATGTCGCCGTCGGACGAGGTCATCTCGTCCGCGACGGCCACCACGGGGCCGCGCGGCGCGTCCCCGGCGTAGCTCACGGGCTGGGCGTGTCGGGTCAGGTCCCAGCCGAGGATGGTGCGGGTCAGCTTCTCCACGACGAGTTCGCTGATGTTGCCGCCGGCGTTGCCGCGTACGTCCACGATCAGCGCCGGGCGGGACATCTCCATCCGTACGTCCCGGTTGAACTGGGCCCACCCCGAGCCGCCCATGTCGGGGATGTGCAGGTAGCCGCACTTGCCGCCGCTGAGTTCGCGCACCACCTCACGGCGCTTGGCCACCCAGTGCTGGTAGCGCAGCGGCCGTTCGTCGATGAGTGGGACGACGGCGACCCGGCGCGGCGGCCCGCCGCCTTCGGCCGGCCGGAACGTCAGCTCGACCGTGGTCCCGCCGGCGGCCGTGAGCAGCGGCGCGGGCCCGGCGACCGGGTCCACCGGCCGCCCGTCCACATGGGTCAGCGCGGCGCCCTCCCGGATGCCCGAACCGGCCAGCGGGGAGCGGGCCTTGGAGTCGGACGAGTCGCCCGGCAGGATGCGCGTGACCTGCCAGGCGCCGTCCTTGCCGCGGGTGAAGTCGGCGCCGAGCAGGCCGATGGCGCGCTGGTAGTGCGGCGGCCCCTCGTTGCGGCGGGCGGGCGAGACGTACGCGTGGGAGGTGCCGAGTTCGCCCAGCACCTCGCGGAGCAGGTCGGCGAACTCGTCGGGGGAGGCCACCCGGTCGAGCAGCGGTCGGTACTGGTCGAGCACGGCGTCCCAGTCGACGCCGCCCATGCCGGGCTCCCAGAAGTACGCCCGCATCAGCCGGCCGGCCTCCGCGTACGCCTGCTGCCACTCGGCCGCCGGGTCCACCTCGTGCAGGATGCGCCGCAGGTCCATCTGGACGGTGGAGTCGGGGTCGGAGATCTCGTTCGCGGGCACCACGCGCAGGTCGCCGTCGTCGTTGACGACCAGCCGGGAGCCGTCGCCGCTGACCGCGAACCAGTCGACGTCGCTGGTCAGTTCGGTACGACGGGCCTTCGCCAGGTCGAAGTGTTCCAGCGTGGGGCGGCCCGAGGTGTCGGCCGGGTTGGCGAACGTCTCGCCGAGCGCCCCGGAGATCGGCCAGCGCAGCCACACCAGGCCGCCGCCGCTGACCGGGTGCAGCGAGGAGTACTTCGACGCGGCGACCGGGAACACGGTGACCCGGCTGGCCAGCCCCTCCGCCTCCACCAGCACCTTGCTGTCCTGGTCAGCGGAGCTCACCGCGGGATCGAGCCCACCGGCGGCCGGTCGCCCGTCGGGCGAGAGCGCGAACGGCGAGGGCGTCGCGGAGGAGAGCGGCACCAGGTACGGGCGGCAGCCCAGCGGGAAGGAGAGGTCGCCGGTGTGCACGTCGTAGACCGGGTCGAAGCCGCGCCAGGAGAGGAAGGCCAGATAGCGCCCGTCGCGCGTGAAGACGGGCTGTTCGTCCTCGAAGCGGCCGTCGGTGACGTCCACGATGGCCCGGCCGAGCGTTCCGGTGGGCCGCAGCCGGGCGATCTTGATCTTGCGCAGGGACCGCCCGATGTGCGGATGCGACCAGGCCAACCATGCCGAGTCGGGCGAAAACGACAGATCCCGTACGGGCCCGTTACTGGACCGCGTGAGCTCACTGGCCTCACTGACTTCACCGACTTCACCGACTTCACTGGCCGGGCTGGCCCCACCGACCGCGCTTGCCTCATCGGCCTCACTGACCGCGCTTGCTTCGCCGGCCTCAGTGGCAGCGACAGCTTCACTGGCCGCAACACCTTCGCTGGCCGCGCCGGTGTCACCACCCTCGCCAGCCGCTCCCGCCCCATCGGCGTCAGCCGTACGAACCGCGCCAGGCTCATCAACCACACTCGCCCCACCGGCGCCAGCCGTACGAGCCGCATCGGCCCCACCAGCCCCAGCCTCACCCCCACCAGCCCCACCAGCCCCACCGGCGTCAGCCACCCCACCCCCACCAGCCCCGCCGGCGTGAGGCGCTCCCACCGCGGGTTCCCCCTCCGGTGCCGGCGCCGCGTCCACCAGCAGGAGGCGCCCGTCGTGCGTGGCGACGGCGAGCCACTGGCCGTCCGGGGAAGCGGCCAGCTCGTGCACCCGGCCCAGCTTCCCGGTGGCCAGCCGGCGGGGCGTGGCCGCGCCGGTGGCCCGGGGGAGCTGGGCGATTTCGATCGCGTCCGCGCCGGCCGCGTCGGTCACGTACGCGACCCGCCCGGTCGGGCCGAGCATCTGCGGCAGCCGTACGCGCACGCCCGGCGTGTCGGCGATGGTGCGGGCCGGGCCGTCGCGGTGGGTGAGCCAGTACAGGCTGCCGCGCACGCCGACCGCGCTGGCCCGGCCGGTCTCGTCCACGGCGAGCGAGCGCAGGTGGTTCGCGGCCGGCACCTGGTACGGGCGCCGCCCGGTGCGCGGCCCGCCGAGGCGCAGCGGCAGCCTGCGCGGCACGCCGGCCGGGCCGAGGTCCTCCACCAGCCACAGTTCGCCCGCGCACTGGTAGACCACGCGGGACCCGTCGGTGGCCGCGTGGCGGGCGTAGAAATCGGCGTGGTCGGTGTGGCGCCGCAGGTCGGTGCCGTCGGGGCGGCAGGAGTAGAGGTTGCCGACGCCCTCGTGGTCGGAGAGGAAGGCGATCCGGCCGGCGACGAACATGGGGCTGTCCAGGTGCCCGTACACCTCGGGCACCAGCCGCGTGCCGTGCAGCCACAGCCGCCCCATCGCCCCGCCCCGGTACCGCTTCCAGGACGCCGGTTCGTGCGGCGGCTTGCCGGTCAGCAGCAGCGTGCACCGGTCGGCGGGGCCCTCGCCGGTCAGTTCCTCGCCGCCGAGTTCGACGGCGCGCAGGTCGGCCGCGTCCAGGTCGGCGACGGCGATGTCGGAGACCGGCCCCCAGGGCAGCCGCCCGCCCGGGCTGCCGTCGGTGGGCAGGCTGTACGCCCAGGAGTAGTACGAGAAGGGCTGGCCGTGTGAGGAGACGGCCAGCACGTCGGAGCGGCCGTCCTGGTCCGGCGGGGTCCAGCCGCACACCCGGGTGTCGGTGCCGCCCCAGTAGGTGAGCCGCCGCGCCGGGCCGCCGGCGACCGGCGCGAGGTAGATCTCGGGGTCGAGGCTGCGCCAATGGGTGTACGCGATCTGTGCGCCGTCCGGGGAGAACCTCGGGTGGCCCACTCGGGTGCGATCGACGGTCAACCGCCAGGCCCGCTGCGGCGTCCCTGAGGGTGGAGTGAGCGGTGCGACCCAGAGGTCGTCCTCGGCCACGAAGCAGAGCAAGTCCCCGTGGAGATGCGGAAAGCGGACATAGGCGTCGTCGCTATCGGTCACCCGTCCATGCTTTCGGCCCGACGGACGTGCGGCAACTCGGTTGGGCGCACTTCATGCGTGCGAGGTGTTTTACCCGCGCATGGTTGCGCTGTGACCGACGACACCAGCGAAACGTCATCGTTTCGCTGGTGTGCGGCGTATGGTGAATGCGTACGAAACCGTTTCGTTCGGATGGGGGGTTTCCCATATGCAGGTCGCGGATCGCAAGACCGCGCGGCGTAGCCGGTTGACCCCCGAGCGGGAGGGCGAGCTGTACGACGCGGTCATCGAACTGCTCCGCGAAGTGGGGTACGAGGCGCTCACGATGGATGCGGTCGCCACCCGGACCCGCGCCAGCAAGGCCACGCTCTACCGGCAGTGGCAGGGCAAGCCCGTGCTGGTCGCGACCGCGTTGCGGTGGCTGAAGCCGGTGCCGCTGCTGGAGATCGACACCGGTTCGCTCCGGGGTGATCTCCGTGAGGTGGTCCGGTGCGGCGAGCACAATGCGGAGCGTGACGCGGACCTGCTGCGCGGGCTCGCCCACGCGGCGCACGACAATCCCGACCTCCAGCAGGCGCTGCGGGAATTGTTGATCGCTCCGGAGTTGGCGGCGCTCGACGTGCTCTTGACGCGGGCCGTGGCCCGCGGCGAGATCGCGGCCGGCACCCCCGCCATGCACTTCGTACCGCACATGATGACCGGGGCCTTCGTGGCCCGTCCGCTGATCGATGCCAAAGAAGCGGACGACGCTTTCCTGTACGAGTACATCGACGCCGTGATCCTCCCCGCTCTCGGCGCCGACCCTGCTGTCCCTGCTCGTACGGCCGTCACCTAGATTCGGCCGTACCCGAACGACCCCATCCTGGCGCGCCGCTCTCGTCGCCGGGCTGGTCAAGCACGTCCTTGCCACTCCACTATTTCGACGGGAGCACCCCTTCTCGTGGCCACGTTCCTATACAAGCTCGGCCGATTCGCCTTCCGGCGACGCCGGTTCGTCGCCTTGTTCTGGGTGGCGCTGTTGGCGGTTGCCATCGCCGGCGCCATGACCGCCCCTAAGCCGACCAATGAAAGCTTCTCCGTTCCCGGTACCGAGGCGCAGGAAGCCTTCGACCTGATGGAGAAGCGCTCGCCGGAGTCAGCCGCCGACGGCGCCAGCGCCCGCATCGTCTTCCACGCCCCCAAGGGTACGAAGATCACTGACCCGAAGAACAAGGCTGAAGTTCTGAAGGTCATCGCGGACGTCAAGAAGAGCACGGACGAACTGAGCTCCATCGACGATCCGTTCGTGTCCGGCACCATCAGTAAGAACGGCGAGATCGCCTTCACCACGGCCACCTACAAGGTCACCTCAATGGAACTTGAGGACAAGACCAAGGACGGCCTGAAGGAGGCGGTGGTCGACTACGACGACAAGGACGGCAAGAACCCGACCGTCGAGGTCGGCGGTGACGCCCTGGAGGCCATGCCCGAGCAGGGGGCGACCGAGATCATCGGCATCGCCATCTCCGCCGTGGTCCTGATCATCACCTTCGGCTCGCTGGTGGCCGCCGGTCTGCCGCTGCTCACCGCCCTCATCGGGGTCGGCATCGGCATCTCCTCGATCACCGCGCTGGCCAACGTGCTCAACCTGGGCAGCACCACCTCCACGCTGGCCATGATGATCGGCCTCGCGGTCGGCATCGACTACGCGCTGTTCATCGTCTCCCGCTACCGGGCCGAGCTGGCCGAGGGCCGGGAGCGCGAGGAAGCGGCCGGCCGGGCCGTTGGCACGGCGGGTTCCGCGGTGGTCTTCGCCGGTCTGACCGTGATCATCGCGCTCGTCGGTCTCGCGGTCGTGAACATCCCGATGCTCAGCAAGATGGGCTTCGCCGCCGCGGGCACCGTGGCCATCGCGGTCCTCATCGCGATCAGCATGATTCCCGCGATGCTCGGCTTCGCCGGCAAGCGGATCTACGGCCGCAAGGCCCGCAAGAAGTCCGCCGAGGGCGTTCCCGCTGTCTCCGAGAAGCCGAAGGCTGGCACCCGCTGGGCGCAGTTGGTGCTGCGCCGCCCGGTCGCCGTGCTGCTCATCGGTGTGGTGGCGCTCGGTGCCGCCGCGGCCCCGGTCAGCAAGCTCGAACTCGGCCTGCCGGATGACGGCTCGCAGCCGACGAGCACCACCCAGCGCAAGGCGTACGACCTGGTGTCCGAGGGCTTCGGCGCCGGTTCCAACGGTCCGCTGATGGTGATCGTGGACGCGGCCAACGCGAAGGACCCGATCGGTTCGGCGCAGACCGTGGCAGCGGGCATCAAGAAGCTCGACGACGTCGCCAGCGTCAGCGAGGTCAGCAAGGACTCCTTCAACAAGGCCGGCGACACCGCGACGATCATGGTCATCCCGGCGTCCAAGCCGAGCAGCATCGAGACCGAGAACCTGGTCCACAACATCCGTGACCAGGCCGACGGCTGGAAGTCCGGCACCGGCGCCAAGGTGCTGGTGACCGGTACGACGGCGATGAACATCGACGTGTCGCAGAAGCTGGACGACGCGCTGGTGCCCTACCTCGCGCTCGTCGTCGGCCTCGCCTTCCTGCTGCTGATGATCGTCTTCCGCTCGGTCCTGGTCCCGCTCAAGGCGGCGCTCGGCTTCCTGCTCTCCGTCGTCGCGGCGCTCGGCGCCGTGGTCGCGGTCTTCCAGTGGGGCTGGCTGTCGGGCCTGTTCGGTGTCGAACAGACCGGCCCGGTGATGAGCATGATGCCGATCTTCATGATCGGTGTCGTCTTCGGTCTCGCGATGGACTACGAGGTGTTCCTCGTGACCCGGATGCGCGAGGCGTACGTGCACGGCGAGACGCCCCACCAGGCCGTGGTGACCGGCTTCAAGCACGGCGCCCGCGTCGTGACGGCCGCCGCCGTCATCATGATCAGCGTCTTCGCGGGCTTCATCGGCTCGCACGACCAGATGGTCAAGATGATCGGCTTCGGCCTGGCGATCGCGGTGTTCTTCGACGCCTTCATCGTCCGCATGGCGATCGTCCCGGCGGTGCTCGCGCTGCTCGGCAAGAGCGCTTGGTGGCTGCCGCGCTGGCTGGACAAGCTGCTGCCCAACGTGGACGTCGAGGGTGAGAAGCTCCAGCAGCAACTGCCCGCCACCGGCGACCAGCAGTCCCACCAGGACCCGGACGCGCGACTGACCCGGGTGTGAGCGCGGGTCCGCGCGGCTCCCGGTGGGCGCCACGCGGACCGACCGGGCCACCGCCGACCGGCGGCGGCCCAGGTGGTCACCCGACCACCGACCAGACGCCCGGCGGGGCGGGAGGGGAACGTCCCTCCCGCCGCACCGGGCAGTGCCTGCCCGTGGGGACGGGGACAGGCACGCACAGTGAGATACGGCGGCGGCTCCCTGGGGCAGGGGGTCGCCGTCGGCGTGTTCGGGCGTACGGGCGGTGCCGGGCCTCGGGTGGTACGAGGCGGCGGCAGGGCTCGGGTGGTACGGGCCGGCCCCGCCCGCCAAGGCCGGGCACCGCCGCGACGCCCGGCCCCGGAGCCCGTACGAGCCGGAGCCCCGCCCGTACCAGCCGCAACCCCATGCGACCGGAACCTCATGCGTCCGGAACCCCATGCGTCCGGAACCCCGCACGAAGCTCCCCCGGGACCCGGCATAAGTCGACCGTCGTCCGCATTGCACCATGGGGAGTGCACGACGGGGCGTAACGAAGATGTGGGAGTAGGCAACAGTGGTGGACGTCCAGGGCACGGTGGAGTCCGGTTTCGAACCGGTGCGGGACGCCTTCGCGGCCAACTTCGCGCGGCGCGGCGAGCGCGGCGCGGCGGTCTCCGTCTACCGGGACGGCCGCAAGGTCGTCGACCTGTGGGCCGGCGTCCGCGACGGCGACGCACCGCCGACGCCGGGGCCCGCCCCCGAACCCACCCCGGAGCCCGGCGGCGCGGCCACGGCGCCCGCCCCCGAGTCCGGTAACGCAGCCACAGCCCCCGCCCCGGACCCCGCCGCCCCCTGGCTGCCCGGCACCGCGCAGGTCGTGCGGTCGGCGACCAAGGGCGTCGCGGCGGCCGTGCCGCTGCTGCTGCACCAGCGTGGTCTGGTGGACCTCGACGCGCCGGTCGGCACGTACTGGCCGGAGTTCAAGGCGAACGGCAAGGAGCGGGTATTGGTGCGGCACCTGCTGTCGCACCGGGCCGGGCTGCCGGTGCTCGACGCGCCGCTCAGCCCGGAGGCGGCGCTCGACGGCGTGAGCGGCGCGCGGGCGCTGGCCGCGCAGGCGCCCGTGTGGGAGCCGGGCACGGCGCACGGCTACCACGCGCACACCTTCAGTTGGCTGGTCGGCGAGTTGGTGCGGCGGATCACCGGCCGCACCGTCGGCGCCTGGGTGGCCGAGGAGTTCGCCGGGCCGCTCGGACTCGACCTGTGGATCGGGCTGCCGGACGCGGAGCGGGAGCGGGTGGGCCGGATCGCCGCCATCGAGGCGCCCGCGCCGCCGCCCTCGCAGGGCCTGCGCGTACGGGCCAAGCAGAACGTCGCCGACGCGTACCGCGACCCGGACTCGCTGACCCGGCGGGCCTTCCGGGTGGTCGACCCGCTGCCGGACGAGAACGCGCCGGCCTACCGGGCGGCCGAACTCCCCGCGTCGGGCGGCGTCGCCACGGCCCGCGCGCTGGCCAGGTTCTACGCGGCGCTGATCGGCGACGTGGCCGCGGAACAGCCGCCGTCCGGGGCGACGCCCGCGGACCCGTTCGCGCCGGCCGCCCCGCTCCCCGCCGCCCGCCGCCTGTTCGCGCCCGCGACGCTCACCCTGGCCCGTACGGAGGAGTCGGCGGGCCCGGACCGGGTGCTGGTGGTGCAGACCCGGTTCGGCCTCGGGTACATGCTGCACGGCCCGGCGTCGCCGCTGCTGGCGCCCGGCTCGTTCGGCCACCCCGGCCGCGGCGGCTCGCTGGCCTTCGCCGACCCGGAGTCGGGCATCGGCTTCGGTTACGTCACCAACGGCATGCAGCAGAACGTGACGGCCGACCCGCGTGCGCAGGCGCTGGTCCGCGCGGTCCGCCAGAGTCTGGCCTGAACCCGACGGGCCCCCTTGCGGGCCCGCCCGCGCGCGTGCTCGTACGCGCCCTGCGGGGTTCGTGACGCATGAGGTCTCACGCCTGCCGCGTACGGCGTGCGGTTGGCCGGCGCGGTTGACGGGCGCGTAGGGGCACGGCGGCGGCGCGTGCGGCCCTCTTACGGCGGGTGCAGCCGCGCCCTACGCTGCCCGGACGAGTGCGGGTGATCAAGAGCCAGAAGGGCGGCGTGCGATGCGGCGGTTCGAGGGTTACGGCGTACTGCTCACGGGGGCGGGCCGGGGGATCGGCGCGGTGACCGCGCGGCGGTTCGCGGACGAGGGCGGGCAGGTGCTGGTCACCGACCTGGACGGGGCGCGGGCCGAGCGAGCAGCGGCGGAGATCCGCGCGGCGGGCGGCGTCGCGTACGGGCTGGCCTGCGACGTCGCGGACCGGGCGGCGGTGGAGGCGGCCGTGGCGCACGCCGCGGAACGCCTCGGCCGGCTCGATGTGCTGGTCAACAACGCACTGTCCTGCCACCCCGATGCGGCGCGCTTCGAGGACCAGCCGGACGAGGAGTGGGACCGCGACCTGGACATCACGCTGACCGGCGCGTTCCGCTGCGCGCGGGCCGCGCTGCCGCTGCTCGCCGAGGCCGGCGGCCGGGCGTCGATCGTCAACGTCGGCTCCGTCAACGGCGAACAGGACTTCGGCAACCACGCGTACAGCGCGGCCAAGGCGGGCCTCGCCAGCCTGACCCGTACGCTCGCGGGCCGCGCGGCGCCCCGCGGCGTACGGGTCAACCTCGTCGCGCCCGGCACGGTCCGCACGGACGCGTGGGCCGGCCGCGACGAGAGCTTGCGCCGCGCCGCGGCGGCCTACCCGCTGGGCCGGATCGGCGAACCCGCGGACATCGCCGCGGCGATCACGTTTCTCGCTTCGCGCGACGCGGGGTGGATCACGGGGGTGACGCTCCCGGTCGACGGCGGCCTGCTGGTCAGCAACCTCGGCCTCCGGGCCGCCCTGGCGGGCGAGGCTTAGCCCAACACCGCGGCTCAGCTTGGGAAGTCGCCCGCCTTGATGCTGGTGATGAAGGCGTTCCAGGTGGTGGCTTCGAAGGTGAGGGCGGGGCCGTGCGGGTTCTTGCTGTCGCGGACGGGGACGGTGCCGGTGGTGGCGGCGTGGTCGGGGGCCCATTCCACGCACTGGCCACCATCGCCGTCGCTGTAGCTGGACTTCACCCATCGGTGCATTCGTGTTCCCTCCGGATCTGCTGGATGAGGCGCAACGAGTCCGCTTCCGAGGCTGCGGATGCGCGCAGGTGATCAAACCTACCTGCCCAGATTCGTACGGCCTCCTGTGAGTCGTTGATGTGCCCCGTCCCCGTGGTCTCCGCGTAGAGAACGGGCCCTTCGTCCTCCGCTGCTGGCGTCAGCATGGTGAAGGGCCGTCCAGTTGCTGGAGCGCCGGCCCGGAACGGGAACACCTGGACCGTAACGTGCGGTTCCGCTGCCCTCTCTAGCACGTACTCAAGCTGGTCCGCCATGATTTTCGGGCTGCCAACCGGAATCCGGAGCACGGCCTCGTGCACGATCAACCAGAACTGCGGTGGTGAGGGACGGTCCAGAACGGCGCGACGCTCCATCCGGGCGGCCACGCGCGCGTTGATGCCCTCGATGGACTCCCTCGGGTGACTAGCGCGGAAGATCGCTTCCGCGTACTCCGGAGTCTGGAACGCCCCCATCAGGAACGTCGTGGAGAAGTCCGCGATCTCCGCCGCTTCCTTCTCCAACGCAACGTACGGCCGGAACCAGTCGGGGTGCCCGTGCTCGCTGATGCGGTTGCGCAGCCGCTCGAAGTAACCGCTGGTCTTGAAGATGCGGTCGCATGCCTGCGCGAACAGTTCGGAGCCCAGCAGAGCGCCGTTCTCCACGCGCGAGATGTACGTGCGGTCGTACGCAGTCGCAATCGCGAGCTGCGCCTGAGTCATTCCGGCGTACTCGCGCGCGAAGCGCACTTCGCTCCCGAAGTAGGCGATTCCACCGATGGGTTGGCTGGGGATTTCGGTGATCCGAGGCATCATGCTGCGGCCAAGCCTTTCCGCTCTGTGCATGTTCGAGTGAGCGACGTGCGGTCACTGCTTTTGCCCTGTTGAGAGTACGCAGTTTCGGCCGAAGCTGTGAGTGGATGGTCACAACCGGTGACCCACCGATACGGCAGGAATGAAGCGATGCCCCACAGGATGACCCTGAAGGTCTACCGCCAACGCCCCGGCGAACCGCCGACCCCTCTCACCCCCACGACCACCGTCAACATCGACCCAACCACCGTCACCCGCACGGAACTTGAGGACTTCTACCTCCCGACCGCCTGGGGGCCGTGCCGGTGCCCCCGGCACCGTACGGGGCGGTCCGGTGAGTGAGGCGGCCCGAGCCGCCGACGCGCCGCCGGGGGTCGTGGACGGGGAGTCGGGATTCCCTGCGGGATACTCCCGGGCCCTGCACTATGTGCTCACCGGCGAACATGAAATCCACACCGCCGCCGGGATCGTGCTGCGGTTCTTCATCGCCGACCGGGTGCGGCCCGGGGCGGGTGGTGGCGCATGGCGGCCGGTATCCGATCGTGAGTTCCAACTCGCTTACGAAAATTCGCTGTTCGACATGGAAGCGGCGCGGCGGAACGAGATCCGGCCCAATGCGCGGCACGTACAACTCGCCCTGGACACCCTGGTGGGAACGGGCGGGTATTTCTGGTCGGACGGCCGCGCGGAAGCGGGAGTCATGACGGTGAACGGAAAGACGCCCGACGAGTGCGGGTTCGATGTGGCCGAGGCGTGGGAGAACGCCGGATGCGGAGGTGACGCATGAACGAGGAATTGCGGTTACGAGTGGTGCTGTTGGTGTGGAAGCCGCGCGTTGAGGACGAGCCGATGAACCTGTCGGAGGGCTGGCCTCACGTACTCCAGGTGCAACTGTCGAAGGACCGCACCGTCTGGGAACCGCCGGGCGTGGTCGTACGGAACGGCGAGCTGATCGTGGAGGCGATGATGCGGATCGCCAGCACGCTCGGCATGACCCTGCCCAACGTGATCCGCGTACTCGCCGTCGACCAGACCCCGGCGACGGACGACGTGCCCGCCGAGATCGTCCTGATGATGGACGGCGGCTGGTGCACGGACGCCGACCTGCTGGAGATCCCGGACTGCCTCTGCGAACACGAGCGGCACTGCGGCCACCGGCGACGCTGGGCCACCACCCAGCAGGCGTGCGCCAACTACACGGCCCTCGCCATGGCACTCGGCGCGGCCGTCGGCGTGGCCCCCACGTTCATCTTCGAGCGCGTGGAGGAGGACGAGCTGCCGTACGACCCCGCGCACGACATCAACTGAGGGTGCGCTGGGCGCGCTCGGCCACCGCCGGCCGGCGGTCGCCGAGCCCAGCCGCGCCGTCAGCCCGCGCCCAGCCTCAGCCCGCGTGCAGCATCAGGCCGATGCCGGCCACCATCAGGCCGGCCGCGGCGATGCGTACCGTACCGAACCGCTCCTTGAAGAACAGTGCCCCGATCGCCGCGCCCACGATGATGCTGGACTCGCGCAGCGCGGCGATCGGCGCGAGTTGGGCTCGCGTCTGCGCCCACAGCACGAGGCCGTACGCGGCCACCGACAGCACGCCGCCCGCCAGGCCGCGCACGGCGACCGGCCGCAGTTGTGCGCCGAGCGCGCGGCCCCGGGTGGCCAGTGCGTAGGCCGGGATGGCGAAGCCCTCCAGGATCATCAGCCAGCCGATGTAGCCGATCGAGGTGCCGGAGGCGCGTACGCCGACGCCGTCCACGACGGTGTACGCGGCGATCGCCAGGCCCGTGGCGACCGCGGCGGTCAGCGCGGCCCAGTGCGGGCGGGTGCCGGAGCCGCGGATGCCCCACAGGGCGAGGCCGACGAGGCCGGCCGAGGCGAGGGCGACGCCGGCGGTCTGCCAACCGTCCGGGCGCTCGTGGACGAAGACCGCCGCCAGCACGGTCACCACCAGCGGCGCCGTACCGCGGGCGATCGGATACATCTGCCCGAAGTCGCCCAGCCGGAACGAGCGCATCAGCAGCGCCTGGTACGCGATGTGGAGCACGGCCGACGCGATCAGGTACGGCCAGGCGCCGGCGGCCGGCAGCGGTGCCACCGCCGCCATGACCAGGCCACAGAGCAGCCCGCCGCTGGAGACCAGCGTGAACGCGAGCAGTTGGTCCCTGATGCCGTGCGCGATGGCGTTCCAACTCGCGTGCGTGACGGCCGCGGCCAGCACCGCCGCCGCGACGAGCGGCGTCATGCGGGCACCGAGGGGTGGATGGTTGGTTGGCCGTTCGGTTGGGGGGATGGGTGGTGGCTCGGCCGGCCGCCCGACGTCTGGGCTCGCGCGCCGCGCATGCCGGTCGACCTGCGGCCTTTGGTGCAAGGAGGTGCTTGCATGGCCGTCACGTTAACTCAAGTTGTATGGGCCATGCATTGGGGGGTGCGTCACACCGGTCACTCACGTTCGCCCGCGTGGGTACGGGGCGGGTGTGGCGCGGGCGCGGGCAACGAGCACGGGCAACGAGCACGGCGCGGGTGCGGGGCGGAAAACCGCGTGCGGGGCGCGGGCACCGGGTGCGAGGGTGCGGCGCATGACGGACCTATACGAGATCCGCGCGGACTACGACGCCGACACGATCGTGGTCTACCAGGCGTACCCGCCCGCCCTGGCCGACGCGGCGCTGCGCGCGGGCCGCTTCGTCGCGCCGTTCTCCTTCCACCGGATGACCTGGATCAAGCCCTCGCTCCGCTGGCTCATGCACCGCAGCAACTGGGCGCGCAAGCCGGGCCAGGAACGGATACTCGCCGTACGGATCACCCGGCAGGGCTGGGAGGAGGCGCTGTCCCTGGCCGCGCTCACGACGGCGGACCAGACGGCCCTGGCGCGGGCCGCCGTACACGTCCAGTGGGACCCGGAACGCTCACCGCGCGGCGCGGCCCTCAACCACTACAGCATCCAGGTCGGCATCGGCCGCCACCTGATCCGTACGTACGTCGACGATTGGATCGTCAGCCTCACCGACCTCACCCCACAGGTCCGCAAGGTCGCGACACTGACCCACGCCGGGCAGGCCGGCAAGGCGCAGCGGCTGCTGCCGACGGAACGGGTCTATCCGCTGCCCGCGGACCTGGCGGGGCGCATCTGTCGGGGTGGGTGAGGAGTGGAGGGTGGGGGCGGCTCGGGTGGGTGTGGAGCGGGCGGCTGTTGGCTGGGACGGGTGACGCTGGCCGGTCTACGCGGTGGTGGCGATGCCGCCGTCGACGGGGATCACGGCGCCCGTGAGGTAGGCGCCTGCCCGGCTGGCGAGGAACACCGTGACACCCGCCATGTCGTCGTCGCGGCCGATCCGGCGCAGCGGGGCCGCCGCCACGACCGCCTCGCCGAACTCGTCGAGGGCCGCGGCCGTCATCGCCGACCGGAACGGTCCCGGCGCCACGGCGTTCACCGTGACGTGCTGCGGTCCCAGCTCCTTGGCGAGCACTCGGGTGAGTTGGTGCAGTGCGGCCTTGCTGCTGGAGTACGAGTAGTTGGGCCGCTGGGGGACGTGGAGGGCGGCGATGCTGCCGATGTTGATGATCCGCGCGGGATCGTCGGCGGTGCCCGCCTTGCGAAGTGCCGGCAGCAGCGCCTGGACCAGCCAGAACGGCGACTTCAGATTGAGGTCGACGACCGTGTCCCAGGCTTCGTCCGGGAACGTCTCCAACGGCTCGTCCCAGATGGCGCCCGCGTTGTTGACGAGGATGTCGAGGCGCTCCGAGTCGGCGGTGACCAGGTCGGACAGGCGCCGACACTCGTCGTGGCCGGACAGGTCGGCGGGGACGGCCCGCACCTCACCAAAGGCGGAGAGCTGCTCCTGCGCCTGAGCACACGCTGCTGCGTTGCGTGAGCTGATGACCACGCGGGCGCCTGCTTGGAGAAGGCCACGCGCGATCATCATGCCGATGCCTCGCGTACCACCGGTGACGAGCGCGCGCTTCCCCCGCAGATCGAAAAGTTCTGCATGCGTCGTGAAGGGGTTTTCTACCACTTGCCATCTCTCCAGTTGGTCATGCGGGATGATGCGTCGACGCGTTGGCTGTTCGGTTCAGCCTTCGCAACGCTATGACCTTGGAGCACACTCCAAGCAAGCTCATCGGGGTCTCGGCGGACCGCCTGCGCGCAACCGCCTGCGCAACCACTTCGGCGGACCGCCTCCGCAACCACCTCAAGCACCTCCGGCCTGGAGCCACCCGGCAGGGCGAGCGCACGGTCCGCTCTGCGCCGACCGTGCTGGTCACAGCCCGCAATGAACGGCTGTGACCAGCACGTTCACCACACACTCGCTAGGCCGCACCCGGTGTGAGGAGCGTCGCCACGTACTCCGCGAGCTGCACGATCTGGTCGCGTTCCGCGCCGTCGCGGGCCACGTGGAAGCCGTGTCTGCGGCCCCAGAACGCGGCGCGTACGGCGTGTAGTTGGGCCCAGCGCAGGGCGCGGTCCCGGTCGAGTTCGGCCGCCTCGGCGAAGGCGGCGAGCATCCGGTGCAGGGCCCGGCCGAGGTCATCCGCGCTGGCCAGCGGCAGCGCCCGCGAGGTGAGCAGCGCACCGGAGTCGTACGCCGGGTCGCCCACGTAGCCCTTGGGGTCGATCGCCAGCCACGGTTCGCGCTCGGAGCGCAGGACGTTGCGGGTGTGCAGGTCGCCGTGGACCAGGGTCTCCGGCTGGGCCGGGCCCAGCTCGCGTACGGTCGCCGCCGCGACGTCCAGCACCCGGGGAGCTAGCTGGTGCTCCAACTCGCCGGCGTCCTTGGCGAGTCCGTCGGCCCACGGCGCGACGCGGTCGGACAGCCGGGGCAGCCCGGGCGGCGCGGGCACCGCGAGCCGGCGGCTGAGCCGCCCCGCCACGCGCCCGACCTCCTCGCTGTCCGTCAGCTCCGCGAGCGACCCGGGCCCGGCCCGCTCAAGGAGCATCGCGAACCGCGCGTCATCCCGTTCGTACAGCGCCACGGCCCCCTGCCCGCCCCACAGCGCGAACGCGTCGGGCTCGTGCACGTTCCCGGGGTGCGGGAAGGAGATCTTGAGGACGGCGGGGGTGGTGGGCCCCGGGGCGGGGGCGGGGGCGGCCGGGTCGGGGCTGGTGGGCGCGCTCGGGCCGGTGGGCGAGGCTGGGCCGGCGGGTGTGCTGGGGTCGGTGGGCGGGTTCGGGTCGGTGGTCGGCCCGCCGCCCGCGGCCGGTCGCGGGCACCGTACCGGCACGATGAGCCCGACCGCCCCGTGGGTCACCGCACCGTCCGGCACGCATCCCCAGCGACTCAGCAACTCCTCAGTAATGCCCGGCAGTTCGCCGATCCAGTCGGCCCCGGCGGCACCCTCCCGCGCCACGGTGTCCCGAGCGAACTCCTCTGGAATCACGATCATCCGGGCACAGTACGCGGCGGGTGGGGGAGCCCCGGGGGGCGGGGTGCGCGTGTGGTGCGCGCGCTTCGGGCCGTGCGGAGGTCATCCCGTACGGCAGCCAGGTCGTGGTGGGTGGAAAAGGGGCGGCGTCGGGGGCCCGGGCGGGCCTACCCTCCCGGCGGTGACCACACACCACCGCACCAACCGTGCGGCCATCGACCAGTGGAACACCTACCCGCGCGCCGCCATGGAGGCGATGGAACCCGAAGGTGACTTCGCCAAGCGCCATCTGCTCAACCCGGTGCTGTTTCGCCTGCTCGGCGACGTGCGGGGCCGGCGCGTCCTCGACGCGGGGTGCGGCCAGGGGTACTTCAGCCGGCTGTTGGCCGACCGCGGGGCCCACGTCACCGCGGTCGAACCGGCCCGGGCCCTGCTCGACTTCGCCCGCGAGAAGGAGGCCGAGCGCCGCCAGGGCATCCGGTACGTGCACGCCGAACTCGGCCAACCACTGGAT
This sequence comes from Streptomyces sp. 796.1, assembly GCF_047525675.1. Classification (NCBI taxonomy): domain Bacteria; kingdom Bacillati; phylum Actinomycetota; class Actinomycetes; order Kitasatosporales; family Streptomycetaceae; genus Streptomyces; species Streptomyces sp. 796.1. The sequence continues at coordinate 10,840 of NZ_JBLIWA010000037.1, read as the reverse complement.
GGAGAGGGGGAGTTCGATGTGGTCGTGTGCAGCATGGTGCTGGGGACGGTGCCGGACTGGAAGCCGGCGCTGCGCTCCTGCGTACGGGCCCTGCGCCCCGGCGGGCTGCTCGTGATCTCCCTCAACCACCCGGCGTTCGAGCAACTGCTGAGCACCTGGCGCACTCACGGCGCGTACCGCATCCATCGGTATCTGGAGGAGTACGAGATTCCGCAGACCCACGCCCCCGACTACCACCGGCCGCTCTCCGCCTACCTCAACGAACTGGCCGGCCTGGGCTGTCGGCTCCGCGAACTCGCCGAACCCGGGCTGTCCGTCGCCGCGGCTCGTGACGCCGAGCCCACCACCCCCGGCATCGAGAGCTACACCCAACTCCCCAACTTTGCAGTCATCGCTGCTTCTTTGGAGTGAGGCATTGCCTGGAGTGCGACTTTCACCGGGGTGAGGCTTCCCCGGGGTGGGGCTTCCCCGGGGCGCGGGGGCGCGGGGGCGGGGGCGTACGGCGTCCCCGGCGGGTGGAAAACGAGCGGAAAGGGCGGCGGGGCGGACCCACTCGGTCCGCCCCGCCGCCCCCGGCCTCTCCGGCCGGCCGGCCCCTGCCTACCGCTCAGGCCAGCCGCCCCTACCGCTCCGGCCGGCCCGCCCCGCTCAGCCCGCGCCGAGCAGCGCCGCGACGATCGGGCCCGCCGTGCTGCCGCCGTGGCCGCCCTGCTGGACGACGGCCGCGGCGGCCACGTCGCCGCGGTAGGCGGTGAACCAGCCGTTGGGCTTCTTCTGGCCGTCGACCTCGGCCGAACCCGTCTTCGCCCCGATGTCACCGGTCAGCCCGGACATCGCCTGCGCGCCGGTGCCGGACGTGGCCGTCAGCTTCATCAGCGACTTGAGCTGCCGCATCGTGTCCGGCTTCATCGACCGCGGCGCCTTGGCCAGCGTCCGGCCGTCCAGGCTGGGGGCGACCAGGTACGGCTGGCGGAACGTGCCGGTGCTGGCCGTCGCCGACACCGAAGCCATCGTCAGCGGGTTCATCCGCACTCCGCCCTGGCCGATCAGCGAAGCCGCCTTGCTCGCGTCCTGCTGTACGGGCACCGCGCCGTCGAAGGTGGGCACCCCGGCCTGCCAGTTCAGGCCGAGCCCGAAGACGTCCCGGGCCTCCTTGGTCAGCGCGTCGTCCGACAGCTTCGACGCCTGAGTGATGAAGGCCGTGTTGCAGGAACGCGCGAAGCTCTGGTCGAAGGTGCCGCCCTTTATCTCGAACTCATCGAGGTTCTGGAACTTCCACCCCCCGTACGAAGAGAACTTCGGGCACGGGTGCTCCTTGCCGACCTTCGCCAGCCCCTCGTCGATGAGCAGCGAGGAGGAGACGACCTTCATGGTGGAGCCGGGCGCCAGCGAACCCTGGAGCGCCACGTTGAACCCCTCGGCCGGCGAGTTGGCGAACGCCAACACCTCACCCGTACTCGGCTTGAGCACTACCGCCGACGACTTCGGCTTCTTCGCCACCTGCTGCTCGGCGACCCGCTGGAGCCCGGCGTCCAGCGTCGTCCGCAGCGTCCCCGGCTTGCCCTGCGCGAGCACCTTCAGCGTCTCGTCCGGTGTCTTGCCCGCCCGGTCGATGTACAGCTCCACGCTGGAGGTGCCGCCGGCCTTCGCCCCGTACTTGTCGCGCAGCCCGGCCAGCACGGCCTTCAGCGTCGGGTGCTCGTCGGGCAGGAGTTCCTTGCCGTTGCGGTCAACGGCCTTGATCGGCGGCTTCTTCGCGGGCCCCACCTGGAGCTTGTCGCCGGGTTGCAGCTTGGGGAAGAGCACCGCCGGCTTCCAGTCGACGAGCACCTCGCCGGTCTCCGCGTCCCGCTTGACCGTCAGCGCCGAGTCGTACGTCCAACTCGTCGCCACCCCCTTGTGCGCGACCTGCGCGCTGACGCCGAACGACACCTTCCCGTCGGCCGCGGTCGCGGTCGCTGTCGCGCCGCCGTCCGCCGCCGCGCCGTCCGCTGCCGTGCTGCTCGCCGTCGTGCCGCCTGCCGTCGTGCCGCCCGGCGCCTTCGGCGTCAGCCTGACCTGCTGTACGCCCGCCTTCTTGCGGTAGTCGGTCAGGGCGGCGCGGGCCGCCTGCTCGTCGGTGGTGAGCGCCGCCGCCTTCGCGGCGTCCCCCGCGGACCAGGCCGCGAAGAAGTCCCCCGAGGTGGTCGCTATCTCCTCGGCACTCGGCGGCCCGGTCTTCACCGGAGCGGCCTTCTTGCTCGTTCTGTTCGTCTGTGCGCTCGTGACCGTTTCGTCGTTTGACGAGCCGTCGTCCGAAACCAGGCTGTACGCGCCGTACCCGGCCGCACCCACCACCGCAACGATGACCCCACCAACGACGGTGGCCTTGGCACCACTCCGCATTCGAGAACCCCCACAGTTACTCAGACCCCTCATCAGTTGCTGAAGGGGGCGGCGCCGGGCACTCTACCGGCACTCTTCGTACGCCTTTGCCCGCCCTCCGTGGCGGCCGGGTGGGTTGCTACGGTGCGGGTGAGTGGGCCTGTGAGCAGGTTGGGGAGCACCCCGCTCGCGCGGGGACCACAGCTCCATGACGCCTATGGTCATTTCGACCGTCGGACCATCCCCGCTCGCGCGGGGAGTTCCCGAGCTAGATCCACGTATCGAGCCACATCCGGTCCCGCCACGAATCCAGCGGAATCGGCTGCCCCGTGTAGATCGGGAAGAAGTAGATGAAGTTCCACACGATGAGCAGGACCAGGGCGCCCGTGGTGGCCACGCCGATCACGCGGCGGCGTTCGCTGGCGCCCTGCGGGCCGAGGATCGCGCCCAGCAGCATCGCCACCGCCAGGCACAGGAACGGGACGAAGACCACCGCGTAGAAGGAGAAGATCGTGCGGTCCTGGTAGGCGAACCAGGGCAGCAGGCCCGCGCCCGCGCCGCACAGGACGGCACCGGCGCGCCAGTCGCGGCGCAGGGCCCAGCGGTAGAGCAGGTAGAGGAGGGCGAAGCAGGCCGTCCACCACAGCAGCGGCGTGCCAAGGGCGAGCACCTCGCGGGCGCACTTGCCCGCGGCGTCGGCTGGGCAGCCGTCCTCGCCCGGCTTGGGCGACTCGTAGAAGTAGGAGACCGGGCGCGACTGGACCAGCCAACTCCACGGGTTGGACTGGTAGGTGTGCGGCGCGTCCAGGCCCACGTGGAAGTCGTAGACCTCCTTCTCGTAGTGCCACAGGCTGCGCAGCGGGTTGAGCAGCCAGGCGAACGCGCCGTCCGACGAGTGGCCGCCGTCGGTCTCGGCCCAGTGCCGGAAGTAGCCGCTGCGCTGCCAGCCGAGTTCCTCGGAGAAGCTGCCGCTGGCGCGGAACCAGCCGGTCCAGGAGGCGACGTAGGTGACGAGCGCGACCGGCACGGTGGCCAGGAACGCCCACGGCACGTCGCGGCGCAGGGCCGTGCGGTACGGGTGCCAGGCGCCGGCGATGCGTCGCGCGCCCACGTCCCAGACGACCGTCATCAGGCCGAACGCGGCCAGCACGTACAGGCCGTTCCACTTGGTGCCGCAGGCGAGGCCGAGGCAGACACCGGCGGCGATGCGCCACGGGCGCCAGCCGAGGCCGAGCCGTTCGGCGATGTCGGCATCGGGCCTGGCCAGGCCGTCGGAGCCGACCGGCAGGGCCGCGGCGAGGCGGGCCCTGGCCTGGTCCCGGTCGATCAGCAGGGCGCCGAACGCGGCCAGGATGAAGAACATCAGCACCAGGTCGAGCAGGGCGGTGCGGCTCATCACGAAGTGCAGTCCGTCCACCGCGAGCAGCCCGCCCGCCAGGCAGCCGAGGACCGTGGAGCGGAACAGCCGGCGGCCGATGCGGCACAGCATCAACACCGAGAGCGTGCCGAGCAGCGCCACCATGAAGCGCCAGCCGAAGGGTTCGAGGCCGAAGAACTTCTCGCCCAGCGCGATGACCCACTTGCCGACCGGTGGGTGCACCACGTACGCGGGCGCCTCGCTGAGCGCGATCTGTTGCGGGGTCTCCAGGAGCTTGCCGTTGGCGTCCTTGGACCAGGTGCCCTCGTACCCGTACTGGAGCAGCGACCAGGCGTCCTTGGCGTAGTACGTCTCGTCGAATATCACCGCGTTCGGGCTGCCGAGCCGCCAGAACCTGAGCAGCCCGGCGAACAGCGCGACCAGCAGCGGCCCGCCCCAGCCCGTCCAGCGGGCCAGCCGGGCCGCGGTCGCGGGGCCGAGGCCGAGCGCCGTCCACAGCCGGGTGCCCGGCTCGGGGAACGGCGGTGCCAGCCGGTCACGGACGTCGGTCCGCGCCCGGCCCTGATAGCCGAATCGGCGCAGCCTGAGCTGCCAGGGCAGCGGCTGTTCGTCGGCGGCTCGGCCCTCTCGGGCCCCGGTCGCGGTGTCAATCGTCACCGCGCCATCGTAGGGAACGTCCCCGGGCCAGTCGTGGGTGCGGCGTCCATGGGCCGTGTCCGGTGGGTTGTGGGGGCGGGGTTACGGGCGTCCCGCGGGGGTGCGGTGACGGGCGTCCCGGGGGGGCGGTGATTGGGCGTCCCGCGGGGGCCGCGTCGGCTCTGCCTTATCCCCCGGGGCGCCTCGCGCGGGCGGGTGCGGCCCACGGACGGGGGCGAGCTGTGCGCGGACGGTGGGGCGCCTCGCGCGCGGGCGCGTGCGGGGCTCGCCCGGGCCGGCCCGTACGGCTGCGAGGATGGGCGGGTGACTGGAACGGTGACTGGAACGCTCGTGCTCGCAGGGACCCCGATCGGCGACCTGGCCGACGCGCCGCCGCGGCTGGCCGCCGAGCTGGCCGCGGCCGAGGTGATCGCAGCCGAGGACACCCGGCGGCTGCGCCGGCTGACGCAGGCGCTCGACGTGCGCACGACCGCCCGGGTCGTCTCGTACTTCGAGGGCAACGAGTCGGCCCGCACGCCCGACCTGGTGGCGGCGCTCGAAGCGGGCGCGCGGGTGCTGCTCGTCACCGACGCGGGCATGCCGTCGGTCTCCGACCCCGGCTACCGGCTGGTCGCCGCGGCCGTCGAGCGGGACATCAAGGTGACCGCCGTGCCCGGCCCGTCCGCCGTGCTGACCGCGCTGGCCGTCTCCGGGCTGCCGGTGGACCGGTTCTGCTTCGAGGGGTTCCCGCCGCGCAAGGCGGGCGAGCGGCTCGGTCGGCTGCGGGAGGTCGCGGACGAGCGGCGCACCCTCGTGTACTTCGAGTCGCCGCACCGGGTGGCCGAGACGCTGGGCGCGATGGCCGAGGCGTTCGGCGCGCAGCGGCGCGCGGCCGTCTGCCGCGAGCTGACCAAGACGTACGAGGAGGTCAAGCGGGGCCCGCTGGGCGAACTCGCGCAGTGGGCGGCGGACGGCGAGATGCGCGGCGAGTTCACCCTCGTCGTCGAGGGCGCCCCGGCGCCCGGCCCGGCCGACCTCACCCCCGCCGAACTGGCCCGCCGGGTCGCGGTGCGCGAGGAGGAGGCGGGCGAGCGCCGCAAGGAGGCGATCGCGGCGGTCGCCGCGGAGACCGGGCTGCCCAAGCGGGAGGTGTTCGACGCGGTGGTGGCGGCGAAGAACGCGGTGCGGGGCGTCACGGGCTGACGCGGGTGGTGGGCCTCGCGCCCCGCCCCGAGTGACGAATACTGCCCCCGCGCGGCGATCTAAAAAGCCGCCCGGTAAATGTCCGGCGGGAAATAAGATGGCCATAAGGTGACGCCCGTTACCCTATTTATCGATGCCGTGGCGAAGTCGTCGTCGGGCTGTTACCGAATTTGCCGTCGCATACTCGGCTGAAGGCTCGGTGGGGTCCGGCACCCCTTTATCGGCAGGTCGGCGCTGGGGCTCGGATGAGCGAGTGCGCCCCGAGGATGAGCGCCTATCCTGCGGAAACGTGTTCACCCGGGCGATCGGGTGGTGCCGCAGGAAGCCCGTGGAAGGTAAAAGGGAAGCCGCCCAAAGCAAAGCGATGGTCGCGTCGTTGGGCCTTTTGGCACGGGGAATTCAAATCTGGCCCAAGGAGCCGGCAGGGCTGCTGCGCTTCGATGCCCGGGGGAGTCCACTGGAGGCGGGGGAAATTCCCTCACCCCTGAAGGCTTGTCCTACGGACAAGAGGAGCTGCCATGAGCGAAACCGCAGGAACCACGGCCGGTAGCCACTCCATAGCCAAGGCCCCGGCCCGGACGCAGATCCCCGCGTACGCCGCTCCGGCCGCCGAACCCGTCGCCCACGAGGCGTACGCGTTCGCCTGCCTGCACTGCGGGCACGGCTGGGAGCAGGCGTACGAGATCGAGCACCACGTGGATGCCCTGGGGCAGCCGTACGTGAGCTACCACGCGGACGGCGAGCGGGTGCCCTCGCCGCTCACCAAGCCGACCTGCCTGAACTGCGGCGCGCACCTGCTGCGCATCATGCGGTCGGGCCAGGTCTCCTCCGCCTGCGAGGCCATGTCGCACGGGCGCACGGGGGCCAAGTCGCCGACCGGCCGGGCCGCCGCCGACCACCACTGGCACCTCGCGGACCTCTGGCCGTTCCACCGCAAGTAGCCGCACGGCCGCGGGTGGGGGTGCCCGCGGGGAGGACCGTGGGCTGACCGCGTGCCGGCGGGGCCCGGGGAGTGCACGGTGCGGTGGCCCGCGCCACCGGGCCACCGGCCCGGACGGGAGCACTCCGCCGGAGCTGCCCCGCCGCGCGCGGCCCCGGCACGTACGGGAGGCCGCGCGGAAGACCGCGCGCGGGTTCGCGGATGCCCGGGCCACGCCGCCCGTCGGGGCGGCAGCCGGGTGGACCCGCGCACGGGGCTCCGTACCGGAGTACCGCGGGGTGGGGTGCGCCGCCGCGGCCTCCGTACGTACGTGCACGGGACTGCCGCGCTGGCCTCGCACGCACGCACGCGGGCGGGCACGCGCGAAGGCGCACACGTGCGGTGCGGCGCATCCGTACGTGCAGTCCGTACGTGCAGTCCGTACGCGCAGTCTGTACGCGCGGTGGCACCCACCGCCCATCACGCGCCCACCACGCGGGCGCGCGCACGCGAGGGAGTGTCGGTGCCAGCCCCTGGCACACGGCACGTCGGGGGCGCGGCGGGGGCGCTCATACAATCGCGACCATGGCGGAATCGGCACACACCAGCGGTAACGGCGGCGCGGCCCCCACGCGAGGCGGCGGGCAGGGCGCGGCGGACGAGCGGCGTGCGGGCGGGCCGGGCGCCCCGGTGGCCGGCGGCTCCGAGCCCCGTTCTGCGACTGCCCCCGGGACTGCCCCCGCGACCGCCCCCGCGGCCGGTTCCGACGGCGCCCGCCCGGAGCCGGGCCAGAAGAACCGCGCCAAGACGGACGGCGCCAAGGCGGACGGCGCCAAGACGGGCCGTGCGAAGGCAGACCGCGACAAGGACGTCCCGCCGCCGCTCCCGGAGCCGCTGCGGGTCCCGGTCGCCGACTCGCACACCCACCTCGACATGCAGCAGGGCACGGTCGCCGACGCGCTCGCCAAGGCCGCTTCCGTCGGCGTGCACACCGTCATTCAGGTCGGTTGCGACGTGGCGGGCTCGCGCTGGGCCGCGGAGACGGCCGCCGCGTACGAGCCCGTGTGGGCCGCCGTCGCGCTGCACCCCAACGAGGCCCCGCGCCTCGTGCTCGGCGACCCCGAACCGCCGGCGGGCGGCCGGCCGCGGCCGGTGCGCGCGCCGGGTGGCGATGCGGCCCTCGACGCGGCGCTCGCCGAGATCGACGCGCTCGCCGCGCTCCCGCAGGTGCGCGGCGTCGGCGAGACCGGCCTCGACCACTTCCGCACCGGCCCGGAGGGGATGGCCGCGCAGGAGTACTCGTTCCGGCGGCACATCGACATCGCCAAGCGGCACGGCAAGGCGCTCGTCATCCACGACCGCGAGGCCCACGCCGACGTGCTGCGGGTGTTGCAGGAGGAGGGCGCGCCGGAGACCGTCGTCTTCCACTGCTACTCGGGCGACGCCGCGATGGCCGAGGTCTGCGCCCGGCACGGCTACTACCTGTCCTTCGCCGGCAACGTCACCTTCAAGAACGCCCAGCCGCTGCGCGACGCCCTCGCCGTGGCCCCGCTCGACCGCATCCTGGTCGAGACGGACGCCCCGTTCCTGACCCCGATGCCCTACCGGGGCCGCCCGAACGCGCCCTACCTGATCCCGCTCACCCTGCGCGCGATGGCCGAGGTGCGCGGCATCGACGAGGACGCCCTCGCGACGGCGGTGGCAGCCAACACGGCGCGCGCCTTCGCCTACTGAGCGCGTCAGCCGCGCGGCGCCCCCTCTCGTACGCCTCGTCTCGTACGGCCCGCCCCGTGCGGCCGTGCGGGGCCAAGCGATGTCGCGTCCTCGCGCGCGTACGCGGGCGGTGTCGTACGAGCTGTCGTCGCGCGGTTGCCGGGCGGGCGCACGTACGGATCGGGGCGTGGGAGCAGAACCCCGGCGCCGGGGGCCGCGGGGCGCGGCGCGGACGTCGTACGCGGGCCTTGCGGAGGCCGCTCGGGTGCCGGGCCGAGGTGGGGGCCGTGGGGCGGCCGTAAACTCAAGCGGTGAGCTCCACCCCTGACGCCGATGACCGCGCCGGTGCCCCCGGCCCCGCGACGCCGCCCGCCGACCCCGCCGCACCGCACGCGGACGCGGCGGCCGTAGCCACCCCGGGCACCACCCCGGACGCGGCCCCGGACGCCGCCCCGGGCGGCCACCCGACCGCCGACGACCGTACGGCCGATGCGCTGCTCGGCCCGGCCGACGTGCGGGAGCTGGCCGCCGCGCTCGGCGTGCGGCCCACCAAGCAGCGCGGCCAGAACTTCGTGATCGACGCCAACACGGTGCGCCGCATCATCCGCACCGCTGAGGTACGGCCGGACGACACCGTCGTGGAGGTCGGCCCGGGGCTCGGCTCGCTGACGCTGGCGCTGCTTGAGGCAGCCGAGTGGGTCACGGCGGTGGAGATCGACGACGTGCTCGCCGGCGCGCTGCCGACGACCGTGGCGGCCAGGCTGCCGCACCGGGCCGACCACTTCGCGCTGGTCCACTCCGACGCCATGCAGGTCACCGAGCTCCCCGGGCCGCCGCCCAGCGCGCTCGTCGCCAACCTGCCGTACAACGTCGCCGTGCCCGTCCTGCTGCACATGCTCGCGACCTTCCCGACCATCGAGCGGACCCTGGTGATGGTGCAGGCCGAGGTGGCCGACCGGCTCGCCGCGCCGCCCGGGTCCAAGGTGTACGGGGTGCCCTCGGTGAAGGCCGCCTGGTACGCGGAGGTCAAGCGGGCCGGGTCGATCGGGCGCAACGTCTTCTGGCCGGCGCCCAACGTCGACTCCGGCCTGGTCTCGCTGGTGCGGCGGACCGAGCCGGTGCGCACATCGGCGACCAGGCGGCAGGTGTTCGCGGTGGTCGACGCCGCCTTCGCGCAGCGCCGCAAGACGCTCCGGGCCGCGCTCGCCGGCTGGGCGGGTTCGGCCGCCGCCGCCGAGGCCGCGCTCGTCGCCGCCGGCGTCTCGCCGCAGGCCCGCGGCGAATCGCTGACGGTGGAGGAGTTCGCGGCGATCGCGGAACACGGGCCGCGGGGCTGAGCCTCGCGCGCGTGCGGGCCCGCGCGAACCCGGACCCCGCCCCTGCGCGTGCCCGTACGGTCCCCGCGTACCCCACGCCCCGTACGCACCTGACCGCTTCGCGCGCACCCGCGCGGGGGACCGCACCCGCGCACGGGACCGCACCCGCATCCGGGGCCGCGCCCGCGCGCGGGCGACCGCGCCTTCCGCTGAGACGGCGGTCAGCCGCGCGGCACCGGAAGTCCGTAGGGTGCGAGCACCACCAATCGCCGCCGCCCGCCCGCGCGGTGGCCACGGAACCGAGGAGCCAACAGCCCGTGATCGACTCCATCGCCGTCCGCGTCCCGGCCAAGGTCAATGCCCAGCTCGCGGTGGGTGGCCGCCGGCCGGACGGGTTCCACGACCTGGCCAACGTCTTCTTCGCCGTCGGCCTGTACGACCAGGTCACGGCCACCCCGGCCGACGAACTGCGGATCACCGTCGAGGGGCCGGACGCCGACCAGGTGCCGTGCGACCGCACGAACCTCGCCGCCAGGGCCGCCGAACTGCTGGCTGCCAGGCACGGCGTCGAACCGCGGGTGCACCTGCACATCACCAAGGACATCCCGGTGGCCGGCGGCATGGCCGGCGGCAGCGCGGACGGCGCCGGTGCGCTGCTGGCCTGCGACGCCCTGTGGGGCACCGGCGCCTCCCGCGCCGAACTCCTGGAGATCTGCGCCGAACTCGGCAGCGACGTGCCGTTCAGCCTGGTCGGCGGGGCGGCGCTGGGCCGCGGCCGAGGCGAACTGCTCACCCCGCTCACCGTCGGCGGCACCTTCCACTGGGTCTTCGCCGTCGCCGACGGCGGCCTGTCCACCCCCGCCGTCTACGGCGAGTGCGACCGGCTGCGCGCCGCGCACGGCCCCGGCGACACCACCGCCGACGTGCCCGACCCCGAGCCGTCGGCCGCCCTGCTCGACGCGCTGCGCGCGGGCGACGTGACCGCGCTGGCCGCGGCGCTGACGGCCGGCCCCGGCGGTTCGAGCAACGACCTCCAGGCCGCGGCCCTCTCGCTGCGGCCCTCACTCGCCGACACGCTGCACGCCGGCACGACCGCCGGCTCCCTCGCAGCGCTGGTCTCCGGGTCCGGCCCCACTTGCGCCTTCCTGGCCAAGGACGCGGCCGGCGCGGAACAGGTCGCCGCGGCCCTCATCGCCTCGGGCACCTGCCGCACCGCCCGGGTGGCCGCCGGCCCCGCCCCCGGTGCCACGCTGGTCGGCGGGGCCGGCCCGGTGGCCCCGTAACCCGCGCCGACGTGGCGCCGCGGCGCCC
>NZ_JBLIWA010000036.1:0-79342 GCF_047525675.1 Streptomyces sp. 796.1 | reverse complement strand
GGGCCGGAGTGGGCCCGGCAGGCCGCCGGCGGGCGGGTGCCGCGGCCCGCCCCCGGCAGCCACCGCCCCGGCACCCACCGCCCCCTGGCGCCCGCGCACGCCGCACGCCGCCCCGGCATCCGACCGCGCGTCGCCGTCAGCCCTCGGGCGGAGAGAAGACCACCATGATCCGCAGGTCCTCAGAGATGTGGTGGAACTTGTGCGGAACGCCCGCGGGCACGTAGACGACGCTGCCGCGCGCCACCGGCGTGGTCTCCGCCCCCACCGTGATCGCCGCCCGGCCGCTCATCACCAGATAGACCTCGTCCTGCTGATGCGGCTGCTGCGGATCGGTGCTGCCCGCATCCAGGGCGTACAGCCCCACGGACATATTGCGCTCGCGCAGGAACTGTAGGTACGCCCCGTCGTTCGCGGCACGCTCCGCCTCCAGTTCGTCCAGCCGGAACGCCTTCATGCCCTCTCCACCCCTTGCTGTCTCATCTGCAACGATCGCTTCCATGAAGAATTTCGTAGTAAAGACACTCGCCAACGCGGGCGCACTTGCGGTCGCCATCTGGCTACTCAAAGACATCACCCTGACCGGTGAGAACACCGGCCGCAAGACGGTCACCCTGATTCTCGTGGCGCTGCTCTTCGGGCTGGTGAACTTTGTCGTCAAGCCGATCGTGAAGTTTCTCTCCTTTCCCCTCTTTCTGGTCACGCTCGGCCTGTTCACGCTGGTGGTCAACGCGTTCATGTTGCTGCTGACGTCGTGGCTGGCCGATGCGGCCGACCTCAGCTTCCACGTGGACGGCTTCGGCGCCGCCTTCGTCGGGGCGTTGATCATCTCCATCGTCTCCTGGGCGCTCAACGCCGCTCTGCCCGACCAGGACTGACCCGGTGCACCACGCCGCGCGGCCCCCGGAACAGCGCCCCGCCGCCTCGCCCACCGGGCGGGAGCCGGCGGCCCCACCCCGGGTCAACCTCGCGGCCACCCGAAAGGAACAAGCCATGGACGGACCCGTAGACGAGCCCTTGAGCGGGCCCGCGGACCGACCCGCGACCGACGGGCGCGCGCCCGAGCCCGCCCCGTACGACGAAGCAGGCACGGGCGGCACGCGCGCGGGCGGGGGCGATGCGCGCGCGGTGGGGGACGGGACGCGCGCGGTCCGGGCCGGGCTGCCGGACGCGGCGGCGTACGAACCGACGCTGCCGGGGCCCGTCTTCGCGGCCCACTTCCACCTGCCGGGCGATGCGGACCCGCTGGCCGGCCCGTACACCTACGGCCGGGAGGCCAACCCGACCTGGACGCACCTGGAGCGGGCGATCACCGAGCTTGAGTGCCCGCCCGGTGCGCTGCCCGGGTCCGCCGGCGGCGCTCCCGGCGGGCCCGAAACCGTCGTGTTCGCCTCCGGTGCCGCCGCGATGTCGGCCGTCCTCTTCTCGCAACTCCGGCAGGGCGACGCGGTGGTGTTGCCGGCCGACGGCTACCACCTGCTGCACGCGCTGCGGGATCGGCTCAGCGGCTACGGCATCACCGTACGCACCGCTCCCACCAGGGACGATGCCCAACTCGCCGAGTTGGAAGGGGCGCGGCTGCTGTGGCTTGAGACGCCGTCCAACCCGGGGCTCGACGTCTGCGACGTGCCCCGGCTGGTGGCGGCTGCCCGCGACCGGGGCGCGCTGGTCGCGGTCGACAACACGCTGGCCACCCCGCTGGGTCAGCGCCCGCTCGCGCTCGGCGCGGACTTCTCGGTGGCCAGCGGCACAAAGGCGCTGACCGGCCACGGCGATCTGCTCCTGGGGTACGTGACCTGCCGCACGCCCGAACTCGCCGCGACCGTACGCGCCTGGCGCAAGAGCGTGGGCGCGATCCCGGGCCCGATGGAGGCGTGGCTCGCCCACCGTTCGCTGGCCACCCTGCACCTGCGGGTCGACCGGCAGGCGACCAACGCGCTGGCGCTCGCGCGCCTGCTGCTCGACCGGCCCGAGGTCTCCGACGTCCGCCACCCGGGGCTGCCCGGCGACCCGGCGCACGAGATCGCGAGCCGGCAGATGCCGCACGGACGCTACGGCTGTGTGGTGTCGTTCACGCTCCCCGACCGCTCCCACGCCCAGCGTTTTCTGGCCACGTTGCGGCTGGTGGGCGATGCGACCAGCTTCGGCGGCGTACGGTCCACGGCCGAGCGCCGCCAGCGGTGGGGCGGGGACGCCGTACCGGAAGGCTTCATCCGCTTCTCGGTCGGCGTGGAGGACACGGCGGACCTGCTCGCGGACGTGGACCGGGCACTGACCGCGGCGGCGACGGCGCCTGCTGCGTAACCCGCGGCGGGCGGAGGCGGCCGGCGGGCGGAGGCGGAGGCGGGTCCGCGGACGGTGGGCGGTGGCGGGTCCGCGGGCGAAAGCGGCCATCGGGCCCCGGGCGGGCAGGTTCGCGCACCTTCCGGCGGGTTGTTCGCGCGCATTCTGCCCGGAGTTCCGGTGGCCGTCTTCGATAGCCGCTTTCGGCGGCTGCTTTCAGTGACCGTGCCGGCCCCGTCGGCCGCTTGGGCCTCGTCGGCTGTTTTTCGGTGACCCTATTTCGGCGGATATTCCCGGTGGAATTCATGGGCACTTCGGGCGCATTTTAGCTATTTTTCTGGTGTTCTCGCGTACGCGATGAGGCCGTTGCCGTCCGTACGAGGAGAGGGCGTTGGAGTCGTACGCGGTTGCCGGCGCACGCGGCTGCAGTCGTACGCGGCTGCAGTCGCCCAGGCTGCGGCTGTTGCGGCCGTACGACGCGGATGGGGCAGAAGAAACGGGTCCCGCGTGGGGCACGGCCGGAGTTCAGCCCGGTGGCGGGGGCGGGTCACGCGGGGGCCGGGTCGCCGGGTTTGCGCGACCCGGTGTTCGCGGAGTCCCGGGAAACCGGGTGTCCCCCAGGCCCCGAGAGCCATCCCGAAGACGTCCGCGCGACGGCCCCGCAAACACAACAGGCTGGCAGAACCTCCCCCCTCGTGGCTCTGCCAGCCACGGTTCAGCAGCCACCGAACCGCGCCGAACCGCGCGACCAAGGCTAGTTGACTCTGCGTCAGTGTCCAATCACCCTAGCGACATGAACCTATCGACATATTTATAGTTGGCTCGCGGCGGGGCATCAGAAGCTGAGGGGAATCGATGGACTTGGCCCTGCTTCGTACGTTCATAGCGGTCTACCGCGCTGGTTCCCTCACTCGGGCCGCGAGCCTGCTCGGGCTCTCCCAACCCGCGGTCACGGGGCAGATACGGAGCCTGGAGCGGCAGTTGGGACGGCCGTTGTTCATCCGCGGGGCCCGGGGAGTCACCCCGACCAGCGCCGCCGACGAACTGGCGCACAAGGCCGCACCGCACATCGACGCCCTGTTGGAGATCACCGAGTCCGACGGCGCGGACGTCATCTCCCGGCGCACCCTCCATCTGGGCGGCCCACCCGAGTTCACCGCACTGCGCGTACTGCCGGCGCTCGCCCCGCTCACCCTCGACGGGCTCGCCGTACGCGCCACGTTCGGCACCGCCGACGAACTGTTCACCGGCCTCTCCGCCAGCCACTACGACCTCGCGATCACCACGTCGCAACCGCGCGGGCGGCTGCTGGTCGCGACCCCGCTGTGCGACGAGGAGCACGTGCTGGTGGCCGCCCCGCGCTGGGCGGCCAGGCTCGGCACCACGCTGCTGCGCGCGAGCCGCGCGCCCGTCGCACTCCACCGCGCCCTCGAACCGGTGCCCATCATCGAGGTGCACGAGAGCCTGCCGCTGGTCACCTCGTACTGGGCGACGGTCTTCGACGCCTCCGTCACCGCGACCGCCACCGTCATCGCGCCCGACCTGCGGGCGGTGCTCGCCTGCGTGATGGCCGGTTCGGGACTGGCCGTACTGCCCCGCTACCTCTGCATGGAGGCGCTGGACAAGGGGGAGGTGGTCGCCCTGCACGAACCGCCCGTGCCGCCGCTGCGCACCTACTTCCTGGTCATGCGCACCGGTTCACCCGCGCCGCACCTCGCCCGCACGCACGACTGGCTGCTCCGCGCCGCGGTCGACTGGTAGTGGCTCTACCAGGACGAACGGGGTTTCGCGCGGCGCCACGCGCGGCAGATCTCCCCTATGACCGAACGGCCCGTGGTCAAACGCACCGCCCGTGCCATCCTGCTCGACGGCGACCTAGCCGCCGACGCCACGCCCCAGCTCGTCCTGATCAAGCGGACCAAGCCGGGCGAAGCCCCGTACTGGATCACGCCCGGCGGGGGCGTCGAACCGGACGACCCGACCGTCATCGACGCCCTGCACCGCGAAATGGACGAGGAACTCGGCGCCGAGGTCACCGACGTGGTGCCGGCCTTCGTGGACACCGTGCCGATCGACGCGCGCCGCGACGACCTCGCCGGCCGGCCCGTCCCCGACCAGGGCGTCAAGGTCCAGCACTTCTTCGCCTGCCGGCTCGCCAGCATGGACCTGACCAGGCGGCACGGCCCCGAGGTGGAGGAGCCGCGCGGCGAGTACGAGGTGGTGCGCGTTCCGTTCACCCGGGCGGGGGTCGCATCGGTGGGTCTGGTTCCGCCCTCGCTCCGCGCCTTCCTCGACGCCAACATCGAGGGCGTCCGCGCCCTGCTCGCCGGCGACCTCGGCTGACGCTCCCCTCCACTCCGCGGCTTGCCTCGTCGCAGCGGTGGCTGCTGGCTGCTGGCTGCTGGCTGCTGGCTAAAGGAAGGTACGTGGTTCCGGGGTGGGGTGGGCCTCGGGCCGCTCATGGCGCTCGGCTGGTGTGTGGGCAGCGTGCGGGGCGTATGGGGTGCTGGGGGTGTGTGGGGTGTACGGAGTGTTCGAGGTGGGGCCGTCGCCCGCTGGGGGTGGCGGGGCGTCGGCCCGCCCCTCGCTCTCCTCTTCCTGAGGTATTCGCAGGTCACGCGGCGCATCGCGATGCTCGGCCGGCCACGGGGAGGTTGCGGCGTACGAGCCGAAGTGGCCGTTGGGGGTGGGGTTGCCGTTGTCGTTGCCGCTGCCGCTGCCGTACGACTGGGAGCTCCCGGGGCTCGGCAATGCCCACGCCGCGGGCCCCGGCGCGCCGCCCTCGGGCAACCCGACCGACAAGGGCCCCGGCGCTCTGCCCGTACCTGCCGCTCCACCGTGGTCGGCCCAGCCGCCACCGGCCCCACCGCCATCGGACCAGGGCGGCGCGAGGTGGGCCGGCGGTGTGGCGGGGGGCTGCGCCGCCGCGGCCGGGCCCTGCTGCGGGTGGGGAGGGGGAGAAGGGGGAGGAGGGGACGCGGCGAACCAGCCGGTGAACGGTTCGTGCCCGCCCTCCGTCGCCGCCACGGGCGAGCGCCGCGCCCGATCGAGTACGCGTTCCACCGCCTCCCGCCATACGTCATGGCCGTCCTGCGGCGGCTCCGGCGCCTGATGCTGACCCCGGTACTGGTGCTGCTGGCCCTGGCGCCCGGCCGCCCCTCCCGCCCCACCTGCTCCGGCTCCCCAACCGACCGCCCCGTCCCCCGTGGCTCCCTGCGGGAGCGCCGGCGGCGGGACCTGCGGTTCGGCCGGTGCGAACGGGTGCGGCAGCCCGAACCCGCCGGTCGGTTGCGGCGGCAGCGGAGGCAACGGCGGGGGCGGCGGCAAAGGCGGAGGCCCGAACGACTGCTGAGGCACCTCCCCCGCCTGAGCCGCCGGCGCATCCGAGGGCACCCCGGGGGCGGACGCCGGCGAACCCGCGCCGGCCCCATACGGGCCGGAGGCCGCCGAGTACGAGCCGGCGGCGGGTGCGTACGAGCCGATGGCGGGTGCGTACGAGCCGGCGGCGGGGGCGTACGGTCCAACGGCGGCCGGCAGCGGGCCCGTTTCCAGCGAGTTGGGGGGCGGGGCCGCAGCCACGACCGGAGGCGGGGGCACAGCCACAGCCACAGCCGTCGCCGGAGGCGGGGCGGAACTCTCAGCCGGTGCCGCGACCGGAGGCAGGGCGGACGTCGCAGCCGGGAGCGGGGCCGGGCCGGACGTCGCAGCCGCGGCCGGCTCACCTGCGCCGTCATCGGCACGGGCAGCCGCGCCGGCCCGGTCAACGTGCCGGCCCCGTACGGAGGTCCGCACGGTGGATTCGTCCTGCGCGCGGGCGCGCGCGTCGGCAGCGGCGCCGAAGTAGTCGCCGCCCTTGCGGCGGTTGTCGTCGGTGCCCCAGGCCCGGCCCTCACCCGGCGCCTTGCGCTCTGCCTTCACCAGGTGCGGAACGTGCTTGGCGCAGTGGATGTACGCCTCTTCCACCACCACTTCGACCCACACCGCCCCGCGTCGGCCCGGCACCGGATCGACCGGCAACTCCGGGTGCTCGACGCGCATGTCCGCATCGCTCACCACCCGGGCCCGACCATTGATGTGCAGACCGATGCGGTCCCGCTGGAAATCCATCAGGAGCAGCCCGACATGGGGATTCCGCTCGATGTTGCCGAGGCTCGCGAAGACGCCGTTTCCGCGGTACTCCGGATAGGCGAGGGTCCGCTCGTCGAACACGCGCAGAAAACCGGGGGTGCCGGCCCGGAACGTGCTGTCGCACTCGCCCTTCTCATCCGAGGTCGCCAGAAAGAACATCTCCATCCGCTGGACGAACTCGCACATGCGCGCATTGAGGTGGTCGAGCACCTGCTCGGAATAGAAACGGTCGGCCCGCTTCTTCGTACCGAGCCGCTGCTGCAACGCGCGTTCCCCGGCCCTACCACCACCCGACTCAGAATCGTCCAGGTCAGGCCGGTCCGCCGGCGGGTGCGCGCCGTTGACCTTGTCGAGTGCGGTGTGCCACTGCTGGTCCGCCGTGCCTGTGACGGTGCGTTCCGGCCCGGTCTCCACGTATTCCACAGTCCCGTGTCCTCGTTCGCCCCTCGTCCCCCGCATTGCATCCCCGCTGCCCATGCCGATTCCTAGCCGAGCGCCCCCACGAGTTCTTCCAACGAGTCATGGCGAATGCGATGGGGTGGAATGCCGATCCCGCGCAGGGTGTTCACGCCGCTACGGATCAGTCCGGGCGGCCCGGAAAGGTAGGCGTCATAGGCATTCCACGGCCCGTATTTCCTTACGGCATCCGGGAGTTGGCCGCTCAGCCCCTTGGTGGGGCCGTCCGATACGACCGGGCGCACCGAGAGCCAGGGGTGTTCGCGCGCGAGCCTGGCCATGGTCTCGATGTCGTACAGGTCGTGGTCGCTCCGCGCGCCGTAGAAGACCTCGACCGGCCGCTGGCGTCCGTGCACCGCGACGTCCTCTACCAGGGCCTTGATCGGCGCGATGCCCGTACCGCCGCCAAGGCACAGCAGCCCGTTGTTCGTCCCGTGGTCAACGACCATGGAACCGGCGGGCGACCCCAGCTTGATCTGGTCGCCGGGCCGGGCGTGGTGGACCAGGGACGTGGAGACCCAGCCCGCCGGCACCGCCTTCACATGGAACGACAACAGCCCGTCCGTACGCGGCGCCGACGCAAACGAATAGTGCCGCCACACCCTCGGCCACCAGGGCGTTTCCAGGCTCGTGTACTGCCCGGCCCGGAACGGGTAGGGCTGGTCGGGGCGCACCGTGATCACGGCTATGTCCGCCGTGCGCAACTCGTGCTCCACGATCTCGGCCTGCCACCAGGCCGGCGCGGTCAGTTCGTTCTCCGCCGCGGCGTCGATCATCGTCTGCGAGATGGTGGTGTACGCCCGCACCCAGGCGGCCTCCGCGGCCTCGCCCCAGGTGTTCGGCGCGTACCGGGCGAGCGCCCCCAGCAGGCTTTCGCCGACCGCCGGATAGTGCTCGGCCTGCGTCCCGTACTTCCGGTGGCCGCGGCCGAGGTGTGCCAGGTACTCGTCGAGGATCTCCGGCTCGTCCGCGTGCCGCGCGGCCGTGAGCAGCGCCTTGAACAGTCGGTCCCGCTGCGCGTCCATGGCCGCCGGAAAGAGTTCCCGCAGGTGGGGGTGGTGCAGGAAGAGCAGGGCGTAGAAGTACGAGGTGACCTTGTCGGAGATCGGCTCGATCTCCAACAGGGTGCGCCGGATGAGCTGGGTGTCGGCCGACGCGATCTCCGGCAGGTCGTCGAAGGCGCCGCCGCCGTGCTCGCTCGGGGGGCGTGCGCCGGAGGCGAGCACGCCCTCGAAGTGCGCGCCGGCCTGCGGCGGTTCGAAGGGGCGGCCCGCGCGCCCGGCCGCGGACACCGGCTCGCCGCTCCCCGGCGGGGCCGGCTCACCACGCCGGGCCAACTCGGCGCCACCGGCGTACGGAGCGGGACCTGCATTCGGTACGGAACCGTCCTGTCGCCCCGGGCCCGCCCCGCCCCCGAACTCGCGGGCCGGAACCGGCCGCAGCCCCGTCGCCCCCGCCCCGTCCGCGCCCTCCCGCCCAGGCGCCGGCCCTGATGCCGGTGCCGGTGCCGTACCCGCTCCGCCAACGGCCGCCGTGCCAGCGGCGGCGGAGAGCACCAGTGCACCGGCAGCCCCGACCCCAGCCGCCGCCGGCGGCGGCGAAGGTGCGAGCGCCGGGTCCGGGCTGCTTGTGGTGCTGTCCAAGGGCAGAATGCTGCGCTGCGCCGGCACCCGCCGCGGCCCGGCAACCACACCGGGAGCGGTGCCCTCACCAACCACACCAGCACCGCCCGGCGCAGACGCCCCTCCCACCGGCTCATCCATACGCCCGGGAGCATCCGTACGCCCCAAGTCCTCCGTACGACCCGGGCGATCCGTACGACCGGACCGTTCAGTGCTGCCGGGGTGATCGGCACTGCTCAGGTGGGGGCCGGCCTGCTCCGTCGCCCGCACCGCCCGCTCCGTCGCCCCCTCGCGATACGAACGCTGTGGCTCATGCCCCGGGTGCTCCCGCATCACGGACTCCGCAACCATCCGCGGGCCCGCGGACCCGACACCCGCGCCTCGGGCCTGGCCCTGAGGCTGGGGTGCCACCGCGCGCGGAGCCCCGCTGTCCGACGCCGATCGTGAGTCCTGGGCCCCGCCCGGCTCGGTCGGGTCCGGGGGCCCGCCCACCGCGCGCGGGGCAGCGTACGGAGCCGTCGGTGCGGTGGCTGGCGCCGCTCCGCGGCCCACCGGCCGGATCGCGGCCACCGACCGGCCCCGCGCCCGGGCCCGGCCCTGCTCCGCTGACCCACCAGGGGGCACCTGCCCATGGGGCGCCTCGCCACGGAACGCGCCCGTGCTGCCCCCGTCGGCCCCCGACTGCGCACCCGCCGCCGCCTGGTCCCGCGGTGGGGCGTCCGCTAGCTGCTTGGTCGGAGTGAACCAGCCTCGATCACGGTTCTCGCCATGGTCGTCGCCAGAACCACCGGGCTCGCTACCGTCGGCTGACGTGGTGGTCGGAGCGTTCATGGTTGCCTCGCCTCGAACATCTCTGTGCCGGACTTCGTCAGTCTTCGTCGCTGTCAGGGCCCGATACCGACCGGGCGGCTGGCCCCTCGACCAGCACCACCGCAGCCACCTCGGCACACCCACCTCGATGGCAGGCAGCGGGCGGCAGGCACCCCGAGCCCCACGTCCCCTTCCCCTCCCCGACGCGGGACCCTTCGCTCAGCGACTCGCAACGGCGTGCGCCATGCCGGCCCGCCGTCCTTGCGCCCCAGGGCATCCGTCACCACCCGGGACCGGTTTCCGAACCGTTGCTCAGATCTTGGACTTCTCGCCCGCCCCGCTCGGTTCCCTACGAGCTGTCGCGCGATATACCCATCGGTCCCTCACGTGGTGATACGCCTGGTGTGTGGCGCTGCGTCGGCCAGCGTGGCAGCCGCGTCCGCACCTCGGGGCAATAGTTCCGAACTCCCCTTACCAGCACTCCCGTTCCCGATAGGCTGAGCTCACCGGTCTACCCCGCGGGGGTACCCGATGGCGTTCTCACGTTCGAACGGGGTTGACCATACCCGGCCCGGATAAATGCACAAGCCCCGTGCTGACGAGCCCTTATGTCCCCCTTATCGACGCAATTACCGGTGGTTGCTGGTCAATTCGTACGCGGCCCGCAGATCGCGTCCCACGTACGCATATGAGGCCAGTCCGCTCAGGTGCTGGTCAGCGTTAACCGCGATGGACACGGGCAGCGCGGCGAACAGTTCGGCGTCCGACATGGAGTCTCCATACGCCACACATTCCGACCGCTTCACCCCGAACCTCTCACATAGTTCATCCGCGATCTTCACCTTCGCCGCCGGATTGAGGATGCCGTCCGGTCGCACCGGCTCCCGGAACGGCACCGCCGGAAATCGCGAACCGAACGCGGCGTGCGCTCCCCACTCCAACAGGCGCCGTACGAAGAAGTCCGGCGAGAGCGATATCACCGCACACCACTCACCACGCGCCGCTATATCGGCCCATACCTCACGTATCCCGACCAGCCACGGCGCCCCTTCAAATGCGTCCGCCACCTGCTGTTCCGTGAGTTCTGCCCACAACTCACGCACCCGGAGGGCGAACTCCGGAGGCCCCAGCAACCTGCCGGCGAAAGCCCGCTCCAGCTCGGCGATCTCGCGTTCAAGCCCCAGTTGCCGCGATATCTCAACGGGTGCCGCCGACCCGTAGATCAACGTCCCGTCCAGGTCAAACAGATGCAGTCTGGTCATAGCTGCCGAGCGTAGAACCCCGCCCCAATCCCCCGCCCCGCCCTGCGGCCATGGCCGCCAATACCGCCCCCGTCGTAGCCGACCGCGCCCCGCCGACCGGCACCCACCCACCGGCCCGGCGCCGCACGCACACCGCTGCTGACCTGCCGTGCCGTGGCCCCTTCCGGCCAGGTCCTCGGCGCGGTACGGAACAGTCGGCCGCGGACGGCTGGTCGTCGGCGCGGGCCCCTGCCGCTCGGCTGCTCCCGGCGGAGGCCCCACGGATACTCTCGCCGTGCGACGCGCCGCGCGGGCGACCGCGGCAGCGTGAGAGGCATGCGCCAGCTCTCCAGATCCTCCCGTCGTGTCCTGGTCGTCTTCCATGTCGTCGCCTCCGTCGGCTGGCTCGGCGTCACCCTCGGGCTCCTCGCCCTCGCCATCGCGGGGGTGACGGGCGACTCGCCCGCGGAGGCCGAGGCGGCCTTCCGCTCGATGAAAGTGTTCGGCGATTGGCTGATCATTCCGCTGAGCCTGTCGGCCCTGGTGACCGGGCTGGTACTGGCTCTCGGCACGCCCTGGGGCCTGGCCCGGCACCGCTGGGTCCTCACGAAGTTCTGGCTGACCCTCGCCACCGCCGCGCTCTCGGCGTTCTCCCTACGAGCCGGCATCAACGAGGTGGCGGCACAGGCCGCGGCCGGCGAAGAGGTGGCGGACAAGGCCAACGTGATCATTCCGCCCGCGGTCTCCCTGGCCACCTACGTCTTCATCACCGCCATCTCCGTACTCAAGCCGTGGGGCCTGACGGGCCGGGGCCGGCGTCACCGACGTCAGGTCGTGAGGTCCGCGGCCGACTGAGCCGCCGGCCGCCCCGCCGGGAGCTTCGCCGCAGGCTCCGCCCCGGCGGCGGCTGCGGCGTCGCTCGTCCCCGCGGTCGGGCCACCGGTCTGGACGACGCGGCTCGGCGCAGCCGGAGCTCCGCTCTGCTGCCGGCGCTCCAGCCGGGCCGAGAAGGCCGCGACACCCAGGGCGGATATGACCAGCCCCACCCCGACCACATTGGGCGCCGTGTACCCGAAGCCGGCGGATATGACGAGGCCACCGAGGTAGGCGGCGAGTGCGTTGCCCAGGTTGAAGGCGGCGATGTTGGCCGCCGAGGCAAGCGTGGGGGCCTCCGCCGCGTGGTCCATGACGCGCTTCTGGAGCGGGGGCACCGTCGCGAAGCCGAAGAGGCCGATCAGGAAGAGGGTGAACGTGGCGGCGATCTTGTCGTGCGCGGTGAGGGTGAAGAGCCCGAGGACCGTGCCCAGGCCGATGAGGCTCGTGTACAGCAACCGCATGGGGTGCCGGTCGGCGTACCGGCCGCCGATCATATTGCCCGCGACCATGCCGAGGCCGAACACCGCAAGCAGCCACATCACGCTGGACTCGGCGAACCCTGCCGTCTCGGTCATCATCGGCGTCACGTACGTGATGGCCGCGAACACGCCGCCGAAGCCCAGCACCGTCATCGCCATGGCCAGCCAGACCTGCGGGTTGCGGAAGGCCCCGAACTCCTTGCGCAGCTCGGCCGCCGCGGGCTCCGGCCGGGCCGGCACCCACTTGGCGACGCCGAGCAGACCGATCACACCGAGCGCGGCCACGATGAAGAAGGTGACGCGCCACCCCACGTGCTGGCCGATCAGCGTGCCGGGCGGGGCACCGACGACGTTGGCCAGCGTCAGCCCCATGAACATGCTCGCGATCGCGCCGGCCCGCTTGTTCGGAGCGACCAGGTCGGCGGCGACCACCGAGCCGACGCCGAAGAACGCACCATGGGTGAACGACGCGAGAACACGCCCCATGAGCAGCACCCCGAAGGCGGGGGCCAGTGCCGTGACCAGGTTGCCCGCGATGAACAGACCCATCAGCATCAGCAGCATCTGCTTGCGGGTGAGTTTGGTCCCCAGCGCGGTCATGAACGGGGCTCCTATGACGACCCCGAGGGCGTACCCGGTCACGGCATAGCCCGCGGTGGGGATCGAGACGCCGAAGCTGTCCGAGACCTCCGGCAGCAGGCCCATGATCACGAACTCAGTGACCCCGATACCAAAGGCCCCTATGGCCAAGGCCAGCAACGCGAGCGGCATGACGCGACCCTCCAGAAGATTGCATAGAACGTCTACGGGCTCCCACAATAATTGCAGACGCGCTATATTGGCAAGCGCCGGCTATTTCGCTGGTGGCCTATCCTTGTTCGTACGACACCGAAGGGGGCGTCCCATGGCACAACGGCTGAACCCGACCACGGACCAGCAGCACGCTGCCGACCAGGGGAAAGACCTGAGTACTGGCCGTGATCGGACACCATCGCCGGCCCCGGGCAACCTCCCGGAGCCCTCCGGCGGCACCTCCGAGAATCAGCTCCAGGCCCCCGACGGAGAGCCCGGCGAGCCGCAGGCCGCCCTTCCGGGGCGCGCCCTCGCCCAGGGCTGGTGCGCCCTGTCCGCGCTCCACAGCCGCCTGGAGTCCCACATCGAGCGCGCGCTGGAGGCCGAGGCCGAGCTGAGCGTGCGGGAGTATTCGGTGCTCGACGTACTGAGCGACCAGCACGACGGCGACGGCGGCCACCTGCGCATGAACCAGCTCGCCGACGTCGTCGTGCTCAGCCAGAGCGCCACCACGCGCCTGGTCAGCCGGCTTGAGGAGCGTGGCCTCCTGGTCCGGTACCTCTGCCCGACCGACCGCCGCGGGATCTACACCGACGTCAGTGACGATGGCCGGAAGCTGCTGGAGCGCGCCCGCCCCGTCCATGACGTCGCCCTCCGCGAGGCCCTTCAAGAGGCGGCCAAACGCCCCGAATTGGAGCCTTTGGTGACGGCTGTCCGTACCCTGGGGCGGATCCCGACCTCCATATGACGGGGGCGTAGCCTCCGGATCATGAGCGATTTCGAGAAGCCTGACACGGCTGCGGTCGAGTTCCGGCGGGCGCAGGCGGAAGACCTGCCCGCCATCGTGGCGATGCTGGCGGACGACGCGCTGGGAGCACAGCGCGAATCGCCCAACGACCTCGCCCCGTACACCGCCGCCTTCGAGCGAATAGCCAGTGATCCGAACCAGTGGCTGGTGGCGGCCGTGCGCGACGGCCGTCTCGTAGGCACGCTCCAGCTCACCTTCATCCCGGGCCTGTCCCGCCGCGGAGCCACCCGCTCTCTCATCGAGGGAGTGCGGGTGCACTCCGACGAGCGCGGCAGCGGCCTCGGTACGCAACTGATCGAGTGGGCCATCGACGCATCACGCCAGGCGGGCTGCCAGTTGGTCCAACTCACCTCGGACGCAACGCGCATCGACGCACACCGCTTCTACGAGCGCCTCGGCTTCGAGGCGTCCCACCTGGGATTCAAGCTACAGCTCTGACCAGGGCGTACGCCGACCTCCCGAGGTGGCGGACCGGTCGACGGTGCACGGCTGCATGAGTGCAGGGGGCACCATGGTGCACGCGTACGTCAGAAGACGGTTAATTCGGCCAGTTCGGCCAGTTCGGCGCCCGGGCAGGCCGGAGCGCGGCTGCGTCGTCCCCGACGCAACCGCGCTCCCGACCACCCGCAGGAGACATCCGCCGTGGCGGTGTCACCACCAGCCATCAGAGGGCTTTCAGGTCAATCGCTTCGGCCATCACCTGGTAGCCAGCGTCATTCGGGTGCTTGTGGTCGCCGCTGTCGTACGCGGGGTCCAGCGCCTGCGGGTCTTCCGGCGAGGCCAGCGCCGCGGCGAAGTCCACGTAGGAATCGAATTCGCCCGAGGTCCGTATCCAGGTGTTGATCCGCTCGCGCTTCGCCTCGGCCCGTGCCGTGTGGTACTCCGCACCCTTGAAGGGCAGGATCGTCGCACCCATGACCCGGACGCCACGCGCATGGGCGCGCGCGATCAGCTCTCGGTAGGCCGCGATCAACTCATCGGCAGAAAGCTGCGGGTTGGGCTGGTAGGTGGGCATGTCCACCTCGCTGAAGCCGATGTCGTTCAGCCCCTCGAAGACGATCACCGAACTCACCCCCGGCTTGTCCAGGACGTCCCGGTCGAAGCGGTCCAGGGCCCGGTCCCCGTACCAGGCCGAGTCGTTGAGCAGCAGGTTCCCGCCGATGCCCGCATTGAGCACGGGCCGCGGCGTGCCGGCAGCGGCAAGCCGCTCCGCCAGTCGGTCCGGGTAGCGCCGGTCGGCGTTCACGGTCGAGCCGAACCCGTCGGTGATCGAATCGCCGAACGCCACCACCGCGCCCCGACGGGCCGCCGTCGCGCCCTTGGCTGCGGCGCGCCGGTCACCGGCGTGCGCCCCGTCCGCACCGACAGCCCGGGGCGTCCCAGGGCGCGTACCGGCACCACCGCGCCGCTCACCTGTCAACTCCACATCGGCGAGGTAGTACCAGGAGTGGGTCTGCTCCCCGAAGGCCGATCCGGTGCGGTCCCGCCGGTGGTCGCCCTGGGCCCGGTAGCTGCTGGCGTACGCCTGGGCGTGGAAGGTCGCAGGGCCGGTGGGCTCGGCGAAGTACAGCGTCACCGTCACCTTCTCGAACGGCTTGACCTGCAACGGGGCCGCATCGCTCGTGCGCTCGCCACCGGCCGGGATGGTCAGCCGCGGGTGATCGCCGAAGGTCAGCGTGCGCAGCGTGTGCGGTCGTACGGAGGCGTCGCCGGCACTGCGCGCGATGGTGGCCCCGGCCACCTTGAGCGGCTTGTCGCCGTAGCGGTTGGAGAGCTTGATGCGGGCCTGGGTGCCGCCGCTGGTGACCCGTACGACCTGCCGAACGGTCTGCCGGGCGAAGCCCTGCTCCGACCAGTTCTCCTCAAAACCCGAGCTGGGGCGCTGTACGGGCGCGGCCCACCCGGCAGTCCACGGGGCGTGACCGGGGCCCCGGTCGGAGTCGTCGGCCGTCGCCGTGCTGGTCGTCGAAGCGCTGGTCGGTGTGTCGTTAGCAGACGCGGGACGGGGCCGGGCGCCGGCAACGCTCGCCCCGGCGAGCGTTGCGGTGAGCGCGACGAGCGTGGTGGCGAGGCGGAGCGGTGTTGAACGCATGGCTGTTTCTCCTGGTGACGAGGGGGCCGCGGCGCCGGTGCGGGAGGTTCCGCAGCGGTTCGGGCCGTTCGGAGATCAGCGTGCGACAGCGGGAACTTCGGACCCAGCCACCGCCGGTGCGTAGGTGCCCCGTGCCTACGAATCGGCTGCGTACGACTGGCAGGGTCAGGTTGCGCCCCTACTCCCCCCGGCCCGCGCGCCCGCGCGTCGCCAACGGGCGCCAACAGGCGCCATCGGCTGCCCGGGGGCGGGCAGGCGCGCTCGGCCTGCGCAGCGACGCGGTACTACGCCCTGATTCGTACGAACTGCCCGGACGGCCAGGTCGTACGGGCAGCAGCCATGCGGACAGGTGGCGCGGCGGGGCCGCAGGTCAGCCGACGGGCCGACGGGCCCCGCCGTGCTCGCGGCGGCGTACGGGCGGGCCAGGGCCAGGGCCAGTCTTCGCGGATCAGCCCTGATCAGCAGCGGGCCGGCCGTGCCAGCCGGCCGGGTCGATGGTGCCCGGCACCACTCCTGACGGCTCGTAGGGCTCCCGCGTGAAGACGAAGGTGCCGACGTCGAGGTGGGTGGTGGGGCCGGTGGGACCAGTGGGCCGGTCGCCCTCAGCCGTACGCGCCGTCGGCTCGGTACGCACCACTCGCAGCGTCTCGCCCGCGTGGTAGCCGTCGAGACCCGTCCACGTGCCATCGGGCTCGGGGCGGAAGCGCGAACCGCGGCCCGAGCCGCGCAACGGGCTCAGTTCAAGCCAGCGCCCGGCGTTCAACCGGAGGACGTAGGCATGGGTCCCCCAGTACCAGTCTCCGGTGAGGGCGAGCAGTTCCGGGTCCACGTCCGTCAGCGGGCTCCACGGCTCCGGCACCGGCGGCTCATGCTCGGCGACGATGCGTACCAGGTCAGCGGCGATGGTGGAAGCGAAGGGCCCGGAGGTGGCATTGGCCAGCGCGATCCCGGCCAGCCCCTCGTCGTGGCTCACCCACAACGTGGCCAGAAAGCCCGGCATGGAACCGGTGTGGCCGAAAAGAAGCCGCCCGTTCCTGCGCGCCACCTGCAACCCGAGCCCGTAGGAGCCGTCCCATGCGGAGCCCTCCGGCGGGGCGGCGGGCTGGCGCATCTCGGCCAGCGTCGCCGCGCTCAACACCCGGTCATCGCCCCGCGCGAGGAACACCGCGAAGCGGGCCAAGTCCGCAGCCGTCGACCAGAGTTGGCCCGCCGGCCCCATCCGCCCCATCTCTTCCACGGCCTCCCGCTGCACCACGTCCGCCCAGGGGTGCACGGCCCAACCCTGCGCGTGCGGCTGCTGCGGGGTGACGGACGTACGCGTCATGCCCAGGGGCGCGAGCACCTCGCGGTGCAGCACCTCGCCCCACGGGGCGCCCCTCAACTCCTCAACCAGCGCCCCGAGCAGCGCATACCCGGGGTTGGAGTAGTGGAAGGTACGCCCCGCCGGAAGCCGCTGGGGGCGCTCGCCGAACACATCGCCCAACTCGGGGCGGAGGTCGCCCGGCGTGCGCTCCCACCACGGGCCGCGCGCCTCGGCGGCGATGCCACTCAGGTGGGCCAGCAACTGAGCCACGGTCGCGTCACCGACGGCGGGGTCCACGTCCGCGACCGCCAACGGGTCGGCCAGGTGCTTGCGCACCGGATCTGCCAGGTCGAGCAGCCCCTCGTCGCGCAACCGCAACACCAGTACCGCCACGAACGTCTTGGTGATGGAGCCGATGCGGTACTGCGTATCGGCGTCGGGCGCGGGACCGCCCGGCGCACTCCGCGCGCCGGACCACACCAACTGCCCGTCCCGCACCACTGCCCCCACCAGTGACGGGGCGCGGCCCTCGGCCTGCCCGACGGCGATCCGATGGAACAGGGCGCGACGGGTCGCGGGAAGCAGGTCAGCGGGTGGGGCGGTGTCGGTCATGGTGCTCCTCATCAGCGGCGCGACAACGGTCCTCGCCACCGGACCCTAACGACCGCAGCACGGGCCCGGACAGCGAAATACCCGGCGGGGCGGGAGCCCTCGGGGTGGGAGCCCTCCGGGGTGGGACGGGAGTGTCGGGCGATGGGCGTGACACGTCCGATTCGTTCAAGACGATGGGCACGACGGCTGCCTAGCGTGGCCGTATGACACCTCGCTTCGATCTCATCGGCCTGGTCGTGGACGACATGGCCGCCACGCTCGCGTTCTACCGCCGCCTCGGCCTCGACATTCCGGCCACCGCCGACGGCGAGCCGCACGTGGAGGTGGAGTTGCCCGGCGGGTTGCGCATCGCCTGGGACACCGTCGCCACGGTCAAGTCCTTCGCTCCCGACTGGACCCCGCCGTCGGGCGGCGGCCACCGCGTCGGCCTGGCCTTCCGCTGCGCGGACCCGGCGGAGGTCGATGCGGTGTACGCGGAGCTCACCCGGGACGGGTACGTGGGGCACAAGGCGCCGTGGGATGCGTTCTGGGGCCAGCGGTACGCGGTGCTGCACGATCCCGACGGCAATGCGGTCGACCTCTTCGCGGCGCTGGCGCCGTCGGACTCCTGAGGTTTTCGCGGCACTGGAGGCGCCGGGCTCCTCAGGCTTTCGTCACGATGGCCGCATCGGACTCCTAGTTCTGCTGCCCGTAGCCATCAGCGGTGATCCGCCCACCCGGGGGGCCGCGCCCGGCCGGCGCCCGCCCCGCCACGCAGCCCGCCCTCGCCCGCGGAAGCTGCCCGCGGCACCCGCCCGCGGGGGGCTGTCCACCGGGACGGGCTGTGGGGACGGGCTGTGGGGACTTGCCTGCGTTCCGCGGCCAGCCAGCACGTCTGCGGGGTGAGGCGGCACGCCCGCGACGGGGCAGCCGTACGCTGCCTGCACTGCCGGACGCACGTCCGGCGAGTGCCGAAACGCGCGCTGGACGCGCGCCGGGTCATCTCCGGCGCACACCGTCGGCGCACTGGCACCTGACACACGTGGCTCCCGATGCCCGCATAGCGCCAAGTCCGACAAGTCCGGCCTACGCCGCGGGCTTCCGCAGCAGTTCCACCAGGCTGGAGAAGCTGTCCGCAGCGTGGCCTGCGTTCACGCCACGGCGGAAGAGCTCGACGACGGTGGCCGGCAGCGCGGTGTCGACGCCCGCGTCGGCGTGGGTGTGCAGGACGTGTTCGACACTGGCCAGCCCCATGGCCAGACGATCCACGTCGCCACCGTGCTGACCAGCATCGATTCGGTCGGCGTAGAAGGCGAAGAACGACGGTAGCGAGTTGGCGGTTTCGGTGGCGTGCGGCAGGACGTCGGCTGCGGTCAACCCGTTGGCCTGGGCGAGGGCGACCGCCTGCCAGTGGCCGAGCATCGAGGTCCAGAACATGACCATGCCGAGTTGGTAGAACAGTGCGGCGAGCCCCGGGTCGTCGCCCCGGTAGTCGACCCGTCCGGTCACGACCTCCAGCACATGCCGGTGTCGGTCAAACACCTCACGCGGGCCGCTGTAGAAGGTGGCCGAATCCGGCTGCCCAATTCCGGAGGGCGGAACGGTGACTCCGCCAGTGAGGTGCTCGGCGCCGTGCGCGGCTGCCCAACGTGCAGCGGCCCGAGCGCGTTCCGGCGTATCGGAACTCAGGTTGACCAGCACGCGGCCGGCCAGCGCCGAACTCGCCGGGGCCAACACGTCGTACATCGCCGCATAGTCCGTGAGGCTGATGATCACCACCTCGCTGGCGGCCAGCGCATCGGATGCGCTCGAAGCGAGAACGGCGCCCCGGGCCACGAGCGGCTCAGCCCGCGCCGCGGTTCGGTTCCACACGGTGACGGCGTACCCGCGGTCGAGAAAGCTCCCGGCCATGGCCTGCCCCATCGGGCCGAGTCCAACGATGGTCACCTGCGGCTTGGCGCTGTTGGCCATGACGGTTCTCCTCTATGCGACGGTCTGCGGTGGGCGCGCGGCGGGGCGCGGCGGCACATGCGATTTCCGGACGCGATGGGATGCGGAATCGCCGACGCAGAACCCCTAAAACGAACGTTCTACTTAGCGCGTGACGGAAACGTACCACGGTCTAGAATGAACGCTCTACTTAGATGCGGGCCGGCGGCGTACCTGCCGGCGCCAACATCCACATCAGCCGGGCGCCGAACCACGAGAACGGTGCGGCTCCCACCCCGCAGGACGCGAGTCGGGGCAACGGCCACGGCCCGATTCCGCTACGGCTCACGCCCATCGCGGCTCTGGGCAGTGGGCGACAGGAGTTCCGTCAGGGGCACGCCGGCCAAGGCCCGCACCTCGCGCGAGAAATGGGCCTGATCGGCATACCCGGCGCGGGCCGCGACCTCGGCCCCTGCCACACCCGCACGCGCCAGATCGAGCGCGCGCCCCAGACGCAACACCCGAGCCAGCGTCTTCGGCCCGTACCCGAACGCCGCCAGACACCGCCGGTGCAACTGCCGCTCACTGAGCCCGACCTCCCGCGCCAGCGCCGCGACCGTCCCGCCGGCGCCCAGCCCCGCGACCACTCGCGCGTACGGCGGAACCAGCTCGTACGCATCGCCGCACGCCGGTCGCTCTTCGGCCACTCGCAGTCGCGCGGCGACGGCCACCTCCAGTACGCGGGCACGGCCTGCCACTTCCGCCTTCGCGAGGAGTTCGGCCAGTCGGGCAGCTTCGGTCCGGGGCCAGACCTCGTCCAGCGGTACGCGCTGGTCGCGCAGCTCCGACGCCGGCAGGCCGAACACACCGGGCCCCACGCCGGGGGCGAACCGCAGTCCGACGTGGACCGCGCCCGGCCGGTCCCGAACGAGGTGCGCCCGGGTGTCGGGCCCGGCGATCAAGAGCTGCCCGTCGCGCCACAGCAGATCCATGCACCCATCGGGCAACACCCGCACGAGATCCGCGCCCGCTACGGCCCGACGCTCCCACACCACCGTGCCGGCGAGGTTTGAGCGTCGCTCTCGATACATACGACCAGGATGCCTGGGGGTGGGGGAGTGGAGGGTGCCGGCTTAGCTGCCCCTCCCGGGCCCCCCTCCACCATGCAAACATTCTGTTCACAACAAACAGTTGACAGCGGCTTCATGCCAGTCGACCCTGGACGCATGTCAGCGTCCAGCGACTCGTCCGTCGCTCCCTTCACACCCACATCTCCCGAGCAGGCGCGAGCCGAGCGCGTCTATGCCTCCCTCTTCCGCATTGCCGAGCGTCACGCCGCCAGCGCCGAGCAGCGGCAGCGGCAGGCCCATCCGTCGATCATCGGCGCGCACGAGGCGATCCGGCTGGTCTCCTTCCTGCTCAGTGGGGCAGCGCTCCCCACGGAGGGCGAACCGGCGGTGGACCAGACCGACATCACGGCTGCCCTCACCCTCATGCCGCTGGCCCGCGGCGAGATGGACGAACTCGAAGTGGGCCTTCTCCAGATGGCGCGGGGGCGCGGCATGACCTGGCCCGAGATCGCCTTCGGCCTCGGACTCGGCACCCCCCAGGCCGCTCGGCAGCGCTACGAACGCCTCCTCTCGCGCACCGACACGGACATCGCGCCGGCTCCCGCACCTACGGATCCCGTCCCCAGCCCCCACACCGGCAGCGGTCCCGAATCAGAAGAAGCTGCCTCCCCCGGCAAGACGTCCACAGCCCCACACCCCAAGACCGAACAGATCGCAACGCCCACAGAACCAGACACCAGGCCGGACCCCGCATAACAACACCCCCCCACGGCCCCCGGCCCCCCACCCAGCCCCCAGAACCCCAACCCTCAGCCCAGCTCCTTCGCCCCGTAACGGGCCGCTGGCGCCCCCGTGGCCAGTGCCCAGTAGCGGTCTCCGTACGACCAGTGCCACCACTCCGTCGGGTAGTTGACCAGGCCCGCAGTGGCGAGTGCGGTGCTCAGGATGTCGCGGTGGGCGCGGGCCTCTGTGGTGATGTTGTCCGCCTCGGTGTAGCAGGCGCCGGCGCTCTCCTCGGGTGTCGCGTTCATCCGGGTGCCCAGGTCGAGTTCGCGTCCGGTGTCGTCGGCGAGGGTCAGGTCAACGGCAGCGCCGGCGCTGTGCGGCGCTATGTCGGGCGGTGAGACATAGCGGCTGGCCGCGGAGTGGAGTTGGGCGGCGGTCCAGTCGGGGTGCTCGGCGCGGAGTTCGCCGGAGTACTCGTCGAAGTACTGACGCTGAAGGGCTGGCGGGCGGTACCCCTCGACGAACAGCAGTCGCAGCCCCGGGGGGAGTGCCTGTTGTGCGGTGCAGAGCCGGTCCAGCACGCCCGACCGCAGGTGAGCGAAGGCGCTGCCGGCGTCCTGCCCCTTGCGCTCGTCAACGAGGAGGGGCGTGCCGCGCCGTACGTCCACCAGCGGTTCACCGCACTCCTCGACCGGCACGGCGGCCACCTGCGGATCGGACATCAAGACGATTTCAGTCATGGTGCGGTCATCCCCAACCCCCCACCTCACCCAACCTCCACCAAAACCCGCGGCGCCAGGGCCCGAAGGAAATCGGCCGCATCGAAGAGAGCACCGGCCGAGGCGACGCCCAGCGCCTTGGACCTGCCGGTGAGGATGCGGTCAACCGCCTCCACGACCAAGGGCGCGGTGACGGCGTAGATGTCCTGCCCCTGGGCCACGGCGCGCCGTTCGACGTCGCCGGCGCGGACCCGGACGTCGACCAGGAAGGTCTGCGCGGACCTGCCCTGTTCGTCGACGGCGGCCGGAGTGGGCGTGTCGGGGCCCACGACGTCCCGCGCGGCCTCGGTCGTCATGTAGGTGCACACCTCGGGAATGGCCAGATGGCTCGGCACCGTGATGACGTCGGCCATCGTGAACTCGCCGATCACGTCCCTCGCCCCGAGTGGGGCGGGGAAGTTCCATTCCAGGGTGGGCAGTTCGCTCCGAACGTACTCCAATCGGCCCTTCGTGTACCTGACGCGTTGGCCGTTGCGCCGGTCCCTGGAGACCCGCCCGGCCGCCCGTGTCCCCTCCGTAGGGTGCCAACTGTTCAGCCCGTACGCGATGTGCGCCTCGTCCGCCCCGGTCCAGTCGCCCATCGCCGCCGTGGCGAGCAGGTCGCCGAGGCCACCGTAGAAGGCCATCGCGGGGACGACCGCCACCCCGGCGGCGCGGGCGGGCCCGTCGAAGTGCGCGAACGTGTCGGCGTTGGCCTCCACTTCGGCCGCCACGTCCAGGTACGGGATGCCGGCACGCAGCGCCGCCTCGATCACGGGCGCCGCCGTGCTCGCGAACGGGCCCGCGCAGTTGATCACGGCGGCCACGCCCGTCAGCGCCCGATCGAGCGCCGCCGGATCGTCGGCCGTCGCCGGGCGGACGTCCAGCCCGACGGCCCCGCCCCCCACCGGCCCGCCCAAGCCACCTGCACCATCCAGCCCACCCCCACCACTCGAACCATCCACCCCACCTGAGCCATTCACTCCGCCCGAGACACCCAAGCCACCCAAGTCACCTGAGCTACCTACTCCATCCGCCGCACCCCACACCCGCCCCAACGCCCCCGCCAGCGCCCGCAGCTTCTCCGCGTCCCGGCCGACCAACACCGGCCTGAAGCCGCGTTCGAGCAGTTCGGCCACTACGAACCGCCCCGTGTGTCCGTACGCCCCGACCACCGCGACCGGCTGCCCCGACCCCATGACTACCTCCCGTACTCGATTGATCGTTCACGTCATCCTGGCCAGCACCGGCCCCCCGACGTGAGTGTCTGGAACGACCTGGCCCGTACAATTTCGGACATGAGCACTGTCGCGCTGGCCGTCACCGACGGGATGCTGCACCTCGAACTTTCGATGGCGTACGAGCTCTTCGGAGCTGCCCCGCCGCAGGTGGCAGACGATTGGTACGAGGTCGCGCTGTGCGGGCCCGCGGCCGTACGCGTCGGGCGGTTCCAGCTCGAACCCGACTGTGGGCTGGACCGGCTGCCGTTCGCCGACACCGTGATCGTCCCGGCCTGGGCGGACGTGGACGTGCCGCCGCCGGATGAGCTGATCGCGGCCGTGCGTGCGGCGCACGCGGCCGGCGCGCGGGTGGCTTCCCTGTGCACCGGCGCGTTCGTCCTGGCCGCCGCCGGCCTGCTGGACGGCCTGCGGGCCACCACGCACTGGGCGCACACCGCGGAGTTGGCCGCCCGCTACCCGCGGGTCGAGGTCGACGCCGACGTGCTGTACGTGGACAACGGCAGCGTTCTCACCTCCGCGGGCAAGGCCGCCGCCCTGGACCTGTGCCTCCATCTGGTTCGGCTGGACCGCGGTTCGGCGGTCGCCAACATCGCGGCCCGGCGGCTGGTCGTACCGCCGCTCCGGGCCGGCGGCCAGGCCCAGTTCGTCACGGCCCCGGTGCCCGAGCAGGGCGATCATCCGCTCGGTGCGCTGCTTCCGTGGGTGCTCGAACGGCTTGATGAGCCGCTGACCGTGGAGGATCTGGCCCGGCGGGCGGGGTTGAGCGCGCGTCACCTGGGCCGCCAGTTCCGGGCGGCGACCGGCACCACACCGTTGCAGTGGCTGCACACCCAGCGCATCCGGCGCGCCCAGGAGCTGCTGGAGAAGACCGACGACAGCATCGACGCCATCGCCGCGGCCACCGGCATGGGCACCGCGACCACCCTGCGCCGCCATTTCCACCGCGCGCTCGGCGTCCCCCCGCACGCCTACCGCCGCACCTTCCGGCACGGCCAGAGCGCCGGCTGACCCGAGGTCCGCTGTCCGGCCCGTACCAGTGTCCTGTCCGCACCCGCGCCCCAGGGCCGCCCCGTACACCCCCGGTGACCTGCGGTGAGACCGTCAGTCGGAGCGGATAGCCCGGATCATTCCCGTCCCGAGGGGTGGTCTTTCCGCAGCGCAGACGCAAGACTCCGACGGTGACTTCGAACTCTCCTCGCCCCGCCAACCCCGCAGATCCCGAGCTGTATCCGGACCTCGCGGCTGCGGGCAGTCTCGCCGAAGCCCTGGAGTCGGCGGCTGCCGAGCAGGGCCTCGACCTGGGCGCGATCCAGCGCAACGACTCGGAACCCCTGCGCTCCGCCGGGGTCACCAGCACCGACGCCGACCGGGCCCCGTGCTGGGTCTTCGTCGGTGTGAAGAGCCGCTGGTTCAGCATCAACGGCTGGTCGCAGGGGATCGAACTGCTCACCGGTACGACGTCCGACTTGGCGGAAGTGGCCCGGGCGGCGGCGGGTTGGCGCAGCGGCGTCGGGCTGGGCGAGATCCAGCGGGTCGCACCGTTCATCAAGGTGAGCGAGTTGGTCGCGGCCCACGAGGTGGGTCCGGCCGAGGCGGTGTCCGTGCAGTGGGGGCTGCTGTGCGACGACCTCCGCCGGCAGGCTGGTCGCCTGGAACCCGCGCGGCAGACGCTCGCGCTCGCCGAGGTGGCGGCCGAGGAGCCGAAGCTGCGGCAGTTGTACCCGTTCACCAGCCACTGGTCGCTGCACTTCAGCACCTGCACCGGTTTTCCGTACGCCTGGGACGTGCCGTTCGTCGACCTGTTGAAGGACGGGCGCTACCGGGTCTGCGGCCCCGCGCGGGGCACGGTCGTCGGGGAGGCGGACACCGCCGAGCAGGCGATAGCCCTGGTGCTCGCCGGCCTACCGGCCGACTGCGGCCCCGCCGTCGCAGGCACCGCGGGCGACCTGGCCCAGCCCGACCCGGCCTGACCGAAGCCTGCTGTCATCGGCAACGAAGCGGCAGCTCATTCTTCGCACCGACCGGCTCAGCGGGCGGAAGTTCTCCCACCCGTACCCGTGCACCGTTCCGCCAACGTGTCAGATCACCAGGCCACCAACGCCACGCCCAAGCAGATCAGGGCCGAGCCGAGCAGCCGGTTCAAGATCGCCTGACTGCGCAGCATGACCGCCCGCAGCCGTCGGTTGGAGAAGCAAAGGGCGGCCAGACCGAACCACACCCCATGGATCAACGACATGAACAGCCCGTATCCGATCCGCTGGGGCACCCCCGTGTCCGGGCCGACGACCTGGGTGAACACGCTGAGGACGAACAGCATCGTCTTCGGATTGAAGGCGTTGGTCAGGAATCCGGTGCGCAACGCGTCCAACCGGGAGGTACGTGGCCCCTGTTCGGCGTCGACGTCGGCCGTGACACGGGCCGTGAAGGTGCGATAGCCGAGGTAGACGAGGTATCCGGCGCCGCACAGCTTGATGACGGTGAACAACTGTGGCGACCGGGAGACGAGGAGGCTCGCGCCCAGCATGGTGTAGGTGACGTGGACGAGCACGCCCAGAGCAACTCCGGCGGCGGACAACAGCCCGTAGATCCGGCCGTAGAGGTAGCTGTTGCGCACGATCATCGCGAAGTCGGCACCGGGGCTTATGACCGCCAGTACGGTGATGGCCGCGACGGCCAGCAGCTCGGTCACACCCGCTCCAGAGGGGTGTCGTCATCCGTGACGTCCCGCGGCCCACGCTCCGAAGGCCGAGGCAGCCCACCACCAGCGGCAGCCGCGGGGGCGGGGGGCCACATCCGCAGGGCCCGGAGCAGGGGGCTGGCGACGACGGTCGTCAGCAGGGCCATCAGGACCATCATGGTGAACATCTGGTCGCTGATGAGCCCCAGCTCACGGCCGATGTCCAGGATGACGATCTCCGTCAGGCCACGGGTGTTCATCAGCGTCCCAAAGGCCCCGGCCTCACGCCAGCTCATGCCCGACAACCGGGCCGGGAGCGCAGCTCCAGCGAACTTGCCGACCATGGCGACCGCAACGATCAGCAACAGCGCCAGCAGCCCCGCCCAACCGAGCGCACCGACATCGACCGATAGCCCGGTGATGACGAAGAAGACCGGTAGGAACAGAGCTGAGACCTTCTCCAGGGAGACCGCCACCTGTCCGAGCTGCCCTGGCAGGGCGTCCCGCGGCATGACCATCCCGAACACGAAGGCGCCGAAGATGGCGTGGATGCCGATCCATGAGGTCGCGCAGGACGAGAGGAAGACCCCGGACACGACCAGGGTCGTCAACATGCCGTGGTCGCCGTCCCGGCTGAGGCGGGTGACCACCCGGTGCGCCAGTGGCCGCACGGCCAGGAACATCACCAGGCCGTACGCGACGCTCCAGGCGATGACGGAGGCGGATCGGCTGACGCCGCCGGTCTGGGCGACGGCCACGACCACGGCCAGCAGGCACCAGGCGAGGACGTCGCCCAGCGCAGCGCAGGCCATGGCCAGGGCGCCGACCCGAGTCCGGGACAGCCCGCCGTCTCGGATGATGCGTGCCAGTACGGGAAAGGCCGTGATGGAGAAGGCCGTTCCCAGGTAGAGGGCGAAGACACCGTGGCTGACGTCGCCGGTCCCGTACCGGCCGTAGAGCAGGGCCGCGGCGCCCGCACCGAGGGCGAAGGGCACGGCCAACGAAAGCCCCGCCATGGCGCTCACGGCTCTCCCCTTGCCGCGCAGCAGCGTGACGTCGAGCTCCATGCCTGCGAGGAACATGAAGAGCACCAGGCCGACCTGGGCGACGATCGACAGCATGGGCAGGGCCTCGCCCGGAAACAGCATTCCCGGAATGTCTCCGGGCAACAGACCGAGGACGCTGGGCCCGAGCATGAGGCCGACGGTGATCTCGCCGACGACCGGGGGCTGGCGCAGTCGCTTGCCGAGTTTCACCATCACGGTTCCCGCGAGGAGAACGAGGGCGATGTCCGCAAGGACTATGGATTCGATGGGTGGAGCGGCAGCCATGCTTTCTCACTCCCAAGGAAGTCCGGAACTGAGCTATACCTCCGCGACGGCGCGGTTCCGGTCCGGTCCTGACGGATCGATTCCCAGGTGCGTGGATACCGCCCCGGCCACCTCCGCGGCGTGGTCCGTCAGGTAGAAGTGGTCCCCGGCAAAGGACACTATTTCGCTGCTGGCCGTCGTGCTGAGTCGCCAGCGGTCGAGTTGCTCGGCGGTGAAGACGTCGTCGGTGCCGTGGCACACCACGATCCGGCTCTCGGTCACGGTATTGCGGTGCATCCGTACGAAGGAGTCGCACACCGAGAAGTCGGCGCGGAGCAGTTCGGCGGTGCGTTCTCGTAGCTGCTCGTGTTCGAGAATCTGCGGCGACAAACCACCGAACCGGGCGGCGGTGTCCAGAACCTCCTGATCGCCGGCTTCCCGCGGATCGCCGCCGAACAGCGGGGATGCGCCGAGAGGCCCGGCGTTGGCCGAGGCGAACAGCGTCCCGCAGTACGCGCCGCCCGAGATGCTCTCGAAATGCGAGGCGAGGAGCAGCCCGAGATACGCCCCCATGCTGTGTCCGAAGATCGAGAATTCCCCGGTGATTCCGGCTTCAGTTACCTGCCCGGCCAGATGCTCTACGGCTTCCAGCGCCGATACGGCCGGCTTCTCCCGCCACCTGCGTCCCCGCCCGGGAAGCTCCAGGGCATGGGCGTCGACTTGCTCAGGCAGTGCGCGGACGAGCGGATCGAAGACTTGCGCTGATCCGCCGGAATGATGGAGCAGAACCACCGGGAAAGTGCTCACGACATGTCCTCCAGGCTGGCTTTCGGTTCACGGTGTCTGGCGTCCAACCAGCGCCCTACGAGGGCGGCGAAGAGGATGATTCCTCCGCCGACCAGTTGAGCGGGACCAAGATGTTCGCCGAGCAGGACGACAGCGAAGACGGCAGCGAAGAACGGTTCGGTGGAGAGCACCAGCCCCACCCTGGTCGGGCTGGAGGCGCGTGCGGCGTGCAATTGGACGAGGAACGCGAAGGCCGTTCCCAGCACTCCCAGATACAGGATGACCAGCCAGGCCCCGACCGACAGTTGGCCGATGTCGTGCAGTGTCTCCACCGGTTGCGCGAGGGAGAGCAGCAGGCCGCCGGCGGCCACGACCCAGAGTTCGATCGCAGTGATCCGCAGCAGCGAGACGTCCTCCCCCTTGGCCCGGGAGGCGAAGAGCACGATCTGGCTCGCTCGGATCAGCGCCGCGGCCAGGATGATCAGGTCACCGCTACGGACCGACAGGCCCTGCTGGAAGGTGAGGAGCGCGCAGCCCGCCAGGGAGAGCAGCGCCAACAGGTAAATACTGCGGGCCACCCGACCCTTGAGGAACACCCGCTCGATGATGGGCACGAGCATGACGGACAGGGCGATCAGGAAGCCCGCATTGGACGCCAGGGTGTAGCGCACGCCGAGGGTTTCCAGAAAGAGAATCCCGAAGAGGAGTACTCCGAAGAGCACGCCGATCTTCCATTCGGTCCGGCTGGCGCTGCGCCACGTCCGGAGGGACATCAGGGTGATGCACAGGGCGCCGAGGGCGAAGCGAAGAAAGAGAAAGGCCGGTACGGACACGTAGTGGCCCACCCACTGCATGGCCACATAGGTCGATCCCCACACCACGGCCACGGCAAGCACGCCGAGGTCAACCGCCCAGGTATTCCGTCCGCGGGTGGATTCCTCCGTTGCAGCAGTACCGGTGCTTGCAACGAAGGACTCGCTGGCGACGTCAGGCGTGTCCAACCGTGTACCCCACTTTGAGAACACCGCCCTTGATCTTGAGGGACCTCAGCGAAAACCCGGTGAGCTGGCTCAGCGAGGCCACGTGCGTACCGCCACAGGGGTCCTCGGTCAGACCGTCGATGACCACGATTCGCTGGTCACCGCGGTCGGTCGCCGACACCTTGTGGTCGGCTTCGATGGCCAGGCGGGTACGCTCCTCGACCTTGGCCGCGAGCTGGTCCAGATCAGGCCGCTCGGCCCCCACCTCGAATTCGATACGGGCCTGGCCGGGAAAGTGGTTACTGACCTTGTGCGAGAACCCGAGCGCGCGGATGAATCCGTCCACCACATGGCCGCAGGTGTGCAGGGCGGCGTGCAGGCGGCGCAGCTCGGGATCGATGCTGCTGGTGACCTGCTCGCCGACCTGGAACTCGCGGGTGCTCGCGAGCCGGACGACATGGCCGCCTTCGCCGGGCACCTTGAAGGGGTGGGCCTGCGCCTCGGCGACCGTTCCCCGGTCGCTGGGCTGGCCGCCGCCCTGGGGATGGAAGATGTTCTCCTCCAGCTCCACCCAGGGCCCCTTGTCAGTCGTACCGGCGTCGGCCACTCGGCTCTCGACGGTGAAGTGGTAGGTGTCCTGTAGGTAGATGTGTCGTTGTGGCACCGGTTCCTCCGCGGTGGTACTGGGCTCTGCGCCCGGTGGCGGGGCGCAGCGCACACGCCCCACCACCGGCCTACGTGTTGTCAGAATCGGCGGGGGGTGAACACATAGCCCCGCCGGCTTTGTTCGGTGACCTTGTTGATCCCGTAGGTGTCCTGGCCGGAGACGAGAACCGCACCGTAGTTGTCGAGCGGGATGCCGCCACCGTATTCAGCCACTTGCTCGGTGTCGGGGTAGATCTGCACCTTGGTCGGCACATAGCGGGCAGCGAACCCCATGCGGTAGTCCTTCTTACTGCCGGTGTGCGGAAGGGAGGCGTGCATCAGGGTGGACCAGAAGATGACGCATTCACCCCGCTTCATCACCAGGGGGAAGGCCTGCGACTCGTCCGGCTTCCAGTTCGGATCCTTCTGAAGCTGCCGGTAGTCGTAGCCGAAGAATCCGCGCCTGATGCCCTCCTTCTCACGGGAGTTGATCGCGTTCGGATCGTAGTCCATGGCCCTGGACTCGTCGTAATTCATCTCCCGGTGGGTGCCCGGCATGAGCTGGAGGCAGCCGTTCTCCAGGGTGGAGTCCGTGAACGCGGTCCACACCGTGATCGTGCCGCCGAAGGGGATCTCACCGTCCTCGGCGGGCCACTTGATCTGCGGCTTCTTGCTGGCATTGGCGAAGGTGGCGGCCTGGTGCCAGTCGGTGCCCTCGTCGCCGGGGTACTTGGGGAAGAACTCGGTACGCCAGCAGAACACGTCGGGCCCGAGTATGGAGGCCACCCGGTCGACGATCTCCCGGTTCATGATGTGCTCGGAGAGCAGGTCGACGTCGAGGTGACGGTCGTAGTTCGAGATGTTCGTGCCGCCGCTGAGCGCGTCATCGGGGTAGATGGCCTTGGAGCGGTCGGGGAGTTGCCGCCGGATGGCGTCCCAGCGCTCCTCCATCTCCTCCGGCTCGAAGATCTTGACCGGGCCGATGAAGCCGTCCCGTTCGAACTTCGCGAGCTCCTCGGTGCTGAGTCGGAAGTCCTTTTCCTGACTGGTCGTCATCTGAACGATCCCTTCTCTGCTGTCACGGAGTTCCGTACGCGGGGTCGTGCGTGCGACGCTGCTCAGCCCTTGGTGACGCGGGAGGCCAGTTCGGCTGCGGCCGAGGCGAGGCTTCCTTCGAAGAGCGTCTTGAGGTCGTAGTCGGCACCGAAGGCGTCCTTGGCGCGCTGCCCCAGTTGCAGGGCGAGCATCGAATGGCCGCCCAGGTCAAGGAAGTTGTCCTCCGCGAGGACCTCGGGTTCCTCAAGGATCTCGGCGACCCACTCCAGCGTGCGGCGCTGGATTTCCGCCACGTCAAGTGCTGTGTGTGCTTCGGGCATCTCGCGTGTTCTCCTGTCGTTGCTCTTCCCAGATCCGGACCACGGCGGCCCGGTCGACCTTTCCGTTGACGGTTCGTGGCAGGCTCGGCAGCCGCTGATAGCTCGCGGGCTGCATGTAGGAGGGCAGTTGCTCCTTGACGTGGCGGCGCAGGGCTCGCGCGTCCGGCGATGCGGTTGCCGACTCCTCGCCCGCGACGAAGGCGCAGACCAGCCGCTCGTCACCGGGCTTGAACTCGCGTACCCACACCACGGCGTCGACGACACCGCGGTACGAGCGCACGGAGGCTTCGATGTCACTGAGCTCGATACGGTGGCCGCGCAGCTTGACCTGGAGGTCGGCACGGCCGTGGTAGATCAGGTCGCCCCGCTTCCGACGGCTTACGAGGTCGCCGGACCGGTAGTACCAGGACGGGCCGGGCTCGGCTCCCGCCGGCGCCGGAGCGTCGTCCCCGCTGCCCGAAGCCGGGATGCGAGGAAACCTTTCAGCGGTGAGCTCGGGTCGGTTCAGGTAGCCCTTGGCGACCTGTGGTCCCGCCAGCCACAGCTCTCCCGGCTCGTCGACACCGGCTTCCCGGCCGTCCTCCGTCACGACCCGCGCGGTGAACCCGGGCAGCGGACGACCGATGCACGAGACGTCCTCGTCCAGGTCTGCCTCCGCGTACTCGTGGAAGGTGGAGTGCACGGTGGTCTCGGTGATCCCGTACATATTGACCAGCCGCGGCTGGACCAGGCCGTAGCGCTTGGCCCAAGGTCGCAGCACCGGCGGCGTCAGCTTCTCCCCGCCGAAGACGACGTAGCGGAGGTCCGGCAGGTGTGCGCCCTGCCGCAGCGCCTCCGCTGCCACTGCACCGAACGCGGTCGGCGTCTGGTTCAGGACGGTGATCCGCCGGTCAGTGACGGCCTTGAGGGTCTCCTCGGGGGATCGAGTGGTCCAGTGCGGCAGGACCACCAGCCGGGCACCGGTGGACAGCGGCCCCCAGATCTCCCAGACGGAGAAGTCGAAGGCGATGGAGTGGAAGAGGAGCCACCGGTCGGAAGAGGTGAAGGTGAAAAGACCTGAAACGGCGGTGAGGAGGGCCACCACGCTGCTGTGCCGCACGGGCACGCCCTTGGGTCGCCCCGTCGTGCCAGAGGTGTAGATGATGTAGGCGACGTCATCCGGCCGCGGGCCTGGCGCGGTGCTGTCCGGCCCAGGAGCTCCACTTCGGCGGGCGCCGGAGACGGACTCCGGCTCACCGAGCTCCGCCACGAGCTGCTCCCCGATGACGGGTAACCCGGTCAGGGTGGAGCCATCCGGATCGCCGACGAACGCAACAGCACCACTGTCAGCGAGGATGAACTCGTTGCGGGAGGGTGGATTGCGCACGTCCAGCGGTACGTAGGCCGCGCCTGCCTTGAGGATTCCCAGCATGGCTGCGATGGCCTCGGCTCCGGGGGGCATCCGCAGGACGACGTAGTCGCCCCTGCCTACACCGATGCCTCGCAGCGCCGCACAGACGGCGTCCGACCATCCGTCGAGCTGGGAGTAGCTGACCGTACGCCCTTCCGCTTCGATAGCTGGGCCATCGTCCGATCGCGCGGCAGTAGATACGAAGAGATCCACGAGGGTAACGCCGGGACGTCCACGAGTTTGAGTGGCCGGTAATGGTGCATTGTGCGTCAACGTTCCTCCCCACATTGGATGTTGGAAAGGTATTGGCGATCAATGATGACCAACTACAACACTTCCACGCTGCGATCGCGCGTATGGCCGATTCCGGATGAAGTGATCTTCCTTACAGGTCGTGCCCCTCTGGTTTGAGTAGACGCATATACGAATGAGTGCAGGTCACGTGATGTACGGAAACCGCGCCAGTCGGGCCCATGGGCGCCCCATCGCATGTCTGTGACCCTGCACGCCTCGGGGAGGACACCTTTCGCGAGCCGACGGCGCTCCCTAGACCGCGGCCGGGGCCAGCACTACGCCGCCTGAACGATCATGACGAGGCGCAGTCTCATCGAGCTGTCACCCGAGGCTGCAAAGGGCAACGGTCAACGCGAAAGGGACATTTGAAATTCGGGCTTAAAGCCGCCCCGACTACGTCTGCGCCATATCCACAAAACGCGAGTAATGCCCCTGAAAGGCGACCGTGATCGTGGCCGTCGGGCCGTTTCGGTGCTTGGCGACGAT
Organism: Streptomyces sp. 796.1; assembly: GCF_047525675.1. Lineage (NCBI taxonomy): Bacteria > Bacillati > Actinomycetota > Actinomycetes > Kitasatosporales > Streptomycetaceae > Streptomyces > Streptomyces sp. 796.1. The sequence goes on along the minus strand of NZ_JBLIWA010000036.1, from coordinate 46,196 downwards.
CAGGTCCGCTTCGCCTGCTCTCGGCGACTCCTTCTCGTACGCGTCCTCACGGTGCAGCAGGATGACCATGTCGGCGTCCTGCTCGATCGATCCCGACTCTCGAAGGTCGGAGACCATCGGCTTCTTGTCCGTACGTTGCTCGGGACCACGGTTGAGCTGGGACAGGGCGATCACCGGGACCTCCAGCTCCTTGGCCAGCAGCTTGAGGTTACGGGACATGTCCGAGACCTCCTGCTGACGGCTCTCGGGGCGGCGGGCGCCGCCGGACTGCATCAGTTGGAGGTAGTCGATGACCACGAGCTGGAGGTCGTTGCGCTGCTTGAGGCGGCGGCACTTGGCACGGATCTCCATCATCGACAGGTTCGGGGAGTCGTCGATGTACAGCGGCGCTGCGGTCACCTCGGGCATCCGGCGCGCGAGTCGCGTCCAGTCGTCGTCCGTCATGCTGCCCGACCGCATGTGGTGCAGCGCCACCCGCGCCTCGGCCGACAACAGACGCATGGCGATCTCGTTGCGACCCATTTCCAGCGAGAAGATGACACTGGGCAGATTGCCCTTGATCGAACATGCCCGTGCGAAGTCCAGGGCCAGGGTGCTCTTACCCATCGCGGGACGCGCCGCGATGACGATCATCTGTCCCGGGTGCAGGCCGTTGGTGAGCGAGTCCAGGTCCGTGAAGCCGGTCGGTACGCCCGACATCTGGCCGCTGCGCGAGCCGATGGCCTCGATCTCGTCGAGCGCGCCCTCCATGATGTCGCCGAGCGGCAGGTAGTCCTCGCTGGTGCGCTGCTCGGTGACGGCGTAGATCTCGGCCTGGGCGCTGTTGACGATCTCGTCGACGTCGCCGTCGGCCGCGTATCCCATCTGGGTGATGCGGGTGCCGGCCTCCACCAGGCGGCGCAGCACGGCCCGCTCGTGGACGATCTCCGCGTAGTACTCCGCATTGGCCGCGGTGGGGACCGACTGGACGAGGGTGTGCAGATACGAGGCGCCGCCGACCTTGGTGATCTCGCCGCGCTTGGTGAGCTCGGCGCCGACCGTGATCGGGTCGGCCGGCTCACCCTTGGCGTACAGGTCGAGAATGGCCTGGTAGATGGTCTCATGCGCGGGTCGGTAGAAGTCGTGGCCCTTGAGGACCTCGACCACGTCGGCGATGGCGTCCTTGGAGAGCAGCATGCCGCCGAGCACGGACTGTTCGGCGTCCAGGTCCTGCGGGGGGACGCGCTCGAAGCCCGAGCCCTCCCAGCCGCCGCCGTCGCGCTCCCGGTCGTGCTGGTCCTCGCGGCGTCCTTCGCCCCGACCGCCGCGGCCCTCGCCCCGGCGGGGGCGTGGTGCCGTGGGCAGCCGGTCACTGGGGCCAGGGTCGGGCCAGGGGTCGTCCATGGGCTCGGGCATGCTCACCCCGCCACCTCCTCCCGTCCGCGACGCGGACCCTCGCCGGTGCCCTTCCTTCTTACGGCACGGCTCTGACAAAAGGACGTCCGACTCCGCTTACGGCGCGTCGAGTTCGAGGTTCGTCATGCCAAAAGAGGCGGCGGGCGCCGGACCACGGTAGGCCCGCAAAAGCCGTCCGCCAATCTGGTTATCCACAGGCCATGTGGATGACGGGGGCCATCCTGTGGAGAACTCCCGAAAAGCTGTGCATGGCGCGGGGGACAGCGCTGTGGACAAGCTCTCACGTTCCGCGCTTCCACCTCGCTGACCTGCACTTTCCTCATGACGGGGCTGTGCAGAAGAAAAACTTCCCCGCTCGACCGAAGATCGCGACAAACGGCGCAGAGGACACCACGCAGAGCGACCCCAAGTAAGGACTGCGACTGCATTGCATCTCTTACCTGTGGACGATTAGATTGGGACGCATGATCCAGGCCACCGCGAAGGACCGGCGCACGCGCAGCCGCCACGACCGAGAGATCATCGCGCTCGCCGTTCCGGCCTTCGGCGCCCTCATCGCCGAGCCCCTCTTCGTGATGGTGGACAGTGCCATTGTCGGTCACCTCGGCACCCCCCAGCTCGCCGGACTCGGCGTCGCCGCCGCCCTCCTGCTCACCGGCGTGAACGTCTTCGTCTTCCTCGCCTACGCCACCACGGCGGCCGTCGCCCGCCGGGTCGGCGCCGGCGATCTCCCCGGCGCCATCAGGCAGGGCATGGACGGCATCTGGCTCGCCCTCCTCATCGGCCTCACCGTGATCGCCGTGGTCCTCCCCACGGCGCCCGCCCTCGTCGACCTCTTCGGCGCCTCCGGCACCGCCGCTCCGCACGCCCTCACCTATCTGCGGATCAGCGCCCTCGGCATCCCGGCCATGCTCATCGTGCTCGCCGCCACCGGCGTGCTCCGCGGCCTCCAGGACACCCGTACCCCGCTCTACGTCGCCATCGGCGGCTTCACCGCCAATGCGGGGCTCAACGCCGCGCTGGTCTACGGCGCCGACCTCGGCATCGCCGGTTCCGCCTGGGGCACCGTCATCGCCCAGTGGGGCATGGCCGGCGCCTACCTCGTCGTGGTGGTCCGCGGCGCCAGGCGCCTCGGCGCCTCCCTCCGTCCCGACGCGGCCGGCATACGCGCCTGCGCCCAGGCCGGAGTGCCCCTCCTGGTCCGTACGCTCTCGCTGCGTACGGTCACCCTCATCGCCACCGGCGTCGCGGCCAACCTCGGCGACGCCGACGTCGCCGCCCACCAGATCATCCTCACCCTGTGGAGCCTGCTCGCCTTCGCGTTGGACGCCATCGCCATCGCCGGGCAAGCCATCATCGGCCGCTATCTGGGCGCCGGCGACAAGGAAGGAGCGCGGGCCGCCTGCCGGCGCATGGTCGAGTGGGGGATAGCCTCCGGCATCGTGCTCGGCCTCCTGGTCATCCTGGCCCGCCCGCTGTTCATCCCGCTCTTCACCACGGACCAGTCCGTACGCGACACGCTCCTCCCCGCCCTGCTGGTGGTCGCCGTGACCCAGCCCATCTCCGGGGTGGTGTACGTGCTCGACGGCGTGCTGATGGGCGCCGGCGACGGCCCCTACCTCGCCCTAGCCATGATCATCACCCTGGCGGTGTTCGCCCCCGTCGCCCTGCTCGTCCCGACGCTGGGCGGCGGCCTCACCGCGCTGTGGTGGGCGATGGGGCTGATGATGACCATGCGCATGGTGACCCTCTGGGTGCGCACCCGGTCGGGCCGCTGGCTGGTCACGGGAGCCACCCGCTGACGCGCGTTGAACCGGCCCGCCCGCCGCCCCTCTCGCCGCACCGCGCCCCTCGTACGCCACCGGCCTCGGGCCCGGCCCCGCGGCACTGTTTCACGTGAAACGGCGCCCTCGCCCGTACGGCCATCGCCGCGACGTACTGCCGTCACGCACCACCGCCACGAGTCGGTGCCACGAGTCGGTGCCGCCTCCCGACGCCTGCCGGTTCCGCTCCGCGCACGGCGGGTGTTTCACGTGAAACGAGGGCGAGCAGCTCGTGAAACGAGAACGGTCCCCCGCGGCACACCGCACCAACCCAGCCCCAGCCCCACACCCCGTACGACGAGCGCGCCGTTTCACGTGAAACGGCGCGGCGGAGTTCACGCCTTCGCCCGCGCCGGGCCACGACATGCAGAAAGGGCCGCATCCCGAAGGATGCGGCCCTTCCCTACCGCGCTACGTCTCCGCAGCGTGGCGGTGCACCTGTCGTCAGGCGGCGACGACCTCGACGCCGACCTTGGCCGAGACCTCGGCGTGCAGTCGCACGGACACCTGGTGCGCGCCCAGGGTCTTGACCGGGGTGCCCAGCTCGATGCGGCGCTTGTCCACATCGGGGCCACCGGCGGACTTGATCGCCGAGGCGATGTCGGCCGGGGTCACCGAGCCGAACAGCCGGCCGCCCTCGCCGGCACGGGTCGCGAGCTGAACCTTGAGGTTCTCAAGCTGCGCCTTGATCTCGTTCGCCTGCTCGATCGTGGCGATCTCGCGGATGCGACGACCGCGGCGGATCTGCTCGACGTCCTTCTCGCCACCCTTGGTCCAGCGGATCGCGAGACCGCGCGGAACCAGGTAGTTGCGAGCGTAGCCGTCCTTGACGTCCACGACGTCGCCCGCGGTGCCGAGGCCGGTGACCTCGTGGGTGAGGATGATCTTCATGAGTCGGTCACCCTTCCCTTATCGCGCGGACGAGGTGTAGGGCAGCAGCGCCATCTCACGGCTGTTCTTCACAGCCGTGGCGACGTCACGCTGGTGCTGCGTGCAGTTGCCGGTCACGCGACGGGCACGGATCTTGCCGCGGTCGGAGATGAACTTCCGCAGCATGTTCGTGTCCTTGTAGTCCACGTACGCGGTCTTGTCCTTGCAGAACGCGCAGACCTTCTTCTTCGGCTTGCGCGGAGGCGGCTTCGCCATGGTGTTTCTCCTGTGTGATCAAGAAGGGTGTGATCGCCCTCCAGAGCCGTGGCTCTAGAAGGGCGGCTCGTCCGAGTAGCCGCCGCCCTGCTGGCCGCCGCCGGAGCCACCGCCCCAGCCGCCGCCACCCTGCTGGCCACCGCCAGCCGGAGCACTGGTCGCCCAGGGGTCGTCGGCGGGAGCCCCGCCGCCCTGCTGGCCACCGCCGGAGCCACCGCCCCAGCCGCCGCCACCACCCTGCTGGCCACCGCCACCGCCGAAGCCGCCACCCTGACCGCCCCGACCGGACGTCTTGGTGACCTTCGCCGTGGCGTTGCGCAGGCTGGCGCCGACCTCTTCGACGTCGAGCTCGTAGACCGTGCGCTTGACGCCCTCGCGGTCCTCGTAGGACCGCTGCTTCAGCCGGCCCTGCACGATGACGCGCATGCCGCGCTGGAGCGACTCGGCGACGTTCTCCGCTGCCTGCCGCCAGACCGAGCAGGTGAGGAAGAGGCTTTCGCCGTCCTTCCACTCGTTGGTCTGTCGATCGAAGGTGCGGGGAGTGGACGCGACACGGAACTTCGCGACCGCCGCGCCGGACGGGGTGAAGCGCAGCTCGGGGTCGTCAACAAGATTGCCGACGACCGTGATGACGGTCTCGCCTGCCATTGGATGAACCTCTCGGCGGGTGTGCTGCTGGCTGCTGTGCTACTCGGGACACGGCCCGAGAGCCGCTGAACGCTGACGCGATCAGTGGGTCTCGGGACGGAGGACCTTGGTCCGGAGGACCGACTCGTTCAGGTTCATCTGGCGGTCGAGCTCCTTGACGACCGCAGGCTCGGCCTGGAGGTCGATGACCGAGTAGATGCCCTCGGGCTTCTTCTTGATCTCGTACGAGAGACGACGACGGCCCCAGGTGTCGACCTTCTCGACCTTGCCGTTGTTCGAGCGAACGACGGAGAGGAAGTTCTCGATCAGGGGGGCGACAGCGCGCTCCTCAAGATCGGGGTCGAGGATGACCATCACCTCGTAGTGACGCATGTGGAACCCACCTCCTTTGGACTCAGCGGCCACGGTCGTTCCGTGGCAGGAGGGTCGTGATGCGTAGCGCCGGATGCGTCCCCGGACCTCGTCCTCGGACCTCACCCGCAGACCCGGTGATCAGGACTGGGAGGAGTGTGGCCCTCGAACGGCTCTGGGCAGACACCGGCGCAGACCGTACAGACTACCCGGGACGGTGCTTGCGGTTGAAATCCAGCCGGACCTGCCCGCAATCTGGAGACCAAGAGTGTGAGCGGCGTTACTCCTCGCCGCCCCGCGTCCTCGCAGGACCGGAGGTCTCCCATGGCTCAGGCAGCCCGTTCCCCGCACGGCGTTCTCTCCCTCCTCGATACCGACGGCAAGCCACACCCGGTCGAGAACACCTTCGCCGCGGCCACCCTCGTACTCGGCGTGGTGGCTTTCGTCACAGCCATGTTTCACCATCTCCACCTGGTCAGCTCCTGGACCGGGTTGGTCGGTGTCCTCACCGGTGCCTGGGGACAGTTCATCTCGGCGACCACGGCCGAGCGGTTCGTCCTGATCATCGGTCTCGGCGCGTCCGCCATGGGGCTCTTCCTCGGCATGGCGCACGGCGGCCTCTTCGGCGGCGTACTGGGGTGATGCGCACCGCCGTTCGGCCCTCCCGGTGCCGTGGGCGCCCGGGGCGCCGGCGGTGCCACCCCCCGGACGGCGGTCCGGTGCGGGCGACGTCCGGAGCCCCCCGCACCGGCCGTACCGCCACCGCTTCCTCGGGCCCGGGCCCTGCGGCGTGACCGCCGGGCCCGCAGGGCATCCATCGCCGTAGGCCCAGCCTCTGGTGCACCCTCTCGCAGTAGGCTTCGCCGCGAGAGCCGGAGCCCCGACACTGGGGACACACCTGCCCGAGGAGCGCCCCGCAATGAGCCTGACCCTGAGGACCATCAGCCGCGAGCAACATCTGGCGTACATCCAGAGCCTGCCGTCGGCGAGCCACATGCAGGTCCCGGCGTGGGCGGACGTCAAGACCGAATGGCGCTCGGAGAGCCTCGGCTGGTTCGACAGCACGGGCCAGATGGTCGGTGCCGGCCTGGTTCTCTACCGCCAGCTCCCCAAGATCAAGCGCTATCTGGCGTACCTCCCCGAGGGCCCGGTGCTCAACTGGTACGCGCCGAACCTGGAGGACTGGCTGCGGCCGATGCTCGCGCACCTCAAGCGGCAGGGCGCGTTCTCGGTGAAGATGGGCCCGCCCGTGATCATCCGGCGCTGGGACGCCGCCGCGATCAAGGCCGGCATCCAGAACCCGGACGTGAAGCGGCTGCGGGACATCGAGGCCACCCACATCGAGCCGCGTGCCTTCGAGGTCGCCGACCGGCTGCGGAAGATGGGCTGGCAGCAGGGCGAGGACGGCGGCGCCGGCTTCGGTGACGTACAGCCGCGGTACGTGTTCCAGGTGCCGCTGGAGAACCGCTCGCTGGAATCCGTCCACAAGGGCTTCAACCAGTTGTGGCGACGCAACATCAAGAAGGCCGAGAAGGCCGGCGTCGAGGTCGTCCAGGGCGGCTACGAGCACCTCGGCGAGTGGCAGCGGCTGTACGAGATCACCGCCGAGCGCGACCACTTCCGCCCGCGGCCCCTCAGCTACTTCCAGCGCATGTGGACGACGCTGAACTCCGAGGACCCCAACCGGATGCGGCTGTACTTCGCCATGCACGAGGGCGAGGCGGTGGCCGCCGCCACCATGCTGATCGTGGGCGGGCACGTCTGGTACTCCTACGGCGCATCGGCCAACCACAAGCGCGAGGTCCGGCCCTCCAACGCGATGCAGTGGCGCATGCTGCGCGACGCCTACGCGCTCGGCGCCAGCGTCTACGACCTGCGCGGCATCAGCGACTCGCTGGACGAGAACGACCACCTCTTCGGCCTGATCCAGTTCAAGGTCGGCACCGGCGGCCAGGCCGCGGAGTACCTGGGCGAGTGGGACTTCCCGCTGAACAAGCTGCTGCACAAGGCGCTCGACATGTATATGTCCCGCCGCTAGCGCCGGGCCCAGGGCCGGCGCCGACCGCCGCGCGGCCCCCGCACCGACCGCCGCCCCACCGACCGCGCCGGGACCGCCCGGCACCGTACCGATCACGACTGCACCCCGAGCCGACTGACGAGAAAGGTCTCCCCCCAGCCATGGCGCTCACCCTCTACGTCGACACCGCGCGTTGGCGGGCCCACCAGCAGAGCGTCCTCCAGCAGTTCCCCGGCATGGTCCCGGTCTGCAAGGGCAACGGCTACGGCTTCGGCCACGACCGGCTGGCCGAGGAGACCACCCGCATGGGCTCCGACATCCTCGCCGTGGGCACCACCTACGAGGCCGCGCGCATGAAGGACTCCTTCAGCGGCGACCTGCTGGTGCTCACCCCGTTCCGGCGCGGCGAGGAACCGGTGCCGCTGCCCGACCGCGTCATCCGCTCGGTCTCCTCGGTCGACGGCGTGTACGGGCTGGTCAACGCCCGCGTCATGATCGAGGTCATGAGCAGCATGAAGCGGCACGGGGTCACCGAGGAGGACCTGCCGAAGCTGCACGCGGCGATCGAGAACGTACGGCTCGAAGGGTTCGCCATCCACCTCCCGCTGGACCGCACCGACGGTTCGGACGCGGTGGAGGAGGTCATCGCGTGGATGGACCGGCTGCGGGCGGCACGACTGCCGCTGCACACCATGTTCGTGAGCCACCTGAAGTCCGATGAGCTCGCCCGGCTCCAGCAGCAGTTCCCGCAGACCCGCTTCCGCGCCCGGATCGGCACCCGGCTCTGGCTGGGCGACCACGACGCGACGGAGTACCGCGGTTCGGTCCTCGACGTCACCCGGGTCGCCAAGGGCGACCGGTTCGGCTACCGCCAGCAGAAGACCGCGGGCGACGGCTACCTGGTCGTCGTCGCCGGCGGCACCTCGCACGGCGTCGGCCTGGAGGCCCCCAAGGCGCTGCACGGCATGATGCCGCGCGCCAAGGGCGTGGCCCGGGCCGGGCTCGCCACCGTCAACCGCAACCTGTCGCCCTTCACCTGGGCCGGCAAGCAGCGCTGGTTCGCGGAGCCGCCGCACATGCAGGTCTCGATCCTCTTCGTCCCCGGCGACGTGCCGGCGCCGCAGGTGGGCGACGAGCTGGTGGCCCACCTGCGGCACACCACCACCCAGTACGACCGGATTCTGGACCGCTGACCGCACTCTGACCGCCGGCCCCGGCCCCTCGGGAGTCCCCGGACTCTCGGGGGGCGTCCCAGCAGACGGGCCGGGGCGCCGCGGCTATTCGGGGCGGGTGCCGCCGTGCGTGCCCCGGCCCTCGGCGGCCCCCCACTGCACGTACCCGGCCTTCGACTCCTCCGCCGACCACTGGCTGCGGAGCGTGAACACGTCGGGGGCGTTGTCCAGGACGCCTCCCGACGGGTCGTCGGAGCCGTCGGCGCGTACGGGGTCGCGGTCGGGCCGCAGCGCGTCGCGGACGACCATCGCGCACAGGAAGAGCGTGCCGAGCAGGTGCACCACGATGGCCAACTGGTAGCCGTCGGTGGGCAGGCCCTGGTGCTTGTTGCCGCTGCCGGTGTACGCGAGGTACATCCAGATGCCGAGGAAGTAGGCGACCTCGGTGGCCTGCCAGATCAGGAAGTCGCGCCAGCGGGGCCTGGCCAGCACCGCCAGCGGCACCAGCCACAGCACGTACTGCGGCGAGTAGACCTTGTTGGTCAGGATGAACGCCGCGACCACCAGGAACGCGAGCTGCGCCAGCCGCGGACGGCGGGGCGCGCACAGCGCGAGGGCGGCGATGCCGGCGCAGGCGAAGAGCATCAGGACCGTGGCGTAGGTGTTGGCGTTGTCCAGGGGGTGGCCGGAGCGCTGCGAGATGATCAACCAGATGGAGCCGAAGTCGACGGGCCGTTCCTGGCTGAAGGTGTAGAACTTCTTCCAGCCCTCCCTGATGGCCAGGTCGCCCTGGTCGTTCTGGGTGAGCATGACCGGCAGGTTCACCACGAGCCAGGCCGCGACGGCGCCGGCAGTGGCGCTCCAGAAGGCCCGCCACTTCCCGGCCCGTAGGCAGAGCAGCAGCAGCGGGCCGAGCAGCAGTACGGGGTAGAGCTTGGCCGCGGTGGCGAGCCCCAGCAGCACGCCGGCGGCCAGCGGCCGGCTGCGGGACCACAGCAGCAGGGCGACGGCGGTCAGGGCGACCGCGAACAGGTCCCAGTTGATGGTGGCGGTCAGCGCGAACGCCGGTGCGAGGGCGACCAGCAGCGCGTCCCACGGCCGGCGGCGGTGGGTGCGGGCCACGCAGACGGCGATGACCACGGCGCAGACCATCAGCATCCCGGAGTTCACCAGCCAGTAGACCTGGGCCCGGTGCTGGTCACTGCCGCCGTGCGGGGTCAGCCAGGAGGCCACCTCCATGAACAGCCCGGTCAGGACCGGGTATTCGAGGTAGTCCATGCCGCCGGAGACGTCCTGCGGGATGCGGTCGAAGTACGGCACGAGGTCGATGGAGAAGCCGCGGCCACCGTACAGGTGGGGGATGTCGGAGTAGCAGGCGTGCGTGTACTGGCTGGTGGCGCCGAAGAACCAGCCGCCGTCGTAACAGGGCGCCTTCTGGGCCATGCCGAGCGCGAACATGCCGATGGCCACCAGCGCGATGATCCGCACCGGTGTCCACCAGTTGATGCCGGTCAGCGCCCGGCGCCCGAGCGGCCCGCCGATCAACTCGCTACCGGCGGCCGACACCTCGTCCTCGACGGTGGGCCGTACGGGGTTCCGGGCGGCGGTGTCGCTGCCGTGAGGGCCGTGGACGCTCGTCATGCCCTCATCCTGCCGTACGCGCTGCCGCGGGACAGCGACGGCCGGCATCGGACCGGTACCGGCCGCGGAGGGCAGCGGCACGGGCGGGGGCCGGATCTGGCGGGTGGGCTGGTGCGATGGTGCAACCGACGGGCTGGGCCGGCAGGTGGGCCGGGCCCGGTAGGCAGACCGGTCCAGCAGGTGAGCCGATCCGGCAGGCGGGCCGGCGCGGCTGTCCGGCCCTCGCGGCCTCCCAGACGCCCCCGAGCCGGCCGGTCGGCGACTGACGCACCGGCACGCGGCGCCGGGCCCGGCGAGAACGCCACAGGGCGGGCTCGTGGTTCGAGCCCGCCCTGTGGTCCCTGCTTCACGTCGTGCCGCGCGACCTGCGCCCGCGGCCCGGACGCCCGGAGCTAGAACCAGCCCCCGCTGTCGTCCTCACCCGGCGGGTTCGTGGTCGGCGTTCCGGTGCCGCCCGGGCCCCCGGGCCCGCCGGGCCCACCCGGACCGCTGCCGGGTCCGCCCTCGCCGCTGCCGGGTCCGCCCGGCCCACCGGGACCACCGCCCGGACCGCTGCCAGGGCCGCCGTTGTTGCCGCAGTTCGGGTCGAACGGCCCGCAGCTATCGGACGGGGTCTCCGACGGCGTCTTCGACGGCGTCTCGGACGGCGTCTCGGAGGGGGTCTCCGACGGCGTCTCGGACGGGGTCTCGGACGGCGTCTCCGACGGTTCCTCGGACGGCGTCTCCGTGGGCGGCTTGGGCTTCTGGCTCGGCGGCGGGCTCGCGCCGTCGCCGTAGATCTTCTCGCCGATCGGGGAGGGCTTCGGGAACTTCAGCTTCTCCTCGTTCTTGAGCGCCTCCCGCATGTACCCGGCCCAGATCTCGGCCGGGTACGAGGCACCGTGGATGCTCTCCGTGCCGGTGTCGGAGCCCACGCCGTACATCGGCAGGAACTTCTGGTTCTTGGCCTGGTCGTCGACGCGCCACATGCCGATCGCGGTGGCCAGTTGCGGGGTGTACCCGGCGAACCAGGCCGACTTGTTGTCGTCGGTGGTGCCGGTCTTGCCCGCGGCGTCCCGCCCGATCTTCGCGGAGGTGCCGGTGCCGTGCTCCACGACCGTCTTCAGCACGTCGGTGACGTTGTCGGCCACGCTCGGCTCGAAGGCCTGCTCGATCTTGTCCTCGTGTGCGTACACCTCGGCCCCGTCCCGCTCGACCTTGGTCACCGAGTACGGGTCGGCCTGCTTGCCGCTGGCCGCGAAGGTGGCGTACGCGCCGGCGAGCCGGATCGCGCTGGGCGACGAGGTGCCGAGCGAGAACGTGGGGGTGATGGAGGCGAGCTGGTTCTTGCTGAGCCCCGCGGCGAGCGCCGCGTCACGGACCTTGTCGGTGCCGACGTCCATGCCGAGCTGGATGAACGGTGTGTTCACCGAGTACTGCATGGCCTCACGCAGGTCGATCTTGCCCCGGTTCTCGTCACCGTCGTTGCGCTGGTGCCACTCCTTGCCGTCCTTGTCGAGCCAGATCTTGCCCGTGTAGTCCCGCAGCGCCAGCTTGTTGTCGCCGTTGTAGATGCTCTTGGGCGAGACGAGGGTGCGCTGCTCGCGGGACTGCTCGGGCGGCAGTTCGGGGTCGCGCTTGCCGTCGATCATGGCTGCGGCCAGCACGAACGGCTTGAACGTGGAGCCCACCTGGACACCGGTGTCGTCGGCGTTGTTGGTGTAGTGCTCCAGCGCGTCCTTGCCGCCGTAGACGGCGACGATCTTGCCGGTGCCCGGCTCCACGGACGCCCCGCCGAACTGGACGTGCTTGTCCTGCTTGCGCTTGTCCGGCTTGATGTTCTTCTTCGAGACGTCCTGGACCGTCTTCTCCAGGGCCCGCATCTTCGTCCGGTCGAAGGTGGTGTGGATCTGGTACCCACCACGGTCCAACTCGGCCTTGGAGATGTTGGAGTTGGCGATGATGTAGTTGTCGGCGAGGTCGGTGAGGTAACCGATCTGACCGGCCTTGTTCGTCGCCAGCTTCGGCTTCTGCGGCTCCGGGAACTTGGTGATCTTGTCCCGCTCCTCCTTCGCGAGCCGGTCCACCTTCACCTCGCGGTCCAGCGTCCACGACCAGCGCTGCTCGGCCCGCTTGCGGTTCTTCTCCTTGGTCGCCGCGAGGCCGGTGCCACCGGCGGGGTCGTAGAGGTTGGGACCGTTCAGCGTGGCCGCGAGGAACGCGCTCTCGCTGGTGGTCAGGTCCTCGCAGTCCTTGTCGTAGTACGCCCGGGCCGCGGCCTGGATGCCGTACGCGCCGCGGCCGTAGTACGCGGTGTTGAGGTAGCCCTCAAGGATGTCGTCCTTGTCCCGGGTGGCGCCGACCTTGATGGAGATGAAGAGCTCGGTGACCTTGCGCTTGAGCGTCTGCTCCTGGCCCAGGTAGGTGTTCTTGACGAACTGCTGGGTGATGGTCGAACCACTCTGGGTCTGACCGCCCTTGGCCATGTTGAACACGGCGCGGGCCACACCCATCGGGTCGACGCCCGCATCGTCGTAGAACGAGGCGTTCTCGGCGGCGATGACCGCGTTCCGCATCGACTTGGGGATCTTGGAGAGCGGCACGATCTGCCGGTTCAGGTCGCCACCACCGGAGACGACCATCTGCTTGCCGTCGCTCCAGTAGTACACGTTCTTCTGGGTCTTGGACGCGGCCTGCGCCGTCGGCACCTTCACCAGCATCAGCGCGACGCCGACGGCCCCGATCAGCAGCAGCATGAAGACCAGCGTGGTGCCGGTGACCAGCTTCCAGGACGGCACCCAGCGCTTGAAGCCGCGCTTGCCCATCCGTGGGTAGTCGATGAAGCGCTTCTTGGTGCGTCCCGGCGTCGCCGGCCCCCGGCCGCGCCCGCGACCGCCACCGGCAGCCCCCGGGCCCGGGCCACCGCGGCCCCCGTTGCCCCCAGCGCCACCGCCGTGCGCGCCGGCCCCACCGGCGCCCGCGGATCCGTGTGCCGCGCTCGCCCCAGCCGCGGCGCCCGCGCCCGCCGCTCCTGCTCTGCGGCGTCCTCCGCCGCTACGGGCCGCGCGGCGGGCCTCGGCCCGTCCACCACGCGGCAGTCCTGCTTCGGGTGACTCCTGTGGATCGGAGCCCGACCCCGTGCTGCTGTGCGGTGGCGCGGCGCGGCGGCCTGGCGGCTGCTGCGCGGCACGCCGGGCCGCTGCTCGTCCGCCGCCCTGGGGCTGCGGCGGCTTGCGACGGTGCTCGCTCATGGAACGACTACTCCTCGGGCAGGCGCGATCGCCTGGAAGCGGCATGTGGCTTGCGGTCCCCCCAACGTACGCACCAGCGCCGAAGGGCAGCCGGACGCACGGCATCCAGGACGAAGACGCGTGGCGGCGTCGCACGGTTCCCGGTGGTCTGCATGGCGAACAGAGTACGCACGGTCAAAACCAGCCCACCCATCATCTTCGGTTCAAATCAGGCACGTTGGTTCGCACGAATCGGTGATGTGACCTCGTTCACCGCGCCCGCCCTTGTCCTGTGGAAGGCGCCGTTCTATCGTCTGGATGTATCGAGTCGATACATCAGCTCGACACAACGGGACAGCGGCAGACGTGGAGGGGCGGGGGATGAGCAGGCGTTCCGGCGTACTGGAGTTCGCCGTTCTCGGTCTGCTGCGGGAGTCCCCCATGCACGGGTACGAGCTGCGAAAGCGGTTGAACACCTCGCTAGGGGTGTTCCGCGCCTTCAGTTACGGCAGCCTCTATCCCTGCCTCAAGACGCTGGTCGGCAACGGCTGGTTGATCGAGGAGCCGGGCGGCGCCCCCGAGGACGCGTCCGCGCCCGCAGGACGGGTGGTGCCGTCCACTGCCGCACTCGGCGGACGACGAGCCAAGATCGTCTACCGGCTGACGGCAGAGGGCAAGGAGCGCTTCGAGGAGTTGCTCTCCCACACCGGGCCCGACGCCTGGGAGGACGAGCACTTCGGTGTCCGCTTCGCCTTCTTCGGCCAGACCTCGCGCGACGTACGGATGCGCGTGCTCGAAGGCCGGCGCAGCCGGCTGGAGGAGCGCCTGGAGAAGATGCGGGCCTCGCTGGCGCGTACCCGTGAGCGGCTCGACGACTACACGTTGGAGCTCCAGCGGCATGGCATGGAGTCGGTGGAGCGCGAGGTCCGCTGGCTGAACGAGCTGATCGAAAGTGAGCGGGCGGGTCGCGAGCAGCGCCCGGCCGCCGAGCAGGACACATCGGAAGACACGGGCGGCCTGCCCCGGCACCGGGGTGGTACCCGGCCGGACCCGTCCGACGAGACCGCCAAGTGAGGCCCTGCACCCCGCAGGGCTTCGTCGAATACACACAGGGAGCAACCGGAATGGGTTCGGTTCGCGTAGCCATCGTTGGCGTGGGCAACTGCGCTGCCTCGCTGGTCCAGGGCGTCGAGTACTACAAGGACGCCGACCCGGACAGCCGCGTCCCGGGTCTGATGCACGTGCAGTTCGGCGACTACCACGTGCGGGACGTCGAGTTCGTGGCCGCCTTCGACGTGGACGCCAAGAAGGTCGGTCTCGACCTCGCGGACGCGATCGGTGCCAGCGAGAACAACACCATCAAGATCTGCGACGTGCCCAACAGCGGCGTCACGGTGCAGCGCGGCCACACCTACGACGGCCTCGGCAAGTACTACCGGGAGACGATCGAGGAGTCGCCCGAGGCTCCCGTCGACATCGTCCAGACCCTCAAGGACCGTCAGGTCGACGTCCTCGTCTGCTACCTGCCGGTGGGCTCCGAGGAGGCTGCGAAGTACTACGCGCAGTGCGCCATCGACGCCAAGGTCGCCTTCGTCAACGCGCTGCCGGTGTTCATCGCGGGCACCAAGGAGTGGGCCGACAAGTTCACCGAGGCCGGCGTGCCGATCGTCGGTGACGACATCAAGTCCCAGGTGGGCGCGACCATCACGCACCGCGTGATGGCCAAGCTCTTCGAGGACCGCGGCGTCATCCTGGACCGCACGATGCAGTTGAACGTCGGCGGCAACATGGACTTCAAGAACATGTTGGAGCGCGAGCGCCTGGAGTCCAAGAAGATCTCCAAGACGCAGGCCGTCACCTCGCAGATCCCCGACCGTGAGCTGGGCGAGAAGAACGTCCACATCGGCCCGTCGGACTACGTGGCCTGGCTGGACGACCGCAAGTGGGCGTACGTCCGCCTGGAGGGTCGTGCGTTCGGCGACGTCCCGCTGAACCTGGAGTACAAGCTTGAGGTCTGGGACTCCCCCAACTCGGCGGGCGTGATCATCGACGCGCTGCGTGCCGCGAAGATCGCCAAGGACCGGGGCATCGGCGGCCCGATCCTGTCGGCCTCCTCGTACTTCATGAAGTCGCCCCCGGTGCAGTACTTCGACGACCAGGCCCGGGAGAACGTCGAGAAGTTCATCAAGGGCGAGGTCGAGCGCTAAGCGTTCACCCTCGACACCCTCAGCGCGTGGCCCCCGGGGACGGATTCCTCGGGGGCCCGCGCGCTGTGTGAAGCTGTGCGCCATGCCCGTGGTGCGAGGTCTGCGCGAACTCCTGCGGCTCGGCGACTTCCGTCGGCTGCTCACCGTCCGGCTGCTCTCCCAGGGGGCCGACGGCGTCTATCAGGTGGCGCTCGCCTCCTACGTCGTCTTCTCACCGGAGAAGGAGACCTCGGCCGCCGCCATCGCCTCGGCCATGGCCGTGCTCCTGCTGCCGTACTCGCTCCTCGGTCCGTTCGCCGGCGTCCTCCTCGACCGCTGGCGCCGGCGCCAGGTGCTGCTGTACGGAAACCTGGTCCGGGTCGTCCTGGCCGCCGTCACGGCCGCGCTGATCGTGGCGGACGTGCCCGACGCCCTCTTCTACGCCTCGGCCCTCGCCGTCACGGCCGTCAACCGCTTCGTCCTGGCCGGGCTCTCGGCCGCACTGCCGCGCGTGGTGCCGCCCGGCGAGCAGCTCGTCCTGGCCAACTCCCTCTCCCCGACGGCGGGCACCCTCGCGGCCACCGCGGCAGGTGGCCTGGCCTTCGTCGTACGGCTGGCGGCCCCCGAGGGCGCGGCATCCGATGCCTTCGTCATCCTGCTCGGCTCCGCGCTCTACCTCTGCGCGGCCCTCGCCTCGCTCCGGATGGCGCGCGACCTGCTCGGCCCCGACCCGGACCGGCTCCCGTCCCGGGCCGGCCAGGCGCTCCTGAGCACCGCCCGAGGCCTCGTCGCCGGACTGCGCCATCTGACGGACCGCCCGCTGGCGGCCCGGGCGCTGGCCGCGATGACGCTCATGCGCTTCTGCTACGGGGCGCTGACGGTCATGGTCCTCATGCTCTGCCGCAATGCGTGGAGCGACGGGGACGGGGACGGTCTGGCGCTCCTCGGGCTGGCGGTGGGCATCTCCGGCGCGGGCTTCTTCGTCGCCGCGCTGTGTACGCCCTGGGCGGTGGCGCGACTCGGGCCGCTCGGCTGGGTGGCGGTCTGCGGGACGGCGGCGGCCGTGCTGGAGCCGGTCCTCGGGCTGCCGTTCGCGCCGGTCCCCATGATGGTGGCCGCCTTCCTCCTCGGGTTCACCACCCAGGGGGCGAAGATCGCCACGGACACGGTCGTCCAGTCCGCCATCGAAGACGGCTACCGGGGGCGGGTCTTCTCGCTCTACGACGTGTTCTTCAACGTCGCCTTCGTCGGCGCGGCCGGGGTGGCGGCGCTCATGCTGCCGGCCGACGGGGCATCGGTCACCCTCGTCCTGCTCGTGGCCGTGCTCTATGCGCTGGCGGTGAGCCTGGTCGTGTTTCACGTGAAACGAGACCGCCCCGATGTTTCACGTGAAACCGAGCGCCGTTTCACGTGAAACATCGGGGCGGGGACGGCGACGCCCGTGCGGGTGAGGCCGCGAACTGCTTCCCGGGGTTGGCTCAGTCCTGAGCCGCCCACCATTCCTTGAGCGCCTCGACCGCGACCTCGTGCTCCATCGGCCCGCGCTCCATCCGCAGCTCCAGCAGGTGCTTGTACGCCTTGCCGACCTGGGGCCCCGGCGCCAGCCCCAGGATCTGCATGATCTCGTTCCCGTCGAGCGCGGGCCGGATGGCGTCGAGTTCCTCTTCCTTCCGCAGCCGCGCGATCCGCTCCTCCAGGCCGTCGTACGCCTGGGAGAGCGCGGTGGCCTTGCGCTTGTTCCGCGTGGTGCAGTCGGAGCGGGTCAGCTTGTGCAGCCGGTCCAGGAGGGGGCCCGCGTCGCGCACGTAGCGGCGGACCGCCGAGTCCGTCCACTCGCCGGTGCCGTAGCCGTGGAAGCGCAGGTGCAGCTCCACAAGACGCGAGACGTCCTTGATCAGCTCGTTGGAGTACTTGAGCTTGCCCATCCGCGTCTTGGTCAGCTTGGCGCCGACGACCTCGTGGTGGTGGAAGGAGACACGGCCGTCCGACTCGAAGCGCCGCGTCTTCGGCTTGCCGATGTCGTGCAGCAGGGCGGCCAGCCGGAGCACCAGGTCCGGGCCGTCCTCCTCCAGGTCCATCGCCTGCTCCAGCACGATCAGCGTGTGCTCGTACACGTCCTTGTGCCGGTGGTGCTCGTCCCGCTCCAGGCGCAGCGCGGGGAGCTCGGGCAGCACGCGGGCGGCGAGCCCGGACTCCACGAGCAGCTTGAGCCCCTTGCGCGGGTGCGGCGCCAGGATGAGCTTGTTGAGCTCGTCCCGTACCCGCTCGGCGGAGACGATCTCGATGCGCTCGACCATGGCCTTCATCGCGGCGACGACCTCGGGGGCCACCTGGAAGTCGAGCTGGGCGGCGAAGCGCGCGGCCCGCATCATGCGCAGCGGATCGTCGGAGAAGGACGTCTCCGGCGCTCCGGGCGTGCGCAGCACTCCGGCTGCGAGGTCCTCCAGGCCGTGGTGCGGGTCGATGAACTCCTTCTGCGGGAGTACGACGGCCATGGCGTTGACGGTGAAATCTCGCCGGACGAGATCTTCCTGGATGGAGTCGCCGTAGGAAACGTCAGGCTTCCGCGAGGTCCGGTCATACGCTTCCGACCGGTATGTGGTGACCTCGATCTGGAAGTTCTGGCTTGCCCCACCTTGGCCCGGTG
Source organism: Streptomyces sp. 796.1 (assembly GCF_047525675.1). Classification (NCBI taxonomy): domain Bacteria; kingdom Bacillati; phylum Actinomycetota; class Actinomycetes; order Kitasatosporales; family Streptomycetaceae; genus Streptomyces; species Streptomyces sp. 796.1. The sequence continues at coordinate 27,961 of NZ_JBLIWA010000036.1, read as the reverse complement.
CGCGCTTCTGACACCCCACGGTGCCGAAGGCGATCCCGACCTCCCAGACCGCGTCCGCCCAGGGCCGGACGATCTTCAGTACCTCTTCGGGCCTGGCGTCCGTGGTGAAGTCGAGATCGTTGCCGAGCCGACCCAGCAGGGCGTCCCGTACCGAGCCCCCGACCAGCGCGAGCGAGTACCCGGCCTGCTGAAAGCGGACGGCTAGGTCGTCGGCCACGGGGGAGACCCGCAGCAGTTCGCTCACCGCACGGCGCTGCACCTGGCTGAGCTCGTGGGACGGCTGCGGGTTCTGGTTGTCATGGTTGGCGTTCGGCACAACAGAAAAGGGTACGTTGCCCGCCGGCCCGGGGCGGCATCGATCCACGCGGCGGGGCTAGCGGGCCAACGCCGGGGCTGTGACGATCATGTGGAGCACTCCCCAGCACTTCGCCACACCGGATCTCGTTACCATGCGTGGACGCACAACCGACGACCACTGACGACGACGAGGGACGGGCGAGCGCGTGGCCGAGGCGGCAGAGCTCCAGGGGACGACTTCTGCTCCTGCCCGACGATGGCTACGGCGCGCCGCGGGGCTGTTGGCGGCCGTTCCCCTCATCGCGGGGCTGGTGCAGGCCACCGCGCCGCCCCGGGCGGACGCCGCCCCCAAGCCGACCGGGTCGCACTCGGTGGACGTGGCGATCAACTCGCTGACCCCCGCGACCCCGACCGCCAACGACACGCTCAACATCAAGGGCACCCTCACCAACAAGGGACGGGCGGTCATCAACGCCGGCCACGTGGGGCTGCGCGTCGGCCCGGTGATGCGGGGGCGCAGCGCCATCGACACGGCCGCCACCCGCACCGGCTACTTCCCGGGTGACGACGGGGCGGAGATCGACAGCAGGTACGCGGCGAAGGTCGGCCGGCTGCCCGTGGGCGGCAGCCGGGACTTCAGCCTGGCGGTGCCGCTGCGGCAACTGTCGCTCAGCGAGGACGGCGTCTACCAGATCGCCGTCTCGCTCACCGGCGAGACCGCCAAGGAGCCGGGCTACCAGCAGGTCCTCGGCATCCAGCGGACCTTCCTGCCGTGGCAGACCACCCCGCCCGGCAAGAAGACGAAGCTGAGCTTCCTGTGGCCGGTCATCGCCACCACCCAGATCACCGCCAGGACCGACACCGACAAGCAGCAGACCCCCGTCTTCCGCAACGACGAGTTGGCGAAGGAGCTCGCGCCGGGCGGACGGCTCCAGCAGCTCGTGGCGCTCGGCAAGGACCTCCCCGTCACCTGGGTCCTGGACCCCGACCTGCTGGCCACGGTGGACGTGATGGCCCGCGGCTACGACGTACAGGACGGCGAGGAGACCACCCCCGGCCGCGGTCAGGAGGTCGCCCGGCGGTGGATGGCCGCCCTTGACCAGGCGGTGCAGGGGCACAAGGTGGTGGCGCTGCCGTTCGCCGACCCCGACCTCGCCTCACTCGCCCACCGCGGCAAGGTCGTCTCCGGGACGCTCAGCCACCTCCAGTCGGCCACCAAGCTCGCGGTCAGCACCGTGGAGTCCACGCTCCAGATGACGCCCGAGACCGACTTCGCCTGGCCGGTGGACGGCGCCATCGACTCCTCCATCATCGACGTCGCCACCTCGGCGGGCGCCCACCACGTCATCACCCGCAGCGACAGCATCCAGGAGAGCGACACGCTCCCCTACACCCCGACCGCGGCCCGCCCGATCGGCGGCGGCACCACCGCCATCGCGGCCGACGCCCGGCTCTCGACCGTCTTCGACGGCGACATGTCGCGCGCCGAGAACTCCACCCTGGCCATCCAGGAGTTCCTCGCCCAGACGCTGATGATCACCCAGCAGACGCCGGAGCGGCAGCGCAGCATCGTCGTCGCACCGCCGCGGATGCCCACCGCCAACCAGGCCCAGGCGATGGCCACCGCGCTCGGCGGCCTGGAGCCCCAGCGCTGGAGCGAGCCGCAGGACCTGAGCGAGGCCGCCAAGGCCAAGCCCGACCCGGCCGCCAACCGACAGGTGCCCGGCCGCGGCGACTACCCCAAGTCGCTGCGCAAGCGGGAGCTGCCCACCTCGGCGTTCTCCCAGATACAGGAGACGCAGCGCACCCTCGACCGCTTCCGCAAGATCCTCACCGCGGAAGACCGGGTGGTGACCCCGTTCAGCACGGCGATCATGCGGGACATGTCCACATCGTGGCGGCGCGACCCCCGCGGGGGCTCCGCCTTCCGTAACGATGTGAGCACCTATCTCCAGGGCCTGACCGAGCGGGTCGGCATCATCCAGAAGTCGCCCGCCACCCTCTCCGGGCGCAGCGCCACCATCCCCGTCACCGTCAAGAACGACCTCTTCCAGGGCGTCGACAAGCTCCGCCTGGTCCTGACGTCGAACCAGCCGCTACGGCTGAAGGTCAGCGATCCGCAGGACATCAAGATCGAAGGGGGCCACAGCCAGTCGGTGAAGTTCGAGGCGTCGGCCCGGGCCAACGGCCGGACGACGATCATCGCCCAGCTCTTCACCGAGGACGGCCAGCCCTACGGCGAGCCGATGACCTTCGAGGCCAATGTCACCTCCATCACCTCGACTGTGATACTGGTCATCGCGGTAGGAGTACTGCTTCTCGTACTCGCGGGCATCCGGATCTACATCAAGCGCAAGCGGTCGGGTCCGGAGTCCGCCGGACCCGACGACAAGCCGGGTGGCCAGAGCCCGGATTCAGCCCCCGACCCGCTTGTCGACCCCCAGGACGGGCCCGGTGCACCCGCCGGAACGGGCCCGCAGGACCCCGCGCAGCCGAGTGACCCGTCTCCGGACACCGGATCGCAAAGCACTGGCCCATCCGGCTCAGGTGAGAAAGTGGACCGTTGAGGAAATGGTGGGGCCACACGGCCGCGGACGATGAGGTGGGGTAGCGATGAACGCGCCGTACAACGGTGACCGCGACCGTGACGCGGGCGCGGACCCCTCGGGCCAGGGGCACGGGTACCACTCCGGTGCCTCCGCCCACGACCCGTCCTACGCCTCCTCCTACCACCAGCCGTCCTACCCGCAGGACTCGTACACCCCCGACCCGTACGCGCAGGACGTCTACCAGCAGGGCTTCTTCCAGCAGCCGTACGTCACGGGCTCCTTCCCGGTCTATACCGACGAGGCCTACCAGCAGTACGCGCCCTACAGCGAACCGTCCTACCAGCAGGATCCGTACGCGCAGGACGGCTACTCCCCCTACCCGTACGCCCAGCACGATCCGCGGGTGCAGGGCGGCGACGGGTTCTACGACCAGCAGGCCCAGCCGCCGCCCGGCTCCGCCGACCCGACGCAGCACCTCTACCACCAGCCCGCTCCCGGGCAGCAGCAGGACCCGAACGCCTGGCCGTCCGCGCCGGAGTCCGGCCAGCCGGCGCACTACCCGGGGTACGGCGACGGCTCCGCCCAGAACCCGTACGGCGGCGACGCCCTGGCCGGTCAGGGCGGGGAGCAGCGCCCGGAGCCGGACGCCTTCGCCCACCTCTTCCGCGACCAGCAGCCCTACGAGCCACAGCGCCCCGCGCCGCAGGGCCCCGACGCCTACGGCCACGGCCAGTACGGCCAGCAACAGGCCCAGGGGGACTACGCAGCGGGCTACGGGCAGCCCCAGCAGTATCCGCAACAGGGCGGCGACTACCCGCAGCAGTACGACGCGCACGGGCAGTACGCCCAGCAGGCGGGGTACGGGCAGCAGACCGGTCAGCCGGAGTACTACCAGCAGAATCCTTATGACCAGGCAGCTCAGGCCGGGCAAGCCGGTCAGGCGGCCCAGGGCGCCCCGCAGGACCAGTACCAGCAGCAGGGCCACGACCCGCGTGGTCAGCAGGCCCCGGCCGGCCCGCCGCAGGGCCGCCACCACCGCCCCGCGGCGCCCGGTGCGCCGGCGGGCGCAGGGCCGGGCCAGGGCGCCGACGCCACCATGATGCTGGGCTCGCCCGCGGCGCTGAAGGCCGCGGCGGCGCAGGCCGCGCCCAAGCCGGCCGGGGGCAAGGCGGCGAGCCTGCTGAAGTCCAGCGCCCTGATGGCGGCCGGCACCATGGTCTCCCGGCTGACCGGCTTCGTCCGGCAGATGATGATCGTCGCGGCGCTCGGTGCCGCCACCCTCGGCGACACGTACACCGTCGCCATGACGCTGCCGACGATGATCTTCTTCCTCACCGTCGGCGGCGGCCTCAACTCCGTCTTCGTACCGCAGCTCGTACGTGCCATGAAGGAGGACGAGGACGGCGGCGTGGCCTACGCCAACCGGCTGCTCACGCTCGTCATCGTCATCCTCATCGCGCTCACCGCCGCCTCGGTCTTCGCGGCGCCGCTGTTCGTGCACATGATGTCCCCCGAGATCGCCGGCGACCCGGCGGCCAACGAGGTCGCCGTCACCTTCGCCCGCTACTGCCTGCCCACCATCTTCTTCATGGGCGTGCACGTGGTGATGGGCCAGATCCTCAACGCCCGCGGCAAGTTCGGCGCCATGATGTGGACCCCGGTCCTCAACAACATCGTCATCATCGCCACGTTCGGGATGTTCATCTACGTCTACGGCTCGGCGAGCAAGTCCGAGTTCGGCGTCACCACCATCCCCTCCGAGGGCATCAGGCTGCTCGGGGTGGGCACGCTGCTCGGCCTCACCGTGCAGTCGCTGGCGATGATCCCCTACCTGCGCGAGGCCGGCTTCCGGTTCCGGCCCCGGTTCGACTGGCGCGGCCACGGGCTGGGCAAGTCCGCCAAGCTGGCGAAGTGGACCGTGCTGTTCGTCCTCGCCAACCAGGCCGGCGTCATCGTCGTCACCCAGCTCGCCACCGGCGCCGGCTCCGCCGCAGCCGACCAGGGCTACCCGGGCACCGGCATCCTCGGCTACTCCAGCGCCCAGCTCATCTGGGGCATGCCGCAGGCCATCATCACCGTCTCGGTCATGGCCGCGATGCTGCCGCGGCTCTCCCGGGCCGCCCACGACGGCGACGTGGGCGCGGTCCGCGATGACATGTCGCAGGGCCTGCGCACCTCGGCGGTGGCGATCGTGCCCATCGCCTTCGGCTTCGTGGCCCTCGGCGTCCCGATCTGCACCCTGCTCTTCGGCTCCTCGGGCGTCGAAGCGGCCCGCGCCATGGGCTACATCCTGATGGCCTTCGGCCTCGGCCTGATCCCCTTCTCCGTCCAGTACGTCGTCCTGCGCGGCTTCTACGCGTACGAGGACACCCGCACCCCCTTCTACAACACGGTCATCGTCGCGGCCATAAACGCCGCCGCCTCTGGCCTGTGCTACGTGCTGCTGCCGCCCCGCTGGGCCGTGGTCGGCATGGCGGCCTCCTACGGCCTGGCCTACGCGGTCGGCGTGGGCATCGCCTGGAAGCGGCTGCGCGACCGGCTCGGCGGCGATCTCGACGGACGGCACGTGGCACGCACCTACTCGCGCCTCTTCGGCGCCTGCATCCCCGCCGCCGCACTCGCCGGCGCGACCGCGTACGCCATCACCCAGTCGCTCGGCAGCGGGATCGCCGGCTCGCTCGCTTCCCTGATCGGCGGCGGGATCGTACTGATCGGGATCTTCTACATCGCGGCCAGACGCATGCGTATCCAGGAGTTGACCGCGATGGTCGGAATGGTCCGCGGGCGCCTGGGCCGCTGACCGCAGCACAACCTTCGTCCGCCATCGCGTGTCGTGCAGGGCGGCGGACTGTGGGCACAATTGTCGTGGCCGTGGAAGAGGCGCAACGGATGGGGAGGCAGGGAACGACGGTGGCGGACCGGAGTACGGCTGCCGTCGACGTGGCCGATAGCAGCGGCGGAAAGCCGCTGACCGCCAAGGCGGACCAGGCCACGACCGACGAGGCTAAGGCCGAGCACAAGGCCAGCAACAACACAGAGACCGCGCGCCCTGCCGGCAAGGGCCAGAGCGCATCGGCCGATACCAGCCCCCCCGACCTGCACAGCGGTCACAAGCTCGCCAGACGCTACCGTTTGGAGGAGTGCGTCACCCGACTGGACGGATTCAGCAGTTGGCGTGCCGTCGACGAAATGCTGCGCCGGGCCGTCGGCGTGCACGTCCTGCCAGCCGACCATCCGCGGGCCCGCCCCGTCCTGGCCGCCGCCCGTTCCGCCGCGCTGCTCGGCGATCCCCGCTTCGTCCAGGTGCTGGACGCCGTCGAGGACAACGACCTCGTCTACGTCGTCCACGAGTGGATCTCCGACGCCACCGAGCTCACCACCGTGCTGGCCACCGGGGCGCTGGAGCCGCACGACGCCTACCAACTCGTCAGCCAGGTCTCCCAGGCCATGGCCGCCGCCCACCGCGAGGGCCTGGCCCACCTGCGGCTGACGCCGAACTCCGTGCTGCGCACCGAGTCGGGGCAGTACCGCATCCGCGGCCTCGCCGTCATGGCCGCGCTGCGCGGCATCACCGCCAGCCAGCCGCACCGCACGGACACCGAGGCGATCGGCGCCCTGTTGTACGCCGCGCTGACCCAGCGCTGGCCGTACGAGAGCGACGCGCACGGACTGGCCGGGCTCCCCAAGGGCGTCGGCCTCATCGCACCGGACCAGGTGCGCGCGGGGGTCCACCGCGGGCTGTCCGAGCTCGCCATGCGGGCCCTGGTGAACGACGGTGCCACCGCCTCCCGGCAGGAGCCGCCGTGCACCACCCCGGGTGAGCTCGCCGCGGCCGTGGCGGAGATGCCGCGGGTCCGCCCACCGGAGCCGTCGTTCACCGCCACCCCGGCCTACCAGCACACCACCTACCAACAGGGCGCCTACGCCCAGCCGCCGACCCACGGCGGCACCGGCGCCCGCCGGCTGGCCCCCGTGGCCCCACCGCCCCCGCCACCGCTCCAGAGCCGGGCCGGGCGGGTGCTCAAGTGGGCCGTCTCGGCCCTGATCATCGCGGCCATCGGGCTGGGGAGCTGGCAGCTCGCGGACATCCTGCTGAAGGAAGAGGGCGAGTCCAGCGACTCGGGCCAACACGAGGACGACAAGAACGAGCAGCGCCCGCCGAAGCCCGCGCCGAAGCCGCTGGCCATCGAAGACGCCAGCGAGTTCTCACCGCTGGACACCCCGCTGGCCCCGGAGCGCGTCGCCGCGGCCATCGACAAGCAGCCCGGCACCGCCTGGATCACCAAGCGCTACGAGGGCTACGCCAACTTCGGCAACCTCAAGAACCGGCTGGACGGCAGCGGCATCGTGGTCGACCTCGGCAGCCCCCAGGACGTGGCGGGCGTCAACGTCGACTTCTACGCCCCCGGGCAAACCGTCGAGGTGCTGGCCGCCGACGCCGGTGCGACATCGCCCAGCACGCTGTCGGACTTCCCGCAGAAGCTCAGCAAGCTCCAGCGGGCGGACAGCACTTTGACCGCCACTCTCGACAAGCCGGTCCAGACCCGGTACGTACTGATCCACATCACCGAACTGCCCAGCGACGGCACCGCCGACGGGTACCGCGGGGGCATCTCGGAGATCAAGATCACGGGTTGATCCGCGTCCGGCGCGGCAGGCACGAGAGGGGGCTCCGGTGCAGAACGCCGCACACGGCGACGTGGATGACCGTGAGCTCCTCGCCCGCCATGTGGCGGGCGATCCCGACGCCTTCGGCGAGATCGTCCGGCGCCATCGCGACCGACTGTGGGCGGTGGCGCTGCGTACCCTCGGCGACCGCGAAGAGGCGGCGGACGCCGTGCAGGACGCCCTGGTGTCCGCCTACCGCGCCGCCCACACCTTCCGCGGCCAGTCGGCCGTCACCACCTGGCTGCACCGCATCACCGTCAATGCCTGCCTGGACCGGGCCCGGAAGGCCGTCACCCGCAAGACCTCGCCGACCGACGACACCGAGCGGCTGGAACAGCTCCTGGAGCCGCACGAGTCGGCCGCGGTCCCGGCCGAGCGACACGACCTGCACCGCGAACTCCTCCAGGCGCTCCGCACCCTCCCGGCAGAACAGCGGGCGGCGCTCGTCCTCGTCGACATGCAGGGCTATCCGGTGGCGGAGGCGGCCGACGTACTCGGCGTGGCCGTCGGCACCATCAAGAGCCGGTGTGCCCGAGGACGGGCTCGACTCCTACCTCTGCTGTCACATCTCCACCCGAAGGAACGGGATAACGCCGAGTCGGGCGGGGGAAGGAACCGGGCGCAGGGGGCATCCGTCTCACCGCCAGCAGAACCGAATGACGCAGATCCCGTGAAGGGCGGAGGTGGGCGAGCGTGACATCGACGACCGGCACGGACGAGCACCCGGAGGTCGCGGAAATCTCCGCCCTCACCGAAGGCGTGCTCCCCCCACACCGCGTTCGCCCCGTCCGCGAACACCTGGCGCTGTGCCCGCTGTGCGCCGACGTCCACGCCTCGTTGGAGGAGATCCGCGGACTGCTCGGCACGTTGCCGGGGCCCGCCCGGATGCCGGCCGACGTCGCCGGGCGGATCGACGCGGCCCTGGCCGCCGAAGCCCTACTGAACTCCACCGTGACCCACCCCGAGGGGGCGGACGAGGAGACCGCCACCGTCGTGGTTTCACGTGAAACAGCGACAGGATCGACGGCCGAGCCCGTACGGGAAGCAGCGCGGGAGACAGCAGCGGGGCCGGCAGAGGAACGAACGGCTGAGCCGACAGCGGGTTCGACGCGGGAAACGGCCGATGTTTCACGTGAAACGACGACCGCCGGCCCCGACCGCCCGCCGGGCCGCGCCCGCTCGGCTACCGGCCCCGGCCGGTCGACCACCGGATCCGGCGCCCGCCCCCGGCGTCGCCGCCGCTGGCAGACCGCCCTGCTCGGCACCGCGTGCGCGGCGGCCGTGCTTGGCGTGGGCACGTTCCTCGTGCAGCACACCACCGATGACGACACGCCCTCCCCAGGCCCGGCTACGGCGGAGGGCACTGCGATCACCGCGTCCGACCTGGCCGGGGACGTACGGGCGCTGCTCGACACCACCACGGCCAAGCCGCTCGGCAAGGCCTCCCGCGGCGTCGACATGGACTCCTCGCCGAACGCTCCGCTGGAGGCCGGTGCCGCAGCCGTCCCCTCCTGTGTCCAACAGGGCACCCAACGCCCCGAACAACCGCTGGCCGTCAAGGAAGACACCTACGACGGCAAGCCCGCCTATCTCGTCCTGCTGCCGCACCCCGGCGATGACACGACGATCGACGCCTTCGTGATCGACGCCGCCTGTACGCGGGAGAGCCCCTCGCCGCCGGGCACCGTGCTGGCCCAGCACAGCTTCCCGCGGCACGGCTGACGCAGTACGGGGGTTGCACGGGGGCGGAAGTCCCACGGCATGGGGGTACCACGGCGCGGCTGATCCGCAGCGGGACTGGTCCAGTGCGAGCGGGGCACGGTGCGGCTGGGGCATGGTGCGGCTGCGCCCCGGAGACGAACACGGACGGTAGCCGAGGGCTTCCGGGAATGCCCGCCCCGTAGTATCCGTTGGGTGGGATGGCAGCAGTTTTCCGGGAACGATCGCCGGTCGGTTGCCTCCAATCCGTCGTCGGCAGAGACAAGGAAGACATCCGTGAGCGACGTCCGCAACGTGATCATCATCGGTTCCGGGCCCGCGGGCTACACGGCCGCGCTCTACACCGCCCGAGCCTCGCTGAAGCCGCTGGTCTTTGAGGGCGCCGTGACCGCCGGTGGTGCTCTGATGAACACCACCGACGTGGAGAACTTCCCCGGCTTCCGGGACGGCATCATGGGCCCCGACCTCATGGACAACATGCGGGCCCAGGCCGAGCGGTTCGGCGCGGAGCTCATTCCCGACGACGTGGTCGCCGTCGACCTCACCCAGGAGATCAAGACCGTCACCGACTCGGCCGGGACCGTGCACCGTGCGAAGGCCGTGATCGTCACCACCGGCTCCCAGCACCGCAAGCTCGGACTGCCGCGTGAGGACGAGCTGTCGGGCCGCGGCGTCTCCTGGTGCGCCACCTGCGACGGGTTCTTCTTCAAGGACCACAACATCGCCGTGATCGGCGGCGGCGACACCGCGATGGAAGAGGCCACCTTCCTCTCCCGCTTCGCCTCCTCCGTGACGATCGTCCACCGCCGGGACACCCTGCGGGCCTCCAAGGCCATGCAGGACCGCGCCTTCGCCGACCCCAAGATCTCCTTCGTCTGGGACAGCGAGGTCGCCGAGATCCACGGTGACGGCAAGCTCTCGGGCCTGACCCTGCGGAACCTGAAGACGGGGGAGTCCTCCGAGCTTCCGGTGACCGGCCTGTTCATCGCGATCGGCCACGACCCGCGCACCGAGCTCTTCAAGGGCCAGCTCGACCTGGACGACGAGGGCTACCTGAAGGTCGAGGCGCCCAGCACCCGCACCAACCTGCCGGGCGTCTTCGCCGCGGGCGACGTCGTGGACCACACCTACCGCCAGGCCATCACCGCCGCCGGTACTGGCTGCTCCGCCGCGCTGGACGCCGAGCGCTTCCTGGCCGGGCTTGCGGACGACGAGCCGCCGGCCGCTGCCGTCTGACCTTCTCTCCCTTCACCCCTGCATCACCGAAACGAGGAAACGCTGTGGCTGGCACGCTGAAGAACGTAACGGACGCCTCCTTCGACGAGGACGTCCTCAAGAACGACAAGCCCGTTCTGGTCGACTTCTGGGCCGAGTGGTGCGGTCCGTGCCGCATGATCGCCCCGTCGCTTGAGGCCATCGCGGCCGAGCACGGCGACAAGATCGAGATCGTCAAGGTCAACATCGACGAGAACCCGGACGTGGCCGCGCGGTACGGCGTCATGTCCATCCCGACCATGAACGTCTACAAGGCCGGCGAGGTCGTGCAGACCATCGTGGGCGCCAAGCCGAAGGCCGCCCTTGAGCGCGAGCTGTCCGACTTCCTCGGCTGAGGACACCCGGACCTACGACGTGTGGGCCCGCTCCCCCTCGGGGTGCGGGCCCACACGTCTTCGGCGTCCGTGCCGCGCCCACTACAGCGGGCGGAGCACCGGTTCCTTCTGTACGGCCCCCAGCAGCCGGTCCAGGGCGAGTTCCACGTCTTCCTTCCAGGAGATCGTGGCCCGCAGCTCCAGCCGTAGCCGGGGAAAGCGAGGATGTGCCCGTACGGTCTTGAAGCCGACCGCCAGCAGATGGTCGGCCGGCAGCACGCACGCGGGCTCTTCCCACCGCGCGTCCGCGAACGCCTCGATGGCCTTCACCCCGCGCCGCATCAGGTCCTTGGCCACGGCCTGCACCATCACCCGGCCGAGCCCCTGCCCCTGGTAGCCGGGCATCAGCCAGGCCGTCATCAATTGCACGGCGTCCGCCCCCACCGGACTGGTGGGAAAGGCCAGCGACCGCGGCACGTACGCCGGCGGCGCATAGAGCACGAAGCCCACCGGCACCTCGTCCACATAGGCCACCCGGCCGCAGGACCCCCATTCCAGGAGCACTGCCGAGATCCACGCCTCCTTCTCGACCTCGGGCCGCCCGGCGCGCACCGCTGCTTCACCACTGACGGGGTCGAGTTCCCAGAAGACGCAGGCGCGGCAGCGCTTGGGGAGGTCGGTGAGGTTGTCCAGGGTGAGTGGTACGAGCCGACGCCCCATCTAGCCAGTTCCTCGCTTCCCTCACCGGCCGCCGTCGAGCGGCCGACAGTGCGCTGCGTTCCGCAAGGCCGTCCACGAGGTCTCCAGCGACCCGCGCCGCGGGTCAGCCGTCGCCCAACCGGTGCGGCTCACCCTGCCGGGAGCCGCCCTCCGCGCGGACGTGCCACTCGTACGCATCGTATCCACGAGCAGAATCCCCCGGTACCGACTCCCACGCAGCGAGCGGGCCGCACCCCGATACCGGAGCACGGCCCGCTCGTCAGGACGGCCTACTCGGCAGCCGTGTCGTCCTCGGTCGGCTGCTGCTCGGATGTCTCTTCCGCGGTGAGCCGGTTCTGCAACACCCGGCCCTCGCCCGGCGCCAGGGTGCCCAGGATGCGGTCCAGGTCGTCCATCGAGGCAAACTCGACGACGATCTTTCCCTTCTTCTGGCCCAGGTCGACCTTCACCCGCGTCTCGAAGCGGTCGGAGAGCCGGGAGGCCAGGTCCGTGAGCGCGGGCGAGACCCGGCCGCCGGCCCGCGGGCCCTTCGCCTTCTGCGTGCTGTTCGGCCGCGACCCCATCAGGGTCACGATCTCCTCCACCGCCCGCACCGAGAGCCCCTCCGCGACGATGCGGTGGGCCAGCCGGTCCTGCTCCTCCGAGTCGTCGACCGCGAGTAGCGCCCGGGCATGTCCGGCCGAGAGCACCCCGGCCGCCACCCGGCGCTGCACGGACGGCGACAGCCGCAGCAGCCGCAGCGTGTTGGAGACCTGTGGGCGGGAGCGCCCGATGCGGTCGGCCAACTCGTCGTGCGTGCAGTTGAAGTCCTTCAGCAACTGGTCGTACGCCGCGGCCTCTTCCAACGGGTTGAGCTGGGCGCGGTGCAGGTTCTCCAGCAGCGCGTCCAGCAGCATCTTCTCGTCGTCGGTGGCCCGGACGATCGCGGGAATCTGCTCCAGGCCCGCCTCGCGACAGGCCCGCCAGCGCCGTTCGCCCATGATGAGCTCGTAGCGCTCGGGGCCCAACTGACGGACGACGATCGGCTGGAGGAGCCCGACCTCCTGGATGGAGGTCACCAACTCGGCAAGGGCGTCCTCGTCGAAGACGCCGCGCGGCTGGCGGGGGTTGGGGGTGATGAAGTCCAGCGGCAGTTCGGCGAAGTGGGCGCCCAGGCCGCCATCGATCGACGCGGCCGATACGACGTCCTCGTGGAACACGCCCTCGGTTTCACGTGAAACGCTCGCTGGAGAGACCGTCTCGTCACGCGTCGAGCCGCCGGGAGGCAAGGTCGTGACCTTGGCCGCCGCAACGCCCCGCTCGGGCGAGAGCACGGGGACCGCCGTCGGCGAGGCCGCACCGGCGCCCACCGTCGGCGAAGCGCCGTCGGTGCCCTTCGGGGCAGCGGGAATCAGCGCGCCAAGTCCGCGGCCCAGCCCCCTCCGTCGCTCAGTCACTGCATCCCCTTCGACATATCGTGCTGCTCAAGCTGTGGATTCCCGTTGGACGTCGCGTGCGCATGGTGCCCGTCGTAGTAGACGCCGGCCCCGCGCAACGCGATCTCGCGGGCCGCCTCAAGGTAGGAGAGCGACCCGCTGGACCCCGGGTCGTAGGTGAGTACCGTCTGCCCGTAGCTCGGGGCCTCGGAGATCCGTACGGAGCGGGGGATGCTCGTACGCAGCACCTCGCTGCCGAAATGGCTGCGCACCTCGTCCGCCACCTGCGAAGCCAGCCGGGTACGGCCGTCGTACATCGTCAGCAGGATGGTCGAGACGTGGAGCTTGGGGTTCAGATGGCCGCGTACCAACTCGACGTTCCGCAGCAACTGGCCCAACCCCTCCAGCGCGTAGTACTCACACTGGATCGGGATGAGCACCTCGGCGCCGGCGACCAGCGCATTGACCGTCAGCAGGCCGAGCGAGGGCGGGCAGTCAATGAGGATGTAGTCCAGCGGCTGGTCGTACGCCTGGATGGCGCGCTCAAGGCGGCTCTCCCGGGCCACCAGGGAGACCAACTCGATCTCCGCACCAGCCAGGTCGATGGTGGCCGGCGCGCAGAACAACCCCTCCACGTCGGGCACCGGCTGCACGACGTCGGACAGCGGCTTGCTGTCGACCAGGACGTCGTAGATGGACGGCACCTCGGCGTGGTGGTCGATCCCCAGGGCGGTGGAGGCGTTCCCCTGCGGGTCCAGGTCGATCACCAGTACCCGGGCGCCATGGAGGGCCAGCGAAGCCGCCAGGTTGACGGTCGTCGTGGTCTTGCCCACGCCGCCCTTCTGGTTGGCCACCACCATGACTCGGGTCTGTTGGGGACGGGGGAGGCCCTCACCCGAGCGTCCCAGGGCCGCTACGGCAAGCTGTGCCGCTCGGCCGATGGGCGCCGGAGCTTCCCCCTCGTAGCCAGGGGAGCCGTCCATCGGAGGCGGCGTTTCACGTGAAACATCCTCCCCCGAGGCTGGATGCCCCGGGTGTACGCCCGGGGAGGGCTCAGCGGTACGGGGGCCGGGGACCGGTTCGGTCATCGGCCCCGCGATGTTGGCGTCGGACCGCAAGGATTCACTCTCCTCGACATCAGGCTCGCGATGGATAGAGCCTGTCATGCTTTCGGGGTTGTGAACCAGCGAGGCCCGTCCTCCTGTGGATAAATCAGCCCCCCGTCGGGCCCGGAGGTCGCGCGGTGTGGCAGCCGCACGGCCGCGGCTGATGATTCCATGCAGCAGAGAGCGACGTTTCACGTGAAACACGATGCACGGGGTCGTCCCGCGCACCACCCCGACACTCCGATATGCATAGTTTTGGCAGCTTGTATGGAGCACTGCCCGCTCTGCGCGGTGTGCTCCGTACGAGCTACCCAGCACGGCTCTCCACCGGGGGCGCGAACCGCTGCTCCCCTACGCCACAGGGGACCGCGGAATCGGGCGCCGGGCCCGTACCCCACTCAGCGGCGGCGGCGCGGCCCCTTCCGGGCGGCCTTCGCCCGCTTGGCGGCGAACCGCACTCCGCCGGGGCTCTCGCCCACCTCGACCCGCACCACCGTGGACGGCGGATCGACGATGCCCGCTCCCACCTGGAGCACCGAGGTCTCCACCACGCCGAGCTTGCTGAGGGCCGCCCGGGCGCTCTTCAGTTCCTCGGCCGCCGTGTCGCCCTTGAGCGCCAGCATCTCGCCGTACGGGCGGAGCAACGGCACGCCCCACCCCGCCAGTCGGTCCAGCGGCGCCACCGCACGCGCGGTCACCACGTGCACCGGCTGGAGCTTGCCCAGCACCTCTTCCGCCCGGCCGCGCACCACCGTGACGTGGTCCAGGCCCAGCAGCTCCACCATCTCCTGAAGGAAGTTGGTCCGGCGCAGCAGCGGCTCCAGCAGGGTGATCCGCAGGTCCGGGCGGGCCAGGGCGAGCGGGATGCCCGGCAGCCCGGCCCCCGAGCCCACATCGCAGACCGTGACGCCTTCGGGGACCGCCTCGGAGAGCACGGCACAGTTCAACAGGTGCCGCTCCCACAGCCGCGGCACCTCGCGCGGTCCGATCAGCCCGCGGGTGACCCCGACATCGGCCAACAGCTCGGCGTACCGCACGACCTCCGGAAAGCGGTCACCGAACACCTCTCGCGCCGCCTCCGGCGCTGGGGGAAGTTCCTCCGTTGCCTCCGCCACGAGGGACCGTCCTTCCTCTCGACATGCCGTTGCCCTAGCTGACAAACTCCGGCCCCGCCTGTGGACAGACGGGGCCGGACGTACGGTCTCCCTCTCAGGCGCCGGGCCCGGAGGGGGTGGAACAGATCACGCGGGAAGGACGACCACCCGACGCTCGGGCTCCTCGCCCTCAGACTCGCTCCGCAGGCCGGCCGCCGCCACCGCGTCGTGCACGACCTTGCGCTCGAAGGGGGTCATCGGGTCCAGCTTCACCGGCTGACCGCTGCCCTTGGCCTCCTCGGCGGCCTGGGTACCCAGCTCCGAGAGCTCGGTCCGCTTGCGCGCCCGGAAGCCCGCGATGTCCAGCATCAGCCGGCTGCGGTCGCCGGTCTCCCGGTGCACCGCGAGCCGGGTGAGCTCCTGTAGCGCTTCCAGCACCTCGCCGTCCCGGCCGACCAGCTTCTGTAGATCACGGCTGGTCGAGTCGCTGATGATCGACACCGCGGCGCGGTCCGCCTCGACATCCATGTCGATGTCGCCATCGAGGTCCGCGATGTCCAGCAGGCCCTCAAGGTAGTCGGCCGCGATCTCGCCTTCCTGCTCCAGGCGGGTCAGGGTGTCGACACCCTCGGCCGGGGTGGTGCCTTCGGTCACGGATGGACTCCTTCGTTACTTCTTGGACGGGTGCTTGGGGCCGCGCTGGCCCTTGCGCTGCCCGGACTTGGCGTTACGGGAGGAACCGGAGGCGGAGCTGCCGGTGGACTTGCCGGACTGGGCCCCCTTCTTCCCCTTCTCCAGCGAGGGCTTGCCGGACTGCGCGGGGGAGCCCTTCGCACCGCCGGCCTGCGCCGTGGCCCTGGCCCGACCCGCGCCCCGGGTGCTCGATGCCTGGCCGGGCTTGGCGTCCGTCGGCTCGTCCTTCGCGCCGCCCTGCGCCGTGCCCGCCGTCTTGGTGCCGCCCTGGGCCGCCCCGGACTGGCGCTGCGACTTGGACTGGCGCTTGGGCTGCGTGCGGTTGGCCCGGGCCGTCTCGACCGCCTGCCGCGCCTCGACGACCTCCGGGTCCTCCTTGAGCTTGCCCTTGGCCCGCAGTCGTTCCTGGCGCTTGGTGTAGGCGAGGCTGCCGGGGGTGGGGTTGCGGCGGATGATGTACATCTGCTGCCCCATGGTCCACACGTTGGTGGTCAGCCAGTAGACGAGGACACCGACGGGGAAGTTGATGCCGAAGACGGCGAACATGATCGGGAAGATGTACATCAGCATCTTCTGCTGCTGCATGAACGGCGTCTTGACCGTGAGGTCGACGTTCTTCGTCATGAGCTGACGCTGGGTGAAGAACTGCGACGCCGACATGAGGATGATCATGGTGATCGTGACGACGCGCACGTCGGTGAGCGAGGCCCCGAGCCCCTCGACCTTGGAGGCGCTGCTCATGAACTTCACGGACAGCGGGGCGCCGAAGATGTGCGCCTCACGGGCGCTGTCCACCAGGTCCTGGTTGATCGAGCCGACCGGGTGGTTGTTCGCGATCTTGTTGAGCACCTGGTAGAGCGCGATGAAGAACGGCGACTGCGCCAGGATGGGCAGACAGCTGGAGAGCGGGTTGGTGCCCGTCTCCTTGTACAGCTTCATCATCTCTTCGGACTGACGCTGCTTGTCGCTCTTGTAGCGCTCCTGGATCGCCTTCATCCGGGGCTGGAGCGCCTGCATGTTCCGCGTCGCCTTGATCTGCTTCACGAAGAGCGGGATCAGGCAGATGCGGATGAGCACCACCAGCGAGACGATCGACAGACCCCAAGCCCAGCCGCTGTTCTTGTCGAAGACGAGGCTGTACAGCGAGTGGAACTGGACGATGATCCAGGAAACGACTTCATAGAGAGGACCGAGGATCGTGTCCACGAATCAGGCTCCTTGGGCGTTGGGCTGAGTCTCGGGCTGGGCGGCGGCCTTGGCCGTGGTTCGTCCGCCGAGGCGGTCGCGTAGCCACTGGTGCCACACCGGTCGCTTCCGGGCGGGTACGTGGTCGACGCCTCCGTGCGACCACGGGTTGCAGCGCAGGATGCGCCAGGCCGTCAGCGCCGTGCCTTTCACCGCGCCGTGCACGTTGATGGCCGTGTAGCCGTAGTGCGAACACGACGGGTAGTACTTGCAGACCGGCCCCAGCATCGGGCTGATGGTCCACTGGTAGAGCTTGATCAACCACAGCAGCGGGTACTTCATCGCGGCACCCTCCCCTTGGTCTCTCCCCCGGGCTTCGCCGAGGGGGTCTCAGAGGAGGCCCCGCCCAGCAGCCGCCGTATCGCGGTGTCGAGGTCGTGGGCCAACTGATCGTGGCCCGCCTCGCCAGCGCCGGGCAGCGCCCGTACGACTACCAGGCTACCGGGGGGGAAGCGGTCGAGCCGATCGCGCACCAGGTGGCGCAGACGGCGCTGCACCAGGTTGCGGGTGACGGCGTTGCCGATCGCTTTGCTGACGACGAAACCCGCACGCACCGGGGGAACGATTTCCCCAGGTGGGTGCGGGTCCGAGGTGCGGCTTCGAAGGTGCACGACGAGGAGCGGGCGCCCGGCCCTGCGTCCTCGGCGTACCGCGGTCGCAAAGTCCTCGCGCCGCCTCAGCCGATGCTCGGAAGGCAGCACGTCATGACCTGTGCGGTCAGGCGGACAGGCGGGCGCGACCCTTGCCACGGCGGGACGCGAGAATCGCGCGGCCGGCACGGGTGCGCATACGCAGCCGGAAGCCGTGGGTCTTCGCGCGGCGGCGGTTGTTCGGCTGGAAGGTGCGCTTGCTCACTCGGGGGCTCCAGAAATGATTCGTGTGGTGGCGGGACATCGCCTGGCTGTCACCGTGCGCCCACGAGAAGCTCGCATACGCCCGAGTGCACCGCTTCTTCACCACGGTTCGTGGATGTATGCCCATCGGAGGCAGGCGGCAGCAGCCATCGACAACTCGACCTGGTCACGGTACGCGCGGCTACGCCATTCGGTCAAACCAGAGCGGGCGTACCACTCCGCGGCCACCGTATACCGGGTCGCCAGAACACGGGGCGACGGCGCATGGCACATTTGTACACACCCTGTGGACAACGACTTGAACCACCCGCGTCGGCCTGACTACCGTGGCGGAACTTCGAATCCTTCCCGCCCGTCCCAAGAACCACGCATTCGTGGGACCTGTCGGCGTCCCCCTCCGAGTGAGTGAGTGAGCGTGCCCTGTGGCTGACGTACCTGCTGATCTTGCCGCAGTGTGGCCACGCGTATTGGAGCAGCTACGGGGCGAGGGCAGAGGGCAGGGCGTCGAGGCGAAGGACGAGCACTGGATCAACCGCTGCCAGCCGCTGGCGCTGGTCGCCGACACCGCGCTGCTCGCGGTGCCCAACGAGTTCGCCAAGGGTGTGCTTGAGGGCCGGCTCGCGCCGCTGATCAGCGATGCGCTCAGCCGGGAGTGCGGGCGCCCGATCCGGATCGCGATCACCGTCGACGACTCGAAGAACGAACCCGTCGCACCCCAGCCCCAGGGCCCCCCGCAGCAGCACACGCCACCGCCGCACCCGTCGGCGCACGCCGGCCAGCAGTCCCGGTACGGAGACGCGCCGCGCGAGGGCTACGACGGGCGGGACGCCTACGAAGGACGCGACGCCAGGGAGGTGCGTTCCGGACGGGACGCGCGCGAGGGGTACGAAAGCGCCCGGGACGGCTACGAGCCGTACGACGGGCGGGACGCGTACGACCAGCGGGACGCCTACGAAGGACGCGAGGCGTACGAGGCGCGCGAGGCCCCCGGCGGCTACGACGGGCGCGACAGCCGGGAGTCGTACGACGGGCGGGAGGGTTACGGCCGCCCGGGTGACGAACTGCCCAGCGCCCGTCCCGCCTACCCCGACTACGCGCAGCAGCGCCCCGAGCCGGGCGCCTGGCCGCGGTCCGGCAGTGGCGCCGGGCCCGACGGGCGCGGCGACTACAACTGGCAGCAGCCCCGACTCGGCGGCTTCCCGGACTCCGACCCGTACGCACAACGCGGCCAGCACCCCCAGCACGCGCCGCCGGCCCACGGCGGCGGGCCCTACGACGGGCCGCGCCGCGACCCCGCCGACCCCTCGTCCGTGCTGCCCAGGCCGGGCCCCGGTGGTCCGGGCCCGGGGCCAGGGGGCGGCCCGACCGCGCCCACCGGTGCGCCGGGGCCGCTCGCCGCGCAGCCCGCGCCGGCCTCCGGCCCCGGCGAGCCGACCGCGCGACTGAACCCGAAGTACCTCTTCGACACCTTCGTCATCGGTGCCTCCAACCGCTTCGCGCACGCCGCCGCGGTGGCGGTGGCCGAGGCGCCGGCCAAGGCGTACAACCCGCTGTTCATCTACGGCGAGTCCGGGCTCGGCAAGACGCACCTGCTGCACGCCATCGGGCACTACGCGCGCAGCCTCTACCCGGGGACCCGGGTGCGGTACGTGAGCTCGGAGGAGTTCACCAACGAGTTCATCAACTCCATCCGCGACGGCAAGGCCGATGCCTTCCGCAAGCGGTACCGCGACATGGACATCCTGCTCGTGGACGACATCCAGTTCCTGGCGAGCAAGGAGTCGACGCAGGAGGAGTTCTTCCACACCTTCAACACGCTGCACAACGCCAACAAGCAGATCGTGCTCTCCTCGGACCGGCCGCCCAAGCAGTTGGTGACCCTTGAGGACCGGCTGCGCAACCGCTTCGAGTGGGGGCTGATCACCGATGTGCAGCCGCCCGAGTTGGAGACGCGGATCGCGATCCTGCGCAAGAAGGCGGTGCAGGAGCAGCTCAACGCGCCGCCCGAGGTGCTGGAGTTCATCGCCTCCCGCATCTCGCGCAACATCAGGGAGCTGGAGGGCGCGCTGATCCGGGTCACCGCGTTCGCCAGCCTCAATCGGCAGCCGGTGGACCTGGGGCTGACCGAGATCGTGCTGAAGGACCTGATCCCCGGCGGCGAGGACGCGGCGCCGGAGATCACGGCGACCGCGATCATGGCGGCGACCGCCGACTACTTCGGGCACACCGTCGACGACCTGTGCGGCGCGTCGCGCAGCCGGGTGCTGGTGACGGCGCGGCAGATCGCGATGTACCTCTGCCGCGAGCTGACGGACCTGTCGCTGCCGAAGATCGGCGCCCAGTTCGGCGGCCGTGACCACACGACGGTGATGCACGCCGACCGCAAGATCCGCGCGCTGATGGCCGAACGGCGCTCCATCTACAACCAGGTGACCGAGCTCACCAACCGCATCAAGAACGGCTGACGCCACCCCGCCCGCGAGTCGCCCGCGGGGCCGTCGTCCGGCGATCCACCGCCCTGGTTCCCGTCCCCGTTGCGGCAACCTCCTCGCGCGCGTGCTGGCCCCAGCCGTACGAGCCCGTCGGCCCCCGCGCCCTCGTACGGCGTCTCTTGCCATCCCGCGCGACCGTACGAGTCGCCGTCCGTGGCTGTGGCTGAGTGCGCGTCAGCGGCTGGGTACCTGTCGGCGGTACGCGCGCGAGCCCGCGCGGCCGTACGCGGCCGGGCTCCTTCGGGTCCGCCAACCGCCGGTTCGCCGGGGCCCGTTGGGCCGGCGGATGGCGTGGGCGGCGGGGCGAACGGGCCGGGCTGACGGGGCGGCGGGCGCCGGACCCGCCGTCGCTTTCCCCACCCTTGTGCACAGGTGTGTACGGCCGAAGCCGCCTTCGTCAGGCGCCCCTGGAGCGATCCTGGGGCGCCTTTCTGCGTTCACCGATCGGTCCGGAACGCGTCGGGGGACGGCTACGGGGTGGCTACGGCGAGGGCACTTCGGCGGCCAGCTTGTTCGAATTCGAGGGGGGACACGGGTCTTCTCCACAGATGTGCCCACTATTTTGCGTCCACAGGTTGGGGACGTCTGGACTATCCCAACTGTGTCCACAGGCACCCCGGGTGCGGGAGGATCTTCCGAGGTCAGAGGGGTGTGGATTTGTGGCCAACCACTATCCACAGGCTGTGGATGATTTTTTATCCACAGCCCCCTCCCCACGGTTGTCCACCGGCTACCCACAGCTCAGCGGCGCTTGTGCACAGCTTTTGGTGTCTTCTCCACACCGTTGTCCACTGTTCGGCAACATGACACCCGCTCTCACCGTCACGAGTGAAAGGCATCACATCAACCCCTCGGGTTGGGCTGTGCAGAACCTGGGTAAAACTGGGGACGCGGCTGGGGAGAACTAGCCCTCCCCTGTGTATCGGGTGTGCAGAACTTTCGGTGGTCCACAGCGACCCCTAGTTATCCACCGCCGTCGCCCACAGGGTCAGTGGACAAAAAATGCGCTGTGACCTGCGCAAAGGAAGTTATCCACGGTTTCCACAGGCCCTACTACTACGACCACACAGTTAGAGCGAGAAGTTCGTTTCGAAGTGGGGCCTGTGCACAACTTGGCTGCGGGTCGCTCGAACGCCTTCGTACGGACTTGACCCCGAGGCGCGCTCGCTGTCGGTGGCGTACGTCAGACTGGTCTCCGGCAATCAGCCGACGACGAAGGCCAGCAGGGCGAGTCAGCAACAGCAGGAGGCGGTTCCGGTGAAGATCCGGGTGGAGCGCGATGTACTCGCGGAGGCAGTGGCTTGGGCAGCCCGCAGCCTCCCGGCCCGTCCGCCCGTCCCCGTCCTCGCGGGCCTGCTGCTGAAGGCGGAGGAGGGCGCGCTGAGCCTCTCCGGCTTCGACTACGAGGTCTCCGCCCGCGTCTCCGTCGAGGCGGACGTGGAGGAGGACGGCACCGTCCTGGTCTCCGGCCGGCTGCTCGCCGACATCTGCCGGGCGCTGCCCAACCGGCCGGTGGAGATTTCCACAGACGGTGTACGGGTGACGGTCGTCTGTGGATCCTCCCGCTTCACCCTGCACACCCTGCCGGTGGAGGAGTACCCGGCGCTGCCGCAGATGCCCACCGCCACCGGCACCGTGCCCGGTGAGGTGTTCGCCGCCGCTGCCGCCCAGGTCGCCATCGCCGCCGGCCGTGACGACACGCTGCCGGTGCTCACCGGTGTGCGCATCGAGATCGAGGGCGACCACGTCACCCTCGCCTCCACCGACCGCTACCGCTTCGCGGTCCGCGAGTTCCTGTGGAAGCCGGAGGCGGCCGACGTGTCCGCGGTCGCGCTGGTGCCCGCCAAGACGCTCCTGGACACCGCCAAGTCGCTGACCAGCGGTGACACCGTGAGCATCGCGCTGGCCGGGTCGGGTGCGGGCGAGGGGCTGATCGGTTTCGAGGGCGCCGGGCGGCGGACCACCACCCGTCTCCTCGAAGGCGACCTGCCGAAGTACCGCACGCTCTTCCCGACGGAGTTCAACTCCATCGCCGTGATCGAGACCGCGCCGTTCGTCGAGGCCGTCAAGCGCGTGGCCCTGGTGGCGGAGCGGAACACCCCGGTCCGGCTGAGCTTCGAGCAGGGCGTGCTGATCCTGGAGGCCGGCTCCAGCGACGATGCACAGGCTGTGGAGCGGGTCGACGCGCAGCTCGACGGCGACGACATCTCGATCGCCTTCAACCCGACCTTCCTGCTGGACGGGCTCAGCGCCATCGACTCGCCGGTGGCCCAGCTCTCCTTCACCACCTCGACCAAGCCCGCCCTGCTGAGCGGCAAGCCCGCGGTCGACGCGGAGGCGGACGAGGCGTACAAGTACCTGATCATGCCGGTGCGGCTGTCGGGCTGAGGCGCGGAGAGGCCGGGCCGTGGCAGCGTCCACGGCCCACCGCGCGGATCGCGTCAGGGTGGCTCAGAGTGAGCACAGTGGGCGCCGTTTCCACCGGGCAAAGCGTGAGGTTCCGGAGTGTGCCGGACATCCCGTATGAGCGGTGGAGCCCACAGTCGTGCACACGGCCGCCGGCGTAGGCTCGGCTGCGTTACCCAACGCACTCACTCCGGCAAGAAGGATTAGTGATGGAGCTCGGTCTCGTCGGTCTTGGCAAGATGGGCGGCAACATGCGCGAGCGCATCCGCCGTGCAGGCCACACCGTCATCGGATACGACCGCAACCCGGATCTCGCCGACGTGGCGAGCTTGGAAGAACTGGTCGGCCAGCTTCAGGGGCCGCGCGTGGTGTGGGTCATGGTCCCCGCCGGGGCACCCACCCAGTCCACGATCGACGAGCTCGGGGCGCTCCTGTCGCCCGGCGACGTCGTGGTCGACGGCGGCAACTCGCGCTGGACGGACGACGAGAAGCACGCCGCCGAGCTCGCCGAGAAGGGCATCGGCTTCGTGGACTGCGGTGTCTCCGGCGGCGTGTGGGGCCTGGAGAACGGCTACGCGCTGATGTACGGCGGCGCCGAAGAACACGTCGCCAAGGTGCAGCCGATCTTCGACGCGCTGAAGCCGGCGGGCGAATTCGGCTCGGTGCACGCGGGCAAGGTCGGCGCCGGCCACTTCGCCAAGATGGTGCACAACGGCATCGAGTACGCCATGATGCAGGCCTTCGCCGAGGGCTGGGAGCTGCTGGAGGCGGTGGACTCGGTCACCGACGTCCGCGAGGTCTTCCGTAGCTGGCAGGAGGGCACGGTCATCCGGTCCTGGCTGCTTGACCTGGCCGTTCGGGCGCTGGACGACGATGAGCACCTGGAGAAGCTGCGCGGTTTCGCGCAGGACTCCGGCGAGGGCCGGTGGACCGTCGAGGCGGCCATCGACCACGCGGTGCCGCTGCCCGCGATCACCGCCTCGCTGTTCGCCCGCTTCAGCTCGCGGCAGGACGACTCGCCGTCGATGAAGATGATCGCCGCGCTCCGCAACCAGTTCGGCGGCCACGCGGTGACGAGCAGCACGGACAAGTGATCGCGGGCCCTTCCGCGCCCGCGTCACAGCACGCGTAACAGCACGAGTCATCGCAGGTCGTGCGGTCCCCGGTGGGCCGCACCCAACGCAGGAACGACGGGGGAGGTCGATACGGGAGCCATGCACGTCTCGCATCTGTCACTCGCCGACTTCCGCTCGTACGCCCGGGTCGAGGTGCCGCTCGACCCGGGCGTCTCCGCCTTCGTGGGGCCCAACGGGCAGGGCAAGACCAATCTGGTCGAGGCCGTCGGCTACCTCGCGACGCTCGCCAGCCACCGGGTCTCCACGGACGCCCCGCTGGTGCGGATGGGCGCCGAGCGGGCGATCGTCCGGGCCGCCGTGGTGCAGGGCGACCGGCAGCAGCTCATCGAGCTCGAACTGAACCCGGGCAAGGCCAACCGCGCCAGGATCAACCGATCGTCGCAGGTCAGACCGCGTGACGTGATCGGCATCGTACGGACCGTGCTGTTCGCCCCAGAAGACCTGGCGCTGGTCAAGGGCGACCCCGGCGAGCGGCGGCGGCTGCTCGACGAGCTGGTCACGGCCAGGTCGCCGCGGATGGCCGGGGTGCGCTCGGACTACGACCGGGTGCTCAAGCAGCGCAACACGCTGTTGAAGACGGCGGCCATGGCCCGCCGGCACGGCGGCCGGCAGCTCGACCTGTCGACGCTGGACGTCTGGGACCAGCACCTGGCCCAGGCCGGTTCGGAGCTGCTGGCCCGCAGGCTCGACCTGGTGGCCGCGCTGCACCCGCTGGCCGACAAGGCGTACGAGCAGCTCGCCCCGGGGGGCGGGCCGGTCGGTCTGGAGTACCGCAGCTCGATCGGCGAGGCGGCCGGAGCGGCGGGGCTGCACGCCGGAACGGACCGCTCCGAGCTGTCCGGGCTGCTGCTCGCGGCGCTCGGCGAGGCCCGCAAGCGGGAGATCGAGCGCGGCGTCACGCTGGTCGGCCCGCACCGCGACGACCTGCTGCTCAAGCTGGGTGACCTGCCCGCGAAGGGGTACGCGAGCCACGGCGAGTCCTGGTCGTACGCGCTGGCGCTGCGGCTCGCCTCCTACGACCTGCTGCGCGCCGAGGGCAACGAGCCGGTCCTGGTGCTCGACGACGTCTTCGCCGAACTCGACGCGCGCCGCCGTGAGCGGCTCGCGGAACTGGTCGCTCCGGGGGAGCAGGTGCTGGTGACGGCCGCGGTGGACGATGACGTTCCGGGGGCGCTCGCGGGCGCGCGGTACGCGGTCTCGGAAGGTGTGGTGGAACGCGTATGACCTGGTCGGTGAGTGGCCCCGGGCGGGATGCCGAGGGTGTGCGCGGGACGGAAGCGGGCCGGGATGCCGGGCGCCCCGCCGCGGCGGAGCGCCCGGCCGCGGCCGGTGCGTCGGCCGAGCCGACTGGTGTCGACCTGGCCCGGGTGGCGCTGCGCGCGGCGAAGGAGCGGGCCCGGGCGCACGGTGCCGCGGTGCAGCAGAAGAAGCAGGCGCGGCGGGGCGGCCTGCGCTCCGGCGCGCGGGCGGACGGCCGCGATCCGCTGCCGCTCGGCGCCGCCATCAACAGGCTGATCACCGAGCGCGGTTGGGAGGCCCCGGCCGCGGTCGGCGGCGTGATGGGCCGCTGGCCGCAACTGGTGGGGCCCGAGGTGGCCCAGCACTGCGAGCCGCAGCGGTACGACGAGGACGCCCGGGTGTTGACCGTGTGCTGCGACTCGACCGCCTGGGCCACTCAACTCCGGCTTCTCGCACCGCAGTTGGTGGCCCGACTCAATGCGGATCTGGGCCAGGGGACCGTCCGACTGCTGAAGGTCCTCGGACCGGGCGGCCCGAGCCGGCGGTACGGGCCGCTGCGCGCGCCGGGCAGCCGCGGCCCGGGCGACACGTACGGCTGAGCTGGCGCGGCTGCGGCGGGCGTACGGGCGATGGCCGGCGCCGGCGTGCGGTGTGTGGTGTGCGCCGGCGTGCGGGGCTGGTGCCGGTTTCGGTGCCGGCTGATGGGGTCGGCGGCCGTACGGGGCGTTGGCTGTTGGGTCGGCCGGGGCGGCTGGTGCCGATGGTATGAGGCATCAACTCCGCTTGCCCGCCGGGGTGTTGGGGCGCGGCAGGTTGCTTTGCGTGCCGGTTCGGTGGCCTTGTTCTCCGTCGCATCCTGGTGCCCCCGTGTGCTGCCTGCTCTCTGGTACGCGGATGCTCGTACGTGGGTGCTCGTACGCGGATGGGGGCCCGGCCCGGGGGCAACTCCGCTGCGCGCCGGCCCGCTTGGCGTTCTCGCGTACCTGCTCCGCCTCTCTCCCCTCCCGGCCCCGCGCCTCCCTGTCCGCTCCCGGTGCCCCCTTACCCCCCGCGTCCCGCGGCGTTTCGCAGCGCTCCCCGGCCGGGTGTGCCGAGGAAGGTGCGACGGCGGAATTCAGCCGTGCGGGGCGGGGCGGGTGGGAAGGACCGGGGGCCCCGCGGTGGGGCGGGCGGGGTGACGCGGTGTCGGGGGCCTGTGCGCTCCCCATGTGTTGTTGGCATATTTCTGCGACCTGCGGTGATGCGTTCGCCGGCGGTGCGCGGCGCGGCGATGGGCGTACGCGGTGGGCGCGGGGAGTGGGGCGGCGTTCCGCCGGCGGGCGCGTACCCCCGTCCTCGGCGGGGCCTCGTGCTCCCCTCATACGGCGCTGGTGCGGTGCTGGGACGGGCGAGAGGGGTGAGACGACGGTCACATTGCCGGTCGTTGTTGGGTCGAAGCGCTGAGTGCCTGTGTGAGCCTCTTGGAGGCCCGGACCAGATATGGGGAGTAGGAAGGTGGAGGTTCAGGGCGGCAGTCGCCGACTCAGACGCCCGCAAGCCCCAATTCTGTCAGTGCTTACCGGTAGACTGAAGTACACCGTCGCCGCTTGCGCACACGGTGGTTCACGTGTGTGCGGGGCATTCGAAAGACAAGGCCGGTCCTCCGTACCAGGGGTTCGGCTCTGCTGTGCCAGAAAGGGCGCTTCGTGGCCGATTCCGGCAACCCCAACGAGAAGATCACCGCTTCCCCGAACGCGGAGGACGCCGCCGTACAGGACCCCGTCGGAGCCGAGGCGACGTCCTCGTACGACGCGAGTGCGATCACGGTCCTTGAGGGCCTGGACGCGGTCCGCAAGCGGCCCGGCATGTACATCGGGTCCACCGGTGAGCGCGGTCTGCACCACCTGGTCCAGGAGGTCGTGGACAACGCCGTTGACGAGGCGCTGGCCGGACACGCGGACACGATCGACGTGACGATCCTGCCCGACGGTGGCGTGCGCGTCATCGACAACGGGCGCGGCATCCCCGTCGACCTGCACCCGGTGGAGAAGAAGCCGGCCGTCGAGGTCGTGCTGACCGTGCTGCACGCGGGCGGCAAGTTCGGCGGCGGTGGCTACGCCGTCTCCGGTGGTCTGCACGGCGTGGGCGTCTCCGTCGTCAACGCGCTCTCGACGAAGGTCGCCGTCGAGGTCAAGCGGGATGGTTTCCGCTGGACGCAGGATTACAAGCTGGGCGTTCCGACCGCCCCGCTGGCCAAGAACGAGGCGGTGCAGGAGACCGGCACCACGGTCACCTTCTGGGCCGACCCGGACGTCTTCGAGACGACGGAGTACTCGTTCGAGACGCTGGCCCGCCGGTTCCAGGAGATGGCGTTCCTCAACAAGGGACTGACCATCGCCCTCACCGACGAGCGCGCGGCGCACGTGGACGAGGAGGGCAAGCCGCTCTCGGCGCGGTACTACTACGAGGGCGGCATCGTCGACTTCGTGAAGTACCTCAACTCCCGCAAGGGCGAGCTGGTGCACCCCACGGTGATCGACATCGAGGCGGAGGACAAGGAGCGGCTGCTCTCCGTCGAGGTCGCGATGCAGTGGAACACCCAGTACACCGAGGGTGTCTACTCCTTCGCGAACACCATCCACACCCATGAGGGCGGCACCCACGAGGAGGGCTTCCGCGCGGCGCTCACGTACTTGATCAACAAGTACGCGCGGGAGAAGAAGCTGCTGCGCGAGAAGGACGACAACCTCACGGGTGAGG